>CAJQIN010000013.1 GCA_905478465.1 Minisyncoccota bacterium | reverse complement strand
GGTATAAATTGGTTAGATGGTAGTTGTAGTCAAAATAATTGGAAATCAGTAACATATGGTAATGGATTATTTGTTGCTGTAGCTTCTGGTGATTCTACTATGTATAGTCCTGACGGTATAAATTGGTTAGATGCTAATTGTAGTCAAAATGACTGGAAATCAATAACATATGGCAACGGTTTATTCATTGTTGTAGCTTATAATAGTTTAAATTCTATGTATTCCGGAAAAATGGAAACAAAAATAATACCAACAACTAATTCTAATGGTGAAAATCAATTTAATGGTAACAATTTATTTACAGGTAAAATCACATTACAAACAGTGAGCGCAACTGATGTAAGCTTGGCAAACATTGATATTTCACAAAATTTAACTGTTTTACAAAATACTATTTTGCAAGGACGATTGGATGCTGTTGATGCAAGCTTAACAAACCTAGATGTTTCTCAAAACGTACATATTGTTGGACAATTCACTGTTATAAACAACACATTCTTGCAAACCGTGAGCGCAACTGATGTAAGCTTAACAAATTTGGATATTTCTCAAAATCTAATAGTGCACGGAGACGTATTTTTTACTGATTTATCATTAAATTCAAGTGACGGTATATTATTTGTTACAATAGATACTACGACTAAACAGTTATATTATGGACCTGTAGATTCAAATACTATTATTCAATCTGTAGCAGGTGCATTGACAGGTTCTATTGATAATTATCTTTTAACACAAGTTATAACAATAAGTGATGAATTAATAGTTTTAAATGGCAAAACCACATTACAGACATTGGAAGCAACCGATGTAAGTTTTGCTAATTTGGATATTTTAGAAAATCTAGTTGTGTCAGGAACAAATATATCAGACTCATTGAACATCATAGATATTTCTATAAATTCAATAAATACTTATGTAACTGATGTTGTAGATAATTCTATAAATTTGCTTAGTGCTCATGTAACTGATGTTGTAGATAATTCTATTAATTTGCTGAATACTTATGTAACCAATATTGTAGATAATTCTATTAATTTGCTGAATACTTATGTAACTGATGTTGTAGATGTATCTATTAATTTGTTCAATACTTATGTAACCAATGTTGTAGATAATTCTATTAATTTACTTAATACTTATGTAACTGATGTTGTAGATAATTCTATTAATTTACTTAATACTTATGTAACTGATGTTGTAGATATTTCTATTAATTTACTCAATACTTATGTAACTGATGTTGTAGATAATTCTATTAATTTACTCAATACTTATGTAACTGATGTTGTAGATAATTCTATTAATTTACTCAATACTTATGTAACTGATGTTGTAGATAATTCTATTAATTTACTTAATACTCATGTAACCAATGTTGTAGATAATTCTATTAATTCAATAAATACTTATGTAACCAATGTTGTAGATAATTCTATTAATAATTTATTAACAAGTAATTTTGATGCAAGCTTTTCAAATGTGGATGTTATCGGTGATTTAACTGTTTCAGGCACAACAACTTTAGGTAGTTCGGTTAAATGTGGCGTTGGGACAACAGTATTGGGTACTAATTCGGCTGCATTTGGTAATAATACTACATCATCTGGAAACAATTCATTTGTTTGTGGAAAATATAATGAATCTGATTCAGACAAAATATTTATTATAGGCGGAGGAACAAATTCCAATAATTTAAAAAATTTAATAACAGTGGATTATTCGGGAAATATGGATATTTGTGGTTCAACAAATATTATAGGACATACACAATTATCTGATGTCTCTTGCAATAATTTGAAAATTGTCGTTAGTGCTGTACTACCATTTGAAACGTCTATAGGTGATGTTGATTCTACTGAATTAGGATATTTAGAGGGTGTGAGTTCTCTAATTCAACCACAAATCAATTCGAAAGCAAGCATTGTAAATCCAACATTTTCAGGGACTATTGGTGGTATAACAAAAGAAACGGTAGGATTAGAAAATGTGGAAAATACAACAGATCTTCAAAAAGTAGTTTCCACTGCTACAAGTACAGCATTAAATTTTAAAGCAAACATTGCAAGTCCAACATTTACAGGGACAGTTACGACTAGCGATATAACTTGCAATGGCGATATAGGTATAGGGACTTCTGCACCTGGTGCAGGTTTAGATTCAAGAAGCGGAATACGTGCTTATGGAACAGAAGGCCAGATTCAGACCGGCACATATCCGAATGGTAACCCGGCTTACTCCGACTGTTCTATATATTCACAGAACGCAATAAGAACCCTGTCTTTATACTACACTAGTGATCGACGTATTAAACAAAACATTACTGAACTAGATGATAATGAAGCTTTAGAAAAACTTCGATTATTGAAGCCATGTTCTTATTATTACAAAGAGAATGCGCGACAAAATATTGGAAAAGTCACTGGTTTCATCGCGCAAGAAGTAGCTGAAGTTTTACCCAATGCTGTGTCACTCAATTCTGAGACCATTCCCAATATACAATGTGAAGCATATGTAGAATTACAAGAAAACGGTACATATAAACTCACATTAACAACACCACCAGAAAACCAATTATATACCGAAGGAATATTAACTTTGAGACATCCAAATCATCAACATATAATTGTCGATATTATCACAGTTGTTGATGATTTAACACTTATTGTGAGTAATAGTGACGAATATTTCAAGGATATATCAGAAGTGTTTGTTCTTGGTGAAAAAGTAAATGATTTCAATTATCTTGACAAGTCCGTTATTTTTACCATTGCTACAGCAGCTGTTCAAGAATTAGATCGTCAACTCCAAACATTAGAAACAACAATAGCATCTCAAGATTCGACAATAACAGATTTAAGCAATAATGTAAATTTATTACAGCAAGAAAATGCAAGTATGAAAACAGCTTTAAATGAGTTGTTGGCTGCTGCAGGAAAACCCACTATATAATTAATTTAATAAATTGAATTTTCGGAGAGAAAAGATTTTATTTGTGAAAAATTTAATATATTGATAAATTAGTAAATTAGCAAGTAATGAGAGCTGAGTTTTTAAATTTAATACCTGATGAAATATTAAATTTAATAATGAAAAGAATACGTCCCTCAATAAAGTATACTATTAATCATGAATATTTCAATAGGTATTATTGTTATAGATTTGCTTTAATCAACAGTAAAAAATTCCATTATACATCATATCTCTCAAAACTCGATTTTTATAATGTGAAAAATTTAAATTATATTAAATATTTAATTAAAAATGATGCCATAATGATGCTCAAACAAATTATTACCAATAAGCTTTCAAAAAAAACATTCACCACCGAACAATTCATGTTTAATAATAAAATAGTTTTTGAAAACATCAAATTCATAAACTTTATAGACCTCTGCTATTATCATGCTAAAAAAATGAATGCCACTTATATAAAAGCATTTCTGGAAGAGATATTTAAAAATTATAATTTTACTTTCTTAATAAAAAAAGAGCATAAAAATAATTACAAAAATACTAATAGTTCTTATAAATGGAATGTATAGATGTGGATTTTAATAAAATATTAAATAGGACATCTCTTGCCAAAAATATTGAAAATTTTTTGGATAATTTTTTTCACAAACATGATAACACTAACACTAATAATGCTTCCCACACCATTAACAATAATACAAAAAAAGGAATATATTTGTATGGAGATAATGGAATTGGAAAAACCAAATTCGTGGTTAATTTATTAAAAAAATTAAATTATGATATATTATATTACGATAATAGCATTTTGCGTAACAAATGTTTAATAGAAAATATATCAGAAACGAATTTGACAAATAACAATGTATATAGTATGTTTTTCGAAAAGCCCAAAAAAATAGTAATAGTAGTAGATGATTTAGAAAGTATGAATTGCGGAGATAAGAATGGTATGATAGCACTTATCAAATTAATTAGAGAGAAAAAGACCAAAAAGCAAAAATTGGAAAATCTAAGTAACAGTCCTATTATATGTATAAACAATAGGTCTAACGATAAGAAGATAATAGAATTAATGAAGGTATGTCATGTAATAGAATTAAATACACCAAGAGATTATCAAACAATCAATTTGATAAATAAAATGATGCCGAATATATTTAATTATTCGGAACATGAAAATAGTTGTATTCAAACCAATATACTGAAATTTTTGAATACAAATTTGATAAAGATAGAGAAATTGTATTTATATTATAAAAATAATTTTATATTTGATCGATTTTATAATTATAATGATAAAATTAATTCAGAAGAGAAAAATATAAAATTAATTACCAATAATTTATTGCGCACTCATAACAAATTTTCCGATTCGCATAAAATTTTAGATAGCGACAGAACAATTGTCTCGTTAATGTTTCATGAAAATATAATAAATATATTAGCTCCAAAGGATTACGAAATATATTTGGAGCTATTAGACAATTTAAGTTTTGGTGATTATATTGATCGAGTTATTTTTCAGAAGCAAATATGGCAATTAACGGAAATAAATTATTTAATCAAGATATTCTACAACAATCATTTAATAAATAAATATGAGCTATTTAACCCAAATAATAATGTGGAAAATATTATATTTACGAAGGTTTTGACCAAATATAGTAGTGAATACAATAATTTATTATTTTTATATAATTTACAACAGTCTTTTTTGACAGATAAAAAAGATTTTATGAATTATTTTATGAGTAACGATATAAATAATATTAATTATGAAATATTAGAATTTTATAATATTAGTAAATTAGAGATTCAAAGAATTTATAGATTTATAAATTATTTGAAAAATGATGAGCAAATAGATAACGCTTTTAAAAATGACGAATTACTAGATACCATTTTAAATAATAATGAATATGAACATTCAGAACATGTTGAACAAGATAACATATTAAAAAATGATGTATTATAAAGTGTGAAAGAAAGCATTTCACTGTTTTTATCTAGTTTTATCTATTTACAATTTTTTATTTACAATTTTTTATTTACAATTTTTTATTTACAATTTTTTATTTACAATTTTGTCATTTACTAATATTCCAATGTAATTTCCAATATCTTCATCGCTTAGACATTCATAAATGTTATTATTTAATTCATTTTTGTAATAATCTGTTCCTTTAATGGTAATAAGAACCAATTCTTCTTCATCCTCCTCTTCCTCCTCTTCCTCTTCGCCCTCGTCCTCCTCTTCCTCTTCGCCTTCCTCTTCGCCTTCCTCTTCGCCTTCTTCCTCTTCGCCTTCCTCTACCCCTTCCTCTTCCTCTTCTCCCTCCTCCTCCTCTTCGCCTTCTTCTACCCCTTCTTCTTCTTCTTCTTCAACTACAACCTTTTCTTTCTCTTTTTCCTTTTCTACGACTACAACCTCTTCCTCCCCTTCTTCTACCCCTTCTTCCTCTTCCTCCCCTTCTTCTACCCCTCACTTAAAAATGCTAAGTTTGTAAACTGTGGATCTAGAAAATGGATATTTTTTGCTGGGCAATTTACCTATAGGCGCGAAAGAGCTATGGGCGGGGCATGACAGCCTATAACCCTCCGATGGACCCTT
>CAJQIN010000012.1 GCA_905478465.1 Minisyncoccota bacterium | reverse complement strand
GTGACCTCCCTTGGCGTATTCCACAAAAGCCAAGTGTATAAGTAATTTCTTGTCTTTATCTATTTCAAGGTTAGATCCCTTGTGTGGTCGGTAATACCCAATTGGAGCGCCCCACTGCCAAATTCCTTGCTTAACTTTTTCATACATTCCTCCTTTTGATCTTTCCGTTCTGACATTATTATCAAATTCTGCAAAGCTTGATAAAACGCCCTCCATAAGTCGGCCAATGGGTTCATCGTTTATAGGTTCGGTAGCAGAGACTAGAGATGTTCCGCACTTGGTTAGTATTGCTCTTGTTGTTACATGGTCTATTTGATTGCGTGCGAAACGGTCAAGTTTATACACGATAAATTTGTCTACAGAGCTCTTTTTTAAACCGCAGTATTGTAGTGCTTCTTGAAACTTAGTCCGATCGGCTGTTTTTGCTGATTCTCCTTTTTCTATAAATACTTTAAGAACTTTTATGTTTTCTTTTTCAGCATACTCTCTACAGCGAGCTTCTTGTGATTCTAGGCTAGTGTTCTCAACCTGTTCTAAGGAGGAAACTCGACAATAGATTATCCCTGTTTTTAGTTCTTTCTGGTCCATGTTTAAAGCATACTATCCTTATCTTTATTGTGAATAGACCCAAGGGGATTTTTGGAACCGAACTTATCTTCACACCATTGCTCAAAAATAATTTGTCCGAAGTCATAGAAATACTGTCGAATCTCTTCGACTTCCTTATTGCTGAGACCTCCTAGTTCAGGGTCAGTTTTTCTAAACGACTCAAGATTAATCACTTCTACAAATTTTCTACTGGTGAATCTCCGTCAATAAGCCTTTTTTTCTTATTTCTCCAAACAAGACCTGTTAGTAAGTTTCCTTCTTCGAGGACGCTTTCCCAATTGGAATAATTCCTGTTTTCTGGGTTTAGATAAACGTGTCCGCTTGATACAGACCCTTCAAGTATCTGTAGAGAAACGAGCTTATAAACGCCGCCGTTCCTACTTCTCTCTAAGCCGCCGACATAAGTAATTTTTGCTTTCATTATTTTTTTTATTAATGCTTATAAGGCTCTAATCAAGAGCAAGTCTGCCGAACGCCTTAGCAGGCTTGCTAGATTAAAGGTTCTATTGTCTGTAAAAACAAAAAATAGACTCTTATTAGTCTATTTTTAAAAAGGTTTCGTATGTAGGTGTAGTTTGGGTTACGTTTGGGTATTATCTGGTTTATTCTCGCCCACTAGGGTCATATTTCCATTGTTTACAACAAGGTGTTCTGTGTTTAATCCTGTTTTAGACCTTAAGCTCTTTGCAACTTTGTTTATTGCCTCTGTTTCGGCTGTTTTTCTTGCAGGATCAATATCTTCTCCATCTTCGTAAAATTTGATTGCTTCAAGCACGTCATACCTTGAAACTTTACAGTTAATGCTTTTGTATAATTTTTCAAAAATCCTGTATTCGGACGTCCCGTCTGTGAATCTAAATTTTTTAGAGTTTATATAACCTATACCTGTAACGTGATTGTAGGATACGTTTACCTCTTTTTCTTGGATACTAGTCACGCCCAAAATGCCTTCCTTGTATTCTTCATATCTTTCTTCAAAATCACTAGGAAAATCAATATAGAGGTTATTAAACATGGTTACATTGCTGGGTTAATAAATTCGTGTCTCATAATAAGACCATCTTCTTTAAAGCTTTCTAAGACACGATCAAGTTGATAATAATCTAGGCCCGTCATTCGCATTAGCATAGCGGCACGTTCTCCAGAGATTTTTATCAACACGTCACCACTATTTTTAGGGGAAAGATCCCATTCTTCCTTTAAGAATTCTAAGACTATCAATTTTTTGTTGTCTGCCGAGCTAATGTCGGCTGAATGAGTGGCGTTCATTATTAACCAAATCTATCCTTTTTGGGTTAGTTTTTCAAGTCTTACTCAAATATTCTCTTATTGCCATATCAGATTTTTTCTTACTTTCTTTAAAAGCACTATCAAAAGTGATCTCAACCTTTCGGTCAGAATTTATTGTTTGCCTAGTATTAAACTCGTCACTCTTTCTTCTTTCTAAGAATCTCAAAGCAAGTCTCGGGTCTTTCTTAAAATTCCTTATAACAGCCATCCTCGCCTCTAGGAAAGGTGTAGATTTAAGCAGCTCTTTTCGGTCTAAAAACTCTTTATTTTTTGCCTGATAATTATACAGTGTTTGTTTGCAAATATTGGCATAAACACAGGCTTCTTGGTCTGTGCAACCAAGTGCAAAAGCCTCCTCTAGTTTTTTGACCGCAAGCTCTGTTAGTTTAGTGGGCCTAGGCATTTTTACCAAGAATATGATGTGCAAGAAATGCTATTTCCATAGTTGTCACAATAAGTAGTTATCGGTGGTTTGTAAGAGCTGATACTTGGGGGTGGAGGAGAATAGGTTGGTAAAGAAGGTATAGACACAGACACTCTATTTACTGAGGCTTCATAAACTGCCTCATTCATATAATCCTTTTCTTCAATAAATCTGTTCGTTAGTCTGCTCTGTGCGGTTTTTATATCTTCAATCCAAACATCGATTTGATTATGATATGTGTCTATCTCTTGGGAATATTTTGACTCTTGGCTTAGTGGTATATATTTCGTTCTTAAATCACCACTCACTCTTATCAATAAGTTTTTTTGTTCCTCGACTTCCTGTATATAGCCGTCAACTATGTTTTTGAGATCTTGAAAGTCTCTTAAGTAATCATCTTCCCACGTATCTATGAAATCTATAAGGCCATCAGCATCTCCATCGAAACCAATCAGAACCATTGTTTCTAAGTTGTTAGCCACCTCTGGAATACCTTGTATGTATCTATTAAGCTCCGTTGAATAAGCTCTAAATAAGTCAATAGAAGAAGATATTGGTCCAAGAGCTGTTTCTTGGTAATAGGCAGCAACAATCAATGACACATCTGGTTCGCTAGGTGCTATGGGTTCAGTATTTTTTACAGAAGCCTCTTCTGAAGTTTCAGACACAACCTCTTCTTTGGTTAGATTTTCCTCAGTAGTTTTTTCTTCCAACAGCTTATCTTCAAGCTCTGCAACTCTTTGTTCAAGAATCTCGGTTTCGCTCTCTCTTTCTGACAATAAAAAGTTCCAATTATCAAACCAACTAAGAGGATTCCACCAAGCAGCAAAAACGATCTGTGGAAGCATGAATACCACCATAATGACACTTAACATTTTTATTTTTATATTCATAGTTCTTTTTCTTATTAATTATGTCCAAGGTATCAACCTAGAAAGTTTTTCTAATGCGTTAAGTATAACTATAAAAGATCCAGATATTATTGCTGCCCAAGTCAGCCAATAGAAAAGTTCGTAATGAATCTTCCCAGATATTTTTTTTGATTTATTGATAACGGTGCCCATTAGAACGCCTTCTTTAGTAAGAATAATTTCTTCTCTATTCCCCTCGGCGAAACCTCTTTTTATTAGGTTTTCCATGGGGACAGTCAGATGAATATCGTGCTCCTTGATAATTTCAGCTAGACTTAAACTACCTTCCTTTAGGACAGCTCTTCTAATTTTCTGCGAAGTTCTTTTGTTTGCCAAAGATGTGTCGTCTGCACACCAACTTAGTATTGCTTTTTCTGTATTCCAAACTTTCCATCCAGCAGCCTTGTCTTTCTTAAATTTTTTATCAAGAGTCTTAAGCTCCTGATACAGTTCGATCTCCCTAAAAAAATTAATTGTTATTGGGATACTCATAACTACACCTTATACCTATGAAATTATTTTTCAATCCTATCTTGATACGTATACAATCCTTTGCTCAGGTCTAAATTTCCTCCACTCCACCAACTCCTTTACTATCTGGTTCCAATTCGTTCTAATTGGGGTCACCAATTCGTGCTAGCACGAGAAGCATTCAAAAACAGCCTCAAATGAGGCTGTTTTTGAATGCTTCAGAAGGTATAAATTGCTATAATTCAAAGTACATGTCGTCAAAAAAAGACAACTCTATAAAGATAATTGAAGATAAGGTTCTCAATTTACATGAAGCCGATGATTTTGGTCACGTTCATATTGTTTCGATACTTCAAGAAATGATTGATGAGTGGAGTGGAAAGGTAGATGCTAGCGACTTGACCATCGGACTATTGGGTGGTTGGGGTACTGGAAAAAGCAGTATTGGTGACTCACTGGAACGAAACTACTTAAAGAACAAAAAAGTGAAGGTTATAACTTTCGATGTTTGGAAACATGAAGCAGGATCATTTCGTAGGGAATTTTTAACAACTGTCTCTCAACAGCTCCGTGTTAAAAATCATGATGTTGAGAGGATGTATCTGAGGAAAACTGAGACTGTACCCACTGGAGAAATTGTTCTTAATAAGTTTCTACCTTTCTACACACTCATAGTCTTTTTAGCACTTCTCGTAGCCTATTTAGTGAGTTATGTTCCTGGCGGACTATCACCTGCTGAAGTGCTGTTTCTCTATAAACGATGGATAATTACATTGGTGGCAGGAACAAGTTTCTTTGCCTTTCTTACCCCATCTGCTCTCGATTTTTTTGGTAAGTACTTTGAGCAAAAGAAGGTAACCTATTCAAAAGACCCTGTGAAAGGTATCGAAGAGTTTTCATCTATCTACAAGGACGTCATCGAGAGCAGTCAGCACGGATACGACAGAATCGTAATTATCATTGACAACCTTGATCGAGTCTCTGACGAAAAAGCTGTTGAGCTTTTGACTGCGATCAAAACGTACGTGTGTCATAAAAAAGTTGCTTTCATTGTGCAATGTGACGAAGACGCTGTCATTAGACATCTGAGAAACTACTACAGTTATGAACCCAAGGAACATAAAATTATTGACGAATTTTTGAGAAAGTTCTTCAACGTCAATCTTCGCATCCCGCCAATTTATAGCGACGATCTCGAAGATTTTGCCAGAAAAGCACTTAATAAAAGTAACGTGCCGGGAAGTAATAGTCTCATTTCAGTTATTGCACAAGCACACAAGGACAATCCTCGAAAAATCATTCAGTTTGTAAACTCACTTCAGACCGCTTATAAACTCGCACTTGCTCGTGAGAACTCACCCACTCCCGCCCTGCAACCAAAGGGCGTGGTGTCGGGAAATATCGCAATGCTTGCCAAAGTACTTATATTCCAGAGAGATTTTCGAGATCTATTTGACGAGCTTAAACATCACCCACATTACTGGGTCAATCTTCAGGAACATATTGTTAGCTCTGGGAAAGTGCCAAACAAATATTTCTCTGAGTTGCTAAAGGATGCTGAGTTGTACACTTTCCTCAAAACAACTGAAAGTGTCTTGACTAGCGATATTGAGCCATTTATATACTTAAAAACACCAAACGGGGCAACTTCTATCTCTGGTAGCACACAGATGTTAGAAGCACTATCGGAAGAAGACCTTGATACGTTTGCGAAGATATTTTCAGTCGTAGAAGCAAATCAAAAAGATAACTTCGAGCGAATGCTTTTAAGCAAGCTTGATAAAACAGTTAATGACTCTATCGTTCGAAACAGCATTCACTCTTATATTGCGTATGCAAAATCCCACAAACTACAAATGCACCACACGCAAACTCAAAGATTTGTGGATTTGATACTAAATGAAAGCAAGTTCGGCGGACTCGAACTATTTGAACTAAAAAATGCAGACTACCTCTTGGCCAATGGTCTTAATAGTATTCACAGACAACGTCTGTTTGATGGACTGATTGACTTGCTTAGCCAAGTGTTTGAGGGCAACAATTCAGACGTTGACTCTAGGATTGAAATACCTGACTACAAGTTAGAATTGACAAAATATCTCACCATCCTACTCAGTGAAGACAAAGATGCAGAAGCCATTAAAAGACTGAAGGAAACACTGAAAAACCTAACTCTTTACGAGGAAATCGAGTCACTCGAAAATATGAAAGGACTTTTTGAACTGCCACAGCAAGTTCAAGATGCTCTGATAACCTCAATCAGCCTAAACGATTTCTCACCGCAAGAAGACGAAGCATTGCGGGTACAACGCAAGATTGCTCTAACAGAAAATACATCAAGAAATAAAAAGGCGATTTTAACTCAATTTATTTCATTGGGTGACAATGCTTCGTCAGTGACCAAGAAAGAGGTTCTAGAAAATATACTCACAACAATAAAGCGGTTTGTGAATGAATGTGACCAACAATATGCTGGCTTGGTTCATCAGCTCGCTGCTGAGTGGACACAGATCTATAACAGAAACGAAAGCAAAGAGAAAGTGTTAATCATAGATTTCTTACTCGCACTTTATGCCCGTCTTTATACGTACAAGACAGAACTAGACGGTGAGATGAAGACAATAATAGACAACCAACTTAAAACTGTGCCAATTGAGGAAGTTGTTGAGTTTTTGAAGCACATACCGAGTACAGATAAAGACATCTTACTTGATACACACATGAACATTTTGCGAGAAAGAGTCACCCGTGAAGAGGGGGCCTTGTTAAAACTTATAGAAGCTGGCTTGGTAAACCGAGAAGTGGCTGAAACTTTAGCTTGTCGCAAAATCGTTGACACAGACAACTGCTTGGACGTTGTGCAATGGCTTCAAACTAGAGAGAACTACTTTGACGCCAACAAGGTCGCAAACGCTTCATTTAGCAGAATGAAGCATCACGTACAGAACAGGCACGACCTAGTCATTGAGCTGGCCAACCTGATTGCACACACCAAACAAGATGGTGACGATTTGAGAACGCCAGCATTTAATGCAGTAAAAGACAGAGTGCGTAACCCAAATGCTGAAATCCAGCAAACAGGTATTACATTGTTGGATATTTTCACTGATTGTGGACTACTCGACAAAGGAGCAATAACAGAGCTGGTTGGCGACCACATTACTTTTATGGGCCAGCAATCTGA
Source organism: Minisyncoccota bacterium (assembly GCA_905478465.1). Lineage (GTDB taxonomy): Bacteria > Patescibacteriota > Minisyncoccia > Phycocordibacterales > CAJQIN01 > CAJQIN01. The sequence continues at coordinate 152,053 of CAJQIN010000012.1, read as the reverse complement.
ACCTCAAAGGTGGTCTCTGGTTACAAAGAAATATTTCTTACTTGCGAGAAAATACAAAATGACTGATACAGAAATACAAATAGCTGAACAAGTATTTGATTTCTTTTCACGACACCGTTCGGTTGTATCTCTCAATGCTTTAGTTGACCTCATTATTGAAACTAAACCCCGCTATAAGAAGCATGAAAAGATATACCAAGGTCTACTGAATATCATGAACTCTGCACCGCCTGATCAAAAACGTACGCTTCAAGGAAGGATTGATGAAATTTTCACACTAAAAGAAATAAACCTCCCCGATGATTATAAGGAAGAGTTAAAAGCAGTTCTTTAAAACCAAAATTAGAATATAGACTTTATTGAGCAATTCGAATATGTTTTTTGTTTAAAAAAATACTGTTTTTTAAACAACTAAGGAGTTCACGTTTCTCATCAAGGGAACCTTCCCGAAGAAGGAATTTAGCGTAGTCTCTGATATCGATATCTTTTATTACAATCTGGATCTCGTCTCCGAGTAGCATTTGTTGAAATTGTTTGTACCGCTTCACTTCAGCAGTAATTTTGTCTCTCATTGGTACTACTTTAATATCGATATCATTAATCAGATTCTGCAGCTGTGAGATAAGGTCGTTTTCATTAATAAAACCACAATCACAATTTGGGTCTCTGGTGCGAGTACATTTGTAATAAACGTAACGGTGGACATTACCATTCTTCTGCTTCTTAAACTTTTCATCCGCAGTAATACCTGAACCACAAAGTCCACAAGTCATTATTTTGGTAAACGCAAACTCTTTTTGTTTTGACCTTGGCTCGAGAATATTACTCTTCATGTTCGTTTGGACCAAATCAAAGAGCTCCCTAGTAATTAATGGCTCATGTGCTCCGTTGTACCATTGACCAGAATTTTTAGGAGTGCCTGGTATTCCTCTGGTACGATACCAAGAAAAGAAAATTGTCAGGTATAAAAAAGATGGTATTTTGTTTGAAATAAATTATTGGCCAAAAATTCCAATGGTTCTTGAGATAGAGTCTACTTCTGAAGAAAAAGTTCGTGAAGGTGTAAAATTTCTGGATCTTAATTGGGATGATGCTATTTTTGAAGATCAAAAGGTGGTACATCAAAAATATTATGGAGTTAATCTTGATGAGGTGACTGATTACAGATTTGATAATTAATTTTTGTAAAAAATTATCATATTTCAGTCTAAATTAGTCTGTAGTACTCAATATGCTATAGTTCTTTTATGAAAATAAATTCTGCAAAATTTATGCGAGGAATAAAGGGTGATAATGAGATTCTGGAAGACGGAATACCTCAGATCGCTTTTATTGGTCGTTCAAATGCGGGGAAGTCTAGTCTCATGAATTCTCTAACAGGAATAAAGAAGTTGGCTAGAACCAGTAATACTCCCGGTCGAACTCAGGAAATGAATGTCTTTTTGATAAATGATACTCATTATTTTGTGGATTTACCTGGTTATGGTTTTGCTAAGACAAAAATGAAAACATTAGAGAAGCTGAGTAAGCTTCTATTTTGGTATCTTTTTGTTTCTCATCATAATCAAAAGATAGTCTTACTCATTGATGCGAATATTGGACCTACTGTTGATGATATAGAAATGTTAAATGAATTAGAAACAACAGGAAAAGAAATTGTTGTTGTTTTGAATAAGATAGATAAGATTAAAAAATCTCATTGTAAGCATCGCTTACAAAAGCTGGGTGAACAATTGGAGGGACATAAACTTTTTCCATATTCTTCGAAGACAAAAGTGGGTATTGAGGATTTGGTAGATGAGCTTTTGGCAGGTGAGGCCGTAGATAAATAAAAAAGATGCCGATCTTGTGTCGGCATCTAAATTCTTTTTAATTTGGGTACATATCCAGACATCCTTTGATGAAAGGGGTATTTTTTGGTGGAGCGGAACATAACACAACACTTATTGGTTCTGAAATAAGACAACTCTCACAGATCATCTCTGACAAACTAGCTAGTTCATTTTCTGTAATATAACCCTCTTGAAGCGCTGCAGAGATGATAAGTGCGGCATGTTCTTTGCTTGTAACTTTTATTTCCAGGTCATTTGAAAAAACAATAATTCCGGAGTTTGATCCGTCTGGCATTACGAAATATGCCATTTTTTCAATATTCATGACTTTTCTCCTGTAAAATTACGATAGATTAGTTTCTAATTTTGATATTAGAGTATTTTTTTTAAAAAACAACCCCTTGCATGAAAACTCATACAAGGGGTTGTTTGTATAGATTTATTTTGTTGTCTGTATGTACATGTAAATATCTTCCAGAGCTTTTACCGCATCTCCTGCAGCAATATTGTTCTGGTGATAGAGTCCGTCTGTGCAGTCTCCAGCAGCCCAGATACCGAGGGTGTTTGTACGTCCCGTTCGAGGGTCTGTAATGACTTGATTGTGGTCATTTCTCTCTGCTACGCCATCAACGAAGTCTGTTGTAGGAATGAGTCCAATTTCTACAAAGATGCCGTCAATGGGCATTTCTGTGTCTTCATTGGTCTCTGTGTTTGTGTAGATAAATCCTGTAACAAACTTTTCTCCTCTTACTTCTTTCATGACTGCTTTTGTGATGGCTTTCATATTTGGATGTGCCAGAACTTTTTCGACAGTGACTTCATCAGCTCGAAACTTGTCACTTCGGTTGATCAGGGTGACACTTTTTGCATATGCGAGAAGTTGCGCAGCACTTTCAAAGGCGGCATTTCCTCCTCCGATGACAACCACGTCTTTTCCAGAAAAGAGCGGTCCATCACAAGTGGCACAGTAGGTGAGACCTTTATTATCAAATTCTTCTGCTCCAGGCACTTGGAGTTTTCGGCGAGTACTTCCTGTGGCAACGAGAACAGATCTAGATTCAATAAGATCTCCATTTGTCGTTTCTATTGTGAAGGTATTTTCTTTTTTTGTTATATGTGTCACACGAGTTCCTGTTTTTATATCAACAATGTCTCCTGAATATGCGCGAAGGTGTGCTTCAAGATCTTTTGCTAGTTTCTCGCCGCTAATCGATACTGTTCCAATCCAGTTTTGGATATCTTCAGATACAACGCTCTGTCCACCGAAGTTTTCTGTGATAAGTAGGCTTTTAAGTTGTTTTCTAGAAGCATAGACTCCAGCGGCAACACCTGCGGGTCCTCCTCCAATTATAACTAGATCGTACATAGAATTTCTATTTTTAATTGTTAGTTATTAGATTATAACAAAAATTCCAACTCGTACGAGTTGGAATTTTTAATCTGTGAATGTTTTTATTTTAATTTAGATCGTCGAAGGAATGAAGGAACTGCACCCCATTCATCATCATCGTCAGGAAGAGTTTTTGGAGAGGTATCTTCTTTTTTCTTCACCTCTTCTTTTTCTTTCTTCACCTCTTCTTTCTTGTCTTCTGTGTGGGTGATTGAGTTGAAAATTCCTTTCTTTTCTGGTTTTGCTTCTGGTTCAGGAGTTGCTGTATTTCCAAAAAGTGTTTTCTTGAGACTTCCTTCTGGGAAACCTGAAGCGATAACAGTTACTTTCACCTCACCCTTTTTGAGTTTGTCGTCTTTAACTGTTCCAAAAATGATCTTGGCATCAGCATCAACTGATTCTGTAATAACTTTTGCAGCTTCTTGTATTTCAAACATGGTAAGGTCATCACCTCCTGCAATAGAGAAGAGAACACCATTTGCACCAGCAATTGAGATATCAAGAAGTGGGGAATTGATAGCCATTTTGGCAGCTTCTTCAGCTCGTTTTTCTCCGTTGGCAATACCGATACCCATAAGAGCAGCTCCTGCATTCATAAGGATAGCTCGGATATCTGCGAAGTCGACGTTAATGATACCTGGTGTAGTGATTAGGTCTGAGATACCCTCAACTGCTTGCTTGAGAACCTCATCACATTTAGCAAAAGCATTTTTTGCTGTTGTTTCTTTGTCTATAACACCGAGAAGTCTATCATTTGGAATAATAATGTAAGCATCTACTGATTTTCGTAGATCCTCGATTGCTTTTTCTGCAATTTGCATTCTCATTTTTCCTTCAAAGAAGAATGGTTTTGTTGCTACTGCAACGGTAAGAGCACCAGATTCTTTTGCTGTCTGTGCAATTTTTGGAGATGCTCCTGAAAATGTTCCTCCTCCACATCCTCCAGCAACAAAGACCATGTCGGCACCTTTTACTGATTCTTGGATTTCCTCAAGGGTTTCTTCGGCTGCTCGTCTTCCTACTTCAGGGTTCATTCCGGCTCCGAGTCCTTTGGTAACATTTTTTCCAATATGAATTTTTTTCTTTGCTGATGATTTGTGAAGATCTTGAGAGTCGGTATTTATGGATATAAATTCAACCCCATGTACCTTTGAGGCAATCATGTGTTCAAGGGCATTATTTCCTGATCCTCCGATTCCTAGGACTTTAATCCGTGCAAATGTTTCTACGTCTGATTTTACTTGTGGCATATATAGTATTATTCCTTCATTTAACTGATTAGTTACATCATAACAGAAGCCAGCAAAATGAAAATACCTTGTTGATAGTGGGTATTTGTGTTCTATTCACTATATATAGAAGTGATAGTTTATGGTAAAAACTGTTTGATAGTTTTGAAAACAGAATTAAATAAATTTTTTGTGATTTTGGTCACTCCTAGAGAACTTTGATCGTCTGTTGAAAAGCCAAGAATACAGAGTCCGTATGCGACAGCCCAAGTAGAGTCTTTTATATTATTGTTTTCTGTTGCTATGGTTGCAATACGTGATGGAAGTTTCAGGGAACTTTTTGCAAGATCGTTTAGGTTTTTTAAGCCAGATCCTCCACCGGTAATGATGATACCTGCAGGAAGAAGTCCACTTCGTCCTATTTTTTTGAGATGTGCATCGATAAGTTCCATAATATCAGAAAGTCTGTCAGCAATAATATCATCAAGTTTCTTTTGTGAATAAACGCTACCAATCATACTTCCTCTTTTTACCTGCTCAGCTTCTTCAAGGGGTATTTTTAATCCCAAAGCAATGTCATTAGTTATATCTGTTGATCCAACAGGGAAGACCTCTAGGGATATTGGGACACTATTTTCGAATACAACAATTGATACGGTCTCTGCTCCGATATTAGCAAGAACACATCCTGCTACCTTTTGTGTTTTGGTGAGGGTTACAAAACTAGCTGCCACAGGAGATGCCATAACGTCTATTACTTCGATGTCTGCATCTTCTACCGCTTCTATGAGGTCATTAAGATGATTTTCAAGAGAGGTTACAAAAAGTACCTCGGACTCTAATTGTGTACCCCTCATATCATCAGGACGACCAAGAATTATTTTGCCATCAATTCTATGTTTGATTGGTATGGTGTGAATAATTTTTCTGTTGATACTCTGGGCTTCGGAGATACTTTGCTCTGCCTTTTGAATAGAGTTTTCTATATCAAGGTCGCTGATTTGTGCGTCAGCACGAGAGACTATTGTTTTCCCTGTGGAGATAACACTTCCAAGCCCTACACCTCCTATTGAGAGATAGGCTTTTTTTATAATATGCCCAGATATTTTTTCTGCTTGTTGTTTCGCTATCAGAAGAGAGCGAGTGATGTCTGTTGTATTAATAATGTACCCATGACGCATTCCTTTTGATTCAGCATATCCCGTACCAATGATGCGTGGCAAACCTCGTTGTTTGCTCTGTTCAGCAACAACAACTTTGATTTGGTACGTACCAATATCGATACCGACTGTAATGTTTCGGGACATAAATTAAAATATAAAAATCTAGCAGGTGTTAAAGATGAAACTTTTTACAGTATTTCTTTTCCGCTTCCTCCATTCTACTACCGTGTGCCATTCCTTTCAAATGCAAAAGTCCGTGGATAAATAAAAATCCGATAAATTCTCTCTCGTTTTTTTCAAATAAATGCATTTGTCGACGTGCTCTGGCAGGGGTGATAAATATTTCTCCGTCTGTTTTTGTTAAAGGGAAGGAGAGTATATTTGTTGAAGTAGTTTTTCGTCTATATGTTTGATTGAGTTTTAGAGAACGTCTTTCTCCAATGAACACCAGGCTGAGATTGTATTTTTTTCCAAGTATTTCATTTTTTATATCAACAAAAGGCAAGCGTGGAAGCTTGCCTTTTGTTTTATTTGTAATATCAAATAAGTCATTCATGAGTTATCTTCCTCTTCGTGGTGCAACTTTGAATTTTCCTAATTTCATGAGTCTTTCAATTTCTGTACGTTTTTCAATTCGTTTCAGTTTACCTTTCTTTTGTACGTATTTTGAAAGAGGGCGTTGTGCGTAACGAATAGATCGAACTCGTCGAAGGATACCTGTTCCTTGCATACGTTTAGTAAATCTTCGGATGATACTCAATGAGTTTTCGTTGTTATTTTTTTGTACCTCTGCGTTTATTATTGCCATATAAGATACAAATTTAGCATATATTTGGATAGATGCAAGAGTTAAAAAGAAAAAAGGACTACCTTACAACAATGTTGTTCGGTAGTCCCCGGGGTTGATATCGCAGAAACGTATCTGTGATATATCAAAATATACCCTATTTTTTCTTTTTTGCAAGGGCACTTTGGAGAACCTTGAGTTGCTTTGGAAGTGTATCAAAGCCGATAATTTTTTGTGCACGAGTAGAACTTTCTCTTAAGGCTACGGTATTTTCGTAAGCTTCTTTTTTTCCGATAATAATTATGTATGGAAGTTTTAGATTGTCGGCTGTTCCGAGTTGGCTAGATGCTTTGTCTCGAGTAATTGAATGAACAATAGGAATTTTCTTTTTCCGTAATTGTTCTAACATGGCAAGACCTTTTACTTTTGCTTCTTGTCCAAGTTGCATGAAGTAGAAAGATTGTTTTGGAAATGAATCTCGTTTTTGTTGTTTTCTTTCTTTTGTATATTTGTAACATAGCGTGGCGCCAATAGCGGGAATATCTTTTCGGGTTCCGAGTTTTTTGGTGATGTTATTGTAGCGTCCTCCGAGTGCTAGAAGTGTTCCGTTTTTATCTCGTGCAGCAAAAATGGTATGAGTTGAGTAGTATTTATTCTCAATCAAGAAACCATCTATTTCATAATCAATATTTAGATTCTCTAGGTGTTCGAGTACTTCTTTAAAGTGTTTTCGACCCGCTTCAGAAAGGAAGTTCATGGCTTGAGGGGCTTCCTTTAGTAATTCAATAAATGTTTCGGTACGCGCTGCTTCTTGGATCAGGTGAAAGACATTGTGTTTGAAGAGTTTTTGTTGGTCTGGGGTTAATAGGTTAATATTTTTTCGGAAATAAGCATTAAGTTCTTTTTCAAATTGGTGTGTGGCATCTTTTTCTCCGATGCAGTTTATTTCAAAGTGAATACCTTTAAATCCTTCTTCTTCAAGAATAGATTTGATAGTTTGCATTAAGAGGGCATCAGCAATACTTTGTCCGCTACCAATAATATCGATACCGTACTCGGCTGTTTTGGGTAGTTTTTTAGAACCCTTTTTAAAAGGAAGAGGAGTAAAAATAGAAAGAGTCTGAGAGAAATTCTGCCATCCGTTTATGTAGCTGTATGCGATTGTTGCTTTTTCGTTTAAATGGCTGGATCGAAGAGTTTCTTCCGTTTTTGTTTTGTAGACGCTTTTATAAGTATCTTCTTTTAGAGATTTTATTCTCTCAAGTGCTTCAGGATTGTATGAAGGTGTGTTTATTGGGGTAAATCCAAAATACCGTGCGATTTCAGCAGCTTGGTCATATTCTTGTGCAATATCAAGTTCTTGCTGAATTTTTTTATTTTTTTTACTCATAATGACAATTAATTTATATCTGAATAATCTCCAGGAAATGCATCAAAGTCTTGTATAGGCAAGAGTCGCATCAGAGGTCGTCCAACAATGTATTCTTCATTTAGAGCTCCCCAGATACGAGAATCAGAGCTATTTGAACGATTATCTCCCAGGACAAAGTATTCATTTTGTCCAAGAGTTGTGACAGAATTGTCTTCTTTTGTATTGGTGATATAAGAGCTGTCTAGTATAAATCCTTCGGGGTTAGAGTTATTTTCTATAGTAATAGCACCATTTTGTATACGTATAGTTTCTCCGGGAAGACCAATAATACGCTTAATAAAATATTTACTTGTATCGTATGGATATTTGAAAATAACCACAGAACCGCGCTCTGGTGTATCAAAACGGTAGGTGAGCTGGTCAATTACTAAATAATCTCCGTCATGGAAGGTGGGGTACATAGATTGACCGCTTACAATAAAAGGTTGGGCAATAAATATACGAAAGGGTACAACGATAAATACAGCAATAAGGGCAAATTGGAGTATTTCTAAGAGAAATTTTTTCATAGTTTCGCAATTATAGTACGAAAATTGGCTTAAAACAAGTTTATGTTACAATTTGGGTATGTATATAGTCGGCTTAGGAAATCCTGGAAAAGAATATGAAAAATCACGACACAATGTTGGGCGCATGGTTGTGGAAGCTTTTTGTAAGAAAAATGATTTTTCAGAGTGGCAGGAAAATAAAAAAATGCTTGGACTTGTGTCTGTGGGTAAAATTGGTAAGACAAAGGTAGAAGTTTTGTTACCAGAAACGTTTATGAATAAATCTGGTACGAGTGTAAAGAAACTAGTGACTAGTAAAAAGAAAGCACAAGATCTTGTGGTTGTGTATGACGATATGGATATGGCTCTTGGTAAAATGAAAGTTGTTTTTAATCGTGGTTCGGGAGGGCATAAAGGTATTGAGTCTGTATCACGTGCACTGACGACCAAGGAGTTTACAAGGTTGCGTATGGGTATCTCTCCGAGCACGCCGACAGGAAAGTTACGTAAACCAAAAGGGGAAGAAAAGGTTGTTAATTTTGTTATTGGTAATTTTTCAAAAAAAGAAGAGGAAGTCTTGAAGAAAACGATAAAAAAAGCAGTTGAGGCTCTTGAGGTTATTGTGATGGAGGGAAGGGTGAGTGCGATGAATGGGTTTAATTAGAGTTATAATAATTTTATATAAAAATATAATACCCCGGATCGTAAAACGATCCGGGGTATTATTGGGTCTAATCCTAAGTTCTTAGGGGTGTATTATTTATTAGCTTCTTTCCAAGAAAGTGCCATTCTTTGTTCTTTAACATCGAAGAGTGTCACTGCAAAGCTATAAACCTTTCCAAGTTCAAGTGTTTCTCGAAGTTTATCTTCGTTTTCAAATTCTGAAATATGCACAAGTCCTGCAATTCCTTCTTCAACAGAAGCAAGAGCTCCATGCTTATTGTATTTGATGATAACTCCCTCCACTTTTTGTCCTTTCTTGTATTTACTCTCTGCTTCCATCCAAGGGTTTTTTCGTAGAGCCTTGATTGAGAGAGAAATTTTTCCTTCTTTAATTTCAATTATTTTTACCTGTACTTTGTCTCCAACCTTGTACAGAGCTTTTGGATCTTCAACAAGTGCCCAGTCAATTTCTGAAATATGCACAAGTCCTTCAAGACCTTCCTCAATTTTTACAAAGATACCAAAATCAACAACGCCAGTTACTTCTCCTGTTACTTCATCAGCAAGAGAGTACTTCTTGGCGATAGCTCCTTTGTCTTTTTCTTCAGGACTTCTTTCTGAGAAGATAAGTTTTCCTTCTTTTGGATCAGCGGTAATGATAGTTACTGAAAGCTTGTCGCCAATGAGCTTTTTGAGTTCTTCAAAAATCTTATCCTTGTCTCCGTCTGGTACTCGTGGATAATGTTCACTTTTTAGTTGAGATGCTGGAAGGAATCCGTGAATACCTTGCCAGTTTAGAATAAGTCCACCCTTGTTTGCTTCAATAACGGGAAGTTCAAGAACAGCCTTATTTTCGATAGCTGTTTCAGCTTCACCCCATACAAGTGCTTGTCGAGCTTCTTTTAGGGATAATTCCACGTATCCTTTTAGACCATCAGTGTCTATAATTTTGGCACTTACTTCGTCTCCAATACCGATACGTTTGATAACATCTCGTGAGTTTATAAATTCACGACCGTAGATGATTCCGGTACCAAATGGTGCCATATCAACATAAACGGCATTTTTTTCGATTGCGATAACTGGTCCTTCGACCATATCTCCTACAGAAGGAGGGGTAGCAATTGAATTGAGAATCTCGGTTATACGAGCAGCTTTCAAAGCTTTCTCATCAACTATTGTAGTCATATTTTATAATTCTAGTTTAAAGGGTCGTATCTTTCTGTCGTTCTACTGTGTGCGTAAAGATAGAGATACCTTTAAATATTAATAATAATATCTGGATGATTCCAGATATAAAGTTACTATACATTGTTTTTAGGAAAAAAAAAGCCCCTTGGTCTCTGTAGACCAAGGGGGGAGGGAGGCGGATGCGTTGGGCCTTCATAAGAAGGGGAGAGCACATCCTCGATGGTAAAAAGATAAGAACAGTAAAACTATTTCAATATAAATAATATATGGCAAGTATTTATTTGTCAACATTATATTGAAATAACGTCGTGATATAAATTGTTCCTACTATTTACTTCGGAGTGTTGAATCGTGTATACTCTCTCTCATGATAGTGACACATTATGGTTTACAGTCTTTTAAGGTCCAGTTTGGGGATACTATTCTTGCATTTGATCCGATTTCAAAAGAATCAAAAGAAAAAGAGTCTCGTTTTAGTGCGGATATAACTCTTGTATCGGTGAAGCATCCAGATTTTAATGGTGCAAGTCAGAATAATCATGGGGATAAAAAATCTTTTGTGGTCTCTGGTCCTGGTGAATATGAAGCCAAAGAGGTTTTCATTAAAGGTTTTGCCAGTACTTCTCATTATGGCGGAGATGAACACATCAATACTATTTATTCTATAGAACTAGAGGGAATGAAAATCTGCTTTTTGGGCGCTATAGATACACTAGATTTGCCTAATAAAGCTAAAGAAACTCTAGATGAGGTAGATATCCTATTCGTTCCAGTTGGTTCTAAGGGCGTTCTTTCTGCATCAGATGCGGCTAAGATTGCAGCACGTCTTGAAGCACGAGTTGTAATTCCTATGTCGCACAGTACTGATGTGCTTAAGAAATTCCTTGATGAAATCGGACAAGATGTAAAGCCAGTTGAAAAGCTTACTATAAAAAAGAAGGATCTTGCGGGAAAACAAGGAGAGGTAATTGTATTTAAGGCGCAAAAATAAAACTTTTATATGAAAAAGGTGATTCAAAACCTTCGTCAAAAATCAAAAAGTTCTCGACAAAAAATTGCTCTTTGGGGGGCTTTGTGTATTACTGGCTGTGTTTTGGTGGTTTGGCTAGGTGTTATTCAGGTACGTTTAGTTCGGGTGTCAGATGGAATAACAACAGAAAATCCTCTTACTCTTATTAAAAATTCTCTTTTTAAACTTATTCCACAGAAGTAATAAAAATAGATATAAATTTGTATAATAATATGCTATAATAGCGCTCTGTATGGCACCAAAAAAGAAACAACCAGAAGTACCACAACCAAGACTTTCAATCATTCCTCAAAATATTACGGATGAAATGAAGTCTTCATATATCGATTATGCGATGTCGGTTATTACTGCACGTGCTCTTCCTGATGTTCGTGATGGGCTCAAACCTGTGCATAGACGTATTCTATATGCAATGAATGCTATGGGATTAACAGCAAGTGCAAAGTTTCGAAAATCTGCATCTGTGGTTGGAGAAGTGTTGGGTAATTATCATCCGCATGGTGATGTTGCGGTATACGACTCTCTGGTGAATATGGAACAAGATTTTAAGACAAGAGCTCCTCTTATTGCAGGACAAGGTAACTTTGGAAACGTTGATGGTGATGGAGCCGCGGCTATGCGTTATACAGAGGCTAAGATGTCAAAAATCTCAAGTGATTTGTTAAAAGATATTGAAAAAGGAACAGTTGATTTTGTTCCTAACTATGATGGTACGCGTAAAGAACCAAAAGTTCTTCCTGCTGGTTTTCCAAATCTTTTGGTTAATGGAACTCTTGGTATTGCAGTTGGTATGGCAACTAATATTCCTCCACATAATTTAGGTGAGGTGGTAGGTGCGACGATACATTTGATTGATAATCCTGAAGCAACAACAGAAGATTTGCTTGAATTTGTTAAGGGCCCAGATTTCCCGACAGGAGGTATTATTTTTAATAAAAAAGACATTCATCAGGCATATGCTACTGGACGTGGTGGTGTAGTGACGCGTGGTATTGCTGAGATTGTAGAGGACAAGAAAGGTGCTTTTTCTATTGTTATTAGTTCTATTCCGTTTCGTGTAAATAAGGCGGATCTTATTATCAAGATTGCTGACCTTGTTCGCGATAAAAGAATTGAAGGAATTCGAGATATTCGAGATGAGTCTGCCAAAGATATCCGTGTGGTCGTAGAGTTGAAAGGAAATGCACATCCTCAAAAAATTCTTAATGCTTTGTATAAACATACTTCTCTAGAGGAATCTTTCCACTTTAATGTTGTGGCTTTGGTAAAAGGTGTACCACAAACAGTTAATCTTAAGGGTATTTTAGAGTCTTTTGTGGAATTTAGAACAGAAGTAGTCCGCAGGCGTGCTGCTTATGATTTGGCAAAAGCAGAAGACCGAGAACATATCTTACTTGGTTTGAAAAAAGCCCTGGATCATATTGATAAAATCATAAAACTTATTCGTGCATCATCTGATGCGCCAACGGCACATAAAAGTTTGATGAAAGAGTTCAAGTTCTCAGATAGACAGGCGACAGCTATCCTTGAAATGAAGCTGCAGAAACTTGCTGGACTTGAAAGAAAGAAAATAGAAGATGAGTTAAAGGTTTTACAGGCTCTTATCAAAGAACTAAAAGATCTTCTTGGTAGTGAAAAGAAGGTGCGTGATCTAATCAAAAAAGAAATGACGGAACTTGTGGAAAAGCATGCAGATCCTCGAAGAACAAAAGTTGTATCTTCTGGCGTGAAGTCTATTTCAGTAGAAGATCTTATTCCTAGTGAAGAAAATGCTCTTGTTCTAACTTCCGGAGGGTATATCAAGCGTACAAGTCCTGAAGAGTTTAAAAAACAGAAACGTGGAGGAGTTGGCGTTGTTGATTTGAATACAAAAGAAGAAGATTTTGTAACAACTTTCCTTAAGTCAAACACACATAGTGATCTTCTTTTCTTTACTGATAAAGGAAAGGTGTATCAAACAAAAATGTATGATGTGCCAGAGGGACGACGAGCTACGCGTGGAAAATCTATTATGAACCTTATCTCACTTGAAGGGGATGAAAAAGTAACCTCAGTTTTACCAATGTCAAAAGAGGTGAAAACAAAAGATGTCTCTATTTTAATGGTGACTAAAAATGGAACAACAAAGAAGGTGACAGGAGAGAGTTTCCATGATGTGCGACGTAATGGAATTATTGCTATTAAACTTGCAAATGATGACACGTTAGTTTCTGCTTCTTTTGTAGAAAAGGATGATACTGCCGTTATTGTTACCAAGAAAGGACAAGCTATTCGTTTTAGTGAAAAAGGAATTCGGGAAATGGGCAGAAATGCGGCTGGTGTTAGAGGAATGAAACTTGCAAAAGGAGATATGGTGATTGGTACTGGTGTGATTCCAAAGGATTCAGAAAAAACAGTTGCTCTGCTTGTTGTTTCAGAACATGGATATGGAAAAACTACTCTATTTACTGATTACAAAGTTCAAAATCGTGGAGGAAGTGGGATTAAGACTGCTAAGGTAACTGCAAAAACAGGTGATCTTATTGCAGCACAAGTACTTACTGATCAAGAAGAAATAGTTGCTATGTCAAAAAAGAGTCAGGTTATTCGACTTGAAACAAAAGAAGTGCCAAGTCTTGGACGACAAACACAAGGTGTGCGTATCATGAAGCTTCGTGATGGAGATTCTCTTGCATCTGTTGTGTGTTTATAATTCTAAAAAAGATATAAAAATATATCGTTATTAAAAAGATGTATTTTTATATCCACACATTATGATAAATTCATTTCAAAGCTCTGGTATACTATAAATATGTTTTCTAATCCACAAAATAATGTTGAAAGATTTGGTTTGATACTTGGTACTACTGTTGTTGATCTTGGGTCAGGAACAGGAGAGTACTCATTAGAGGCGGCACGTATTGTTGGTGGAGGAGGAAAGGTCTATGCAGTTGATGTTCAGAAGGATTTACTTTCACGACTTAAACAGCGTGCGGATGAAGCAAGTCTTAGAAATATTGAAATTTTATGGGGAGATGTTGAGAAGTTGCGGGGGACTGGTCTTCAGGATGAGTCAGTTGATGCAGTTATTTTGGCAAATATTATGTTTCAAGTTGAAGATATTGAAGGTCTAATAAAAGAGACTTTGCGAATATTGCGACCTAAGGGACGTATTTTTATTGTCGATTGGCAAGAATCCTTTGGTGGAATGGGTCCACAAATATCAGATGTTATAAATTCTGAAAAAGCACAAGAACTATTTTCGGCACACGGTTGCCAGAAGATATCAGAGTTTGATGCGGGAGAACATCATTATGGTTTAATTTTTGAAAAACAAATATGAAAAATATGACACCTTTTCAGTTGATATTTACTGGAGTTTTTGCTGTTTTTATTCTAGTCGGTGTTATTTTCTTCTCACTTTCAAAGGGTTCTTCTTCGGGGGTAGTTTCAAATATTACTATATGGGGAACCTTGACGCCGACAGAGTACTCTGTTCTCGAGAAAGCTTCTGGTATCTATGGAGACGATACTTTAAATGTGACATATGTAGAAATTAACGAAGCTAGTTTTGACCAGTCTTTCATAGAAGCATTAGCGCGTGGAGCAGGTCCAGATCTTGTATTTATTTCACAAGATTCAGTTTTAAAACATCGAGATAAGTTATTTGCTATTCCGTATGAGAGTTATTCTGAAAGAGCTTTCAAGGAATCATTTATTGAAGAAGGAGAACTTTTTCTTTCTACTGAGGGTGTTGTAGGTTTGCCATTTTCAGTGGATCCTCTTGTAATGTATTGGAATAGAACAATGTTTAATAATGCGGGAATATCTGAAGCACCAAAATATTGGGATGAGTTTTTTAACCTAGCCTCTACGTTTGTGGTAAAAGATACTTCGCTTAATATTTCACAAACATCTTCTGCTCTCGGTGAATATTTGAATGTTACAAATGCTAAAGAAATACTGAGTGCGCTTATTATGCAGGCCGGCGGTTCTGTTACTGTAAAAAATGGAGAAGTGGTATCAAGCGATTTGGTGAATAAGCACAACGAGACTGTTGTTCCATCGGAAGCTGTATTAAATTACTATACACAATTTTCGAATCCTTCAAATTCATATTATTCTTGGAACAGGTCGCTTCCTTCTGCTCAAGATTTTTTTGTTTCTGGAGATTCTGCAATATATTTTGGTTTTGCTTCAGAGTTATCAACCATTAATTTAAAAAATCCAAATTTGAATTTTGATGTCTCTTCTTTTCCCCAAGCTCGTGGATCAAATGAAATTCTGACATATGGAAAACTTACTGCATTATCAATTCCTAAAACATCTAATAACATAGCAGCGGCATTTACTGCTGCAAATATGCTTTCGGGTATAGGTTCATTAACTGAACTTGAGAATATGACAGGATTACCTCCTGTTAGAAGAGGTATGCTTTCTAACAAACCAACAAATCCTTCGTCTGTTGTGTTCTACAATTCAGCATTATGGTCTCGTGGTTGGTATGACCCAGATAAAAATAGAACAGCAACACTTTTTAGGAATATGATAGAATCAGTTACATCAGGACGATCGAGTATAAGCACTTCTGTACGAGATGCGAGCACTCTGTTGCAAACAATGCTTGAAGGGAAAAGTTTTTAAAAAATTTTTATGTATCAATTAAAAAAAATAATACAAATTTTAATTAGTTCAAGTTCTTTTTTACCAGTTTTTTTGTATGCAGAACCTTTAGTTACCTGTGGTAACAGCACAGGTGACATGTGTGGATATCAAGATCTTGTGCAGCTTGGAAAAAATATTTTGGATTTTATAGTTGTGCTGTCGATTCCAATTGCTGCTATTGGTTTTTCATATGCAGGATATCTATACTTAACTGCTGGTATAGAAGGTGAGGGTAATCTTAAAAAAGCAAAAGATATTTTCACTAAGATATTTATAGGATTTGTGCTTATTATATCTGCCTGGCTTATCGTGTATACTATTACTAGTACTTTGCTAGATGAAAATCAGTATGAAGTATTTTTAACTGAATAATATATGTTGAATAATTTTACAAAACTTTTTTTTAGTATAGTCGCCTTCTGCTCTCCTCTTTCTGTACTTGCTGTATCCGGGAGTACTCTTGTAACAGAATTCCCTAATCCACTTGGTAATAATATAAATAGTATTCCCAAATTTGTTGAAGTTGTTATAGATAAAGTGGTACTTCCTTTTGGATCAGTTATTGTGGTACTAATGATAATATGGGCAGGTTTTTTGTTTGTAACAGCGCAAGGAAATGATACAAAGCTCTCTAAAGCAAAAAATGCTTTTATGTATTCAGTTATCGGAACTGTGATTCTTTTAGGGTCTTGGGTTATTGCAAGTACTATAAAAGAAACGGTGTGTCTGTTGTATGGAAATAATCCTCCATCTTCTTTGGATTGTGGCAATTAGACCGTTAATCGATAATCTTTAGTATAAAAATTAGTAAATAAAAATATGCCTAATACTCCACAACAATATAGCGATGTCGTTACCATTTTTAATGGCATTATAGATCTACTGATACCTCTTTTGGTAACATTAGCACTAGTATTATTTTTTTGGGGAATCGCGAAGTTTATTTGGAATGGCGGCAATGAAGAGTCTGTAAAAACAGGTAAGCAGCTTATGTTTTGGGGTATTATCATTCTGTTTATAATGTTATCTTTTTTAGGTATTTTACAATTATTTCATGGTGATATTTTTGGAGGATCATTTAATTTTCCTCCCTCATTACCTCAATAACATATTATGAATCAAAATATACAAGGATTAATATTGGGAACTCAGGGTATTCTGGATGTGCTGGTGACTGTTGCTGCTGGGTGTGCACTTCTTTTTTTCTTCTGGGGATTAGCTAAGTTTATATTTAATGCGGGAGATGCTAAAGGTAATCAAGAGGGTAGACAGTTGATGCTTTGGGGTGTCGTAGCACTTTTTGTTCTGCTTTCTGTTTGGGGATTAGTGAGATTTGTACAGGAAACACTCTTAGGGATTGAGACAAATACTAGTGTGGTAGCTTTGGTAGATGTCACTTTAATTTTATGATTAAATAAAGTAATGTGAATTATTCAGTAGTTTTTATTAAAAATGAAAAAAATATTTATAAGTAGTTTTCTTTTGATCGTTCCAGTTTTTGTATCTGCACAAGATTTAAGTAGAATTCGATCACTTGTTGTTTCAGTAGGAGATATTGTTGGTATAGCGGCACCTGTTGCTTTTGCACTCGCACTTCTATTTTTCTTCTGGGGACTTGCTAGATTTGTTCTTGTAGCAGGGGATAGTACTTCAAAAGAACAGGGAAAAAATATTATGATTTGGGGTGTTACGGCATTGTTCGTCAGTGCTTCTGTCTGGGGATTGGTAAGGTTTCTACAAGAGAACTTAGGTATTACTAATAACAGTAATATTTCAATACCGGGCTTTGGCAGACAAACAGGATCAACTAATAGGACCAGTAGTTCTGCGGATATTGATACTTATGACACATATGACGCCTGGAGTGATTACGGTAATGTCATAGAGGGAGATGATGGAAGCATGGTAAACGTCAATGATGAGGGGTATTCTGCTGATGGTCAATTTTATGGTCAAGAATATGAAGGTGATACTTCGGCTGCATATCAGCCACCTGTAGAATCAGAACCAGAAGTTGAAATAAATTACGATGAAGATGCTATGAATGCTGAGTCTGATATGCAACAAATGAATGATGCAAATGATGCAAATGATGCAAACAGCACAACTCCTATGATGGATACTGAAGATTCTCTTCCTGGTAGTGGACCTGCAATAATGACGTATTAAGATATACACAGTAAGGTTCCTCGATGGTGTTTTTTGTACTATAATAAAAGTACCTTATTATAGGTTTTAAAAAATTATTAATTAGATATTTGTAACATGAAAAAAGTAATTATAAGTGGGTCTTTGTTAACACTTCCTGTTTTGGCATTTGCTCAGGATTTAAATAGTTTAGATACGTTTTTGGGTAATGTAGCTTCTCTTGTTTCTAGGGCAACTCCTATTGTATTTGCTCTAGCACTTCTATTTTTCTTCTGGGGACTTGCGAAGTTTATTCTTGCTGCTGGTAATTCTGATGCACAAGCTGAGGGAAAAAACATAATGATTTGGGGTGTTGTAGCACTCTTCATTATGGCATCAGTATGGGGTCTTGTAGGGTTCTTGCAGAGTAACCTTGGAATTGATGATAATGCTACTATAAATATTCCTAGCGTATTGTAATTTTAGTTACGGAATGCAACCAATTGAACTATTAGAGCGAGTAAATAGAGTCATACTAAATCCCACCATCGAACTAATATTTGGTGTAGCTGTGGTAGTATTTTTGTGGGGCATGGTTCAGTTCATGATGAACTCAGATTCTGATACAGGTAGAAGCGATGGCCGAAAAAATATACTGTGGGGACTTGTGGGTATGCTCATCATGGTCTCTGTATACGGTATCATACGTGTTGCATTGAATACTTTTGGAATTGATACGGGCGGACTCTTTATCTTTAGGTAAGAGAATTTTGGTCCTGTATAAAAAGAAAAAGCGAAGAGTCTGAATGACTCTTCGCTTTTTTGTTGTAACCAAATTTTTTAACGGGCTCTCTTTGTGTAGAGGTGTATCTCTACTGTTTTTAGAGAGGCCGACTTGAATCCAATTTTCCCACGTATTTCACCTACGTGTGTTAAGGGTTCGCCTGGAGTATACGCAAATACTTCTTTGGTGTTTGGATTCTTTATCCATACCGACCCTTGGGGACGATATTCGATAAAGGCCTCTCCTCGTGGAGCTTTCACGTATGTAAAATCATCGTGGTGTGCATCGTAACTCTTTTGATATACCCAGGCACTTCTTTTGACAGAAGGTGTTTTTTGGGTACTTCCAAAATCAATTGGACTAAAGGTTAGTGCGCCGAGGCAGATGGCGATAACAATTAAACTAATTCCGGTTTTTCTGGCTAAATTATTTTTCCAGGCAGATAACAGTATTACTAATCCTACAAAAAAACTAACCAACAATACCATAATAAATGGTGTCAATTTGCACCTCCGTCTTTTGGTGTGTTAACAAGAAGTTGGACTTTGCTGTCGCTGCCAAGAACACTAAGGTTAGTATTTTCAAGAGACATTAACTCTTGCAAGTGTGCTGCTTCAGGTGATGCTGACATAACCTTAGCTTTTCTTTCCAATTCCTTAGCTTGAGCAGTTGATACGTTTTCAATTGCAGTAGCTTCAGCTACTGAGATATTTGCAATTTCAATAGATCTGGCAACTGAAATTTGTTCAATTGCAGTAGCTTCAGCTTCTGACGCTAAGATGGTTGCCTTCTTACTAGCTTCTGCTTCAATAAGTAGAACAACAGCCTCCATCTGAGCAATAGGTTTTTTCCTTAAAGTTTCTAGTTCTTTTTGTGTAACAGATGGTTCGACGCTTTCAATAGTAACAAGTTCAAGTAAATAACCTGTTTCAGTTAGTAACTGGTCTTTGATTGCATAAATACAATCTAAAATCATGGTTTTTCGATCAGTATTAATGGAACCTTCTTTTTTTATGGAACCATCAGAAGTAAAACCTAATACTGAGTCGATGTTCATTTCTCGAAGTATTTCACGAGCTGTACTAATGACTAGGCCTATGGCCAGATCTAAACCCTTTCCTGGAGTACCATTGCCAAAAAAAGTATCAAGAGGACGTTTTCTAACTAACACTACTTGAAAACGCATGTTAACAGGAATATTACCCCCTGTTTCAGCGTCTTTTACTACTGCGGCATATGGATGTCGAAAGAAAAGAGTGGTTATACCTTTTTTGTTAAAAGATAAAAGTGATTGTCCTTCTTTGCCGTCTTCTTTTCCGTACTCCTCTCCTGCAAGATCAAAATGTAGAGGTTTGCGAGAAGGGGGTATTCCGATAAACTGGGCTCCTGTAATGATTTCGAGTAAACTTTTTGTACGATCACCGTCTACCATTTCTCCTGATTTTTCATCAAAAACGTGTTTAGAGATGCTGTAAATTAGTTTTACATATGTTCCACCAGCCACAATAGCTATCATACTACCTTGAATAGGGTATATGAATAAAATTCCCTTCTTCGCTAATTTGTCGAATATATTTAGAATTATTACTACACAACATATTGCTATGAATGTGTAACCAATAATTTTATATAATTCTATGTGTTGAAGTTGTTGGATTAGTGTTATTAGTAATACTAATCCAATAAATATCACAAGTGCGAACATTTTTTTTGACAGAGATTTCATGAAAGATATCCTTTTCTGAAAAAAGTTTAATTTAATTTGATTACGTCAAAGACCTGGTGAGAATACAATTCTCATTCTGGAAAATATGATACTATTATTTTTAACTAAAGTCAAGGTAGGAAAGTTTGAAAAATTACAAAGTAGAAAACAAAAAACTGACTCTTTTAGTGTCAGTTTTTTGTTTATGTGTGCGCGAGAGAGGACTTGAACCTCCACGCCGTAAGGCACTAGTTCCTAAGACTAGCGTGTATACCAATTTCACCACTCGCGCATATTATTTTTTATAAGAACTGTTTATTGCCTGGTGTAGCCGTATAAACTGTAAAAAGAGTATATCGTACTGTGAATCTTATGCAAGGCGTAAGGTTAAGATATTTTTTGAATCTGTCCGCCCAGCAGGACTTGAACCTGCGACCATTCGCTTAAGAGGCGACTGCTCTACCAGCTGAGCTATGGGCGGATGTATTGTTACTTACTAAATATTGTAAGTATAAGCATGTTACGTTAAAAACAATTTTTTTTCTAGTCTTGTTTCTGTAACTGTGGGCCAAGAGGGAATCGAACCCTCATCCGCGTTGCGGACAACATTTTAAGTGTTGCGCGTATACCAATTCCGCCATTGGCCCATTATTATATATGATTGCTATGAGTATTATATTAGGGTATTCTATTTTGTGAAGGCATGGTGGCGAAGTGGTAACGCATCGGTTTGCAAAACCGCTATACGTGAGTTCGATTCTCACCCATGCCTCTTTAATATACTATTTATTCTTGTAAAAGTGCATCGATTTTTTGTCGATTCTTTTCCCCGTCATCAATTTGAAAATCAAGGAAGGGGATATATCTTGTTCTGATGTTCTTCTTTAAATAATTGCGAATATCAGTACTACGACGTTTCGTGAACAAGAGAACTTCTTCTTCGCTTGTTACTGGGTATACACTAAGCAAAATTGAAGCATTTTTCAAGGAGTCAGCTAGTTTTACTCTAGTGACTGTAATAAGAGAAGACTTGTTGGATTCTCGGTTAAAAAATTCTGAGACTTGTTCACGTATTTGTTCACTGAGTCTATTTGCGTAAGATTTTTCCATAAGTATTATTTTTTAACACGCTGGAATGACTGAACAGTATCTCCTGCAACTATTTCAACTTTTGATTCAATCATTGTTCCAAATTCTGAACCTTCTGAAATTTCTGTTACAGAAGTTTTTTGTTGTTGAAGTTCTTTGATCGTACCTGTGCCGATTTCATTTTCTCGGCGCATAATTCTTACCTGAGATCCTTTTTTGAGAATACCTTCTTCCATACGTCCTCCAACTACTTGTTTGTCTTTGGTTTTACTGAATATTTTTAGAATTTTAGCTGAACCTGTTACTTCATCAGTTTCAACTAGTGGTGTTTGTCGAACAAGCTCTTCTTCAAGCCATTCAGTTAGTTTGTAGATTATGTTAAATGTGTGGGCTGTTAATCCTTCTCTATCTACCATGTGCTTTGCGCGTGTTTCAGTATCTACATTGAAACCAATGATAAGAGAATTCTCTTTAGTGTGTGCAAGTTGAATATCTTTTTCTGTTATTGGTCCAATTCCTGCAAAAATAATCTGAGGAGATATTCTTTCGAAAGAAAGTTTTCCAATTTCTTGAATAACGGCATCGAGTGAACCAAAAGCATCTGATTTTAGAATAAGAGGTACTTGTTTTTTATTGGCATCTTCTGGTGCGATATTGGACTGTGATGTTTTGTGTGTTTGGTCAGTTACTTTCTCGGCTTCTTTTTTGGTGTTTACAATAGTAAATTCTTCTCCTGCAGAAGGAAGAGAAGACCAGCCGGTCACGACAACTGGTTGTGAGAGTGTTCCGCTTTCGATTTGTTTTCCAAGGAAGTTTTCAATATATCTAACAGGACAATAATTGTTATCAGTAACTACAAAAGTATTGGTATTGAGTGTCCCATTTTTGATTAGGAGGGTTGCTGAAATACCTTTTTGAGCATCTAGCTTACTTTCAACAATAAAGCCTGTTGCAGAGACTTCTGTGTTTCCTTTGAAGCTTTCCATTTCTGCCACAAGAAGAATGGTATCTAGAAGATCAGAAACTCCTGTTCCTTCAATAGCTGAGACAGCTACGAAAGGTACGTCACCGCCGTATCCTTCAACAAAAATATTGTTTTCTGCTAGATTTGCTTTTACTTGTTCTATGTTTGCTTCTGGCTTGTCTACTTTATTGATGGCAATTACAAAAGGAGTATTTGCTTTTTTTATAGATTCAAAAGCCTCGACTGTTTGGGGTTTTACTCCATCATCAGCTGCCACAACAAGAATTGCAATGTCTGCAACTTTTGCGCTTCTGTTTCGAATAGCTGAAAAAGCAGCATGTCCTGGTGTATCAAGAAATGTTATTTTTTTGGCAACACCGTCAGTGGTATGTGTTACTTCATAGGCAGATACATGTTGGGTTATACCACCGCTTTCTGTATCGACAACGTTACTTTTACGAATATAGTCAAGAAGAGTTGATTTTCCGTGATCAACATGTCCCATGACGGCGATTATTGGAGGTCTTTCTGTGGTGCTCATAGTAGTTCTTTTTTAACATTAGTAATAACTTTCTGCTCTTCTGTTGAAAGGTCGTATGTTGATTCAAAATTTTTAATCGGTTTGGCATATGTACTTACGCGATCTCGAGAATAAATACTGGAGATTATTACTCCATCTCCATCATCATTCAAAAACACAGATGCGAAACTTTGGTCTCCGCCGAACCCTTTTCCTTTGAAGGGGTTAAAACGAACAAGTCCTACACCTCGAATACTTTTTACAATTTTTTCATTGAGAAGTTGCATTCCTGCAATAGATTCTTTTTTAAATATATGAAAGTCCTGAACATCCTTATGAAGTGTACTCAGGAGGGTTTCTAAATTTGATATTTTTTTTCCTTGGAATAGTTTTTTTAAACGTAGCTCTGTACGTAACAAAAGAAGCCCAATAATAATATTGAGCAGAATAAGACTAAGAATAATGATGTTTGTCGAGGTAAGAAGCATTATGACCACGTATTATTTCACAAAAAGGGGCTTTTGAAAAGGGTATTCTTTGTGTATGATTGAAAGATGTTTTTTAGAAAAAAACGAATATACCTAGATTATGCAGGGGCAACACCTATAGATCCTCGAGTGCAAAAAAAAGTTTCTAAAATTGAAAGAGATGTGTATGCAAACTCTTCGGCAATTCATGCTGATGGAAAAAAAGCAATGCAGATATTGCAAAGTGCAAGAGTAAGAGTGGCTCGAATTGCTCAGGTGCAAGAGGAAGAGGTTTTTTTCACAGCAAGTGGTACCGAAGCAAATAATTTAGCTATTCTTGGTGTAGTGAAATCTTATACAGGAAAAGGGTTACCGCATATTGTAACTAGTTCCATTGAACATTCATCTGTTTTGGAAGTGTGTCGATATTTAGAAAAAAAAGGAGAGGCTAGAATAACGTACGTGTCGCCAGATGAAAAAGGTCTTATTCGTCCTCAGGAAATTACTCGCGTATTGTCTCCAGAAACGGTTCTTGTGTCTGTGATGTATGTAAATAATGAAATAGGGGTTATTGAGCCTGTTGCATCTATTTCGAGAGAGGTGGCTTCTTACAGAAAAAAAATGGGTACAGTGTATCCGTATGTACACACTGACGCTAGTCAGGCTCCTTGTTATTTAGACATTCATATGCAGGCATTGGGTGTTGATATGATGACAATTGATAGTTTAAAAATATATGGTCCGCGTGGTTGTGGTGTCTTGTATAAAAAAAGGAAAGTTATACTTGATCCGATTATTTATGGTGGGGGACAAGAAAGGGGTTTGCGTTCAGGAACAGAAAATATACCAGCAATAGCTGGGTGTGCAGAAGCTCTTTTTATTGCTAAGTCTGAAAGAAAGAAAGAGGTTGTTCGTCTCAAGAAAATACAAGAATATCTTTTTTCTAGTATACAAAAAAATATTCCAAGTGCTGAAATAAATGGTGATTCTGAGCAAGGAATCGTAAATAATGTGAATATTTGTTTTCCTGGTATTGATGCTGAATTTGCGGTAATAGTTCTTGATCAAGCTGGTATTTCTTGTTCATACTCTAGTTCTTGTCAGACGCAAGCAGGGAATGCTTCTTCATATGTTATTGAAGCTATAGGGAAGTATGCTTGTACGGCATCTAGTATACGAGTAACTTTTGGAAGATATACAAAAAAGTCAGATATTGATGTTTTTGTGAGGGTTGTGAAAAGAATTGTCTTAGAAAATGATCAATAATTTGTTATACTAAAATATATGGAAGATCTAAATAAACAACAGCTTATTTTACTAGTGCTTCTTGTTACTTTTGTGACATCTATTGCAACAGGTATTATCACAGTGTCACTTCTGGATAAAGCTCCTGTTGAAGTAACACAAACTATTAATAAAGTTGTTGAAAGGACAGTTGAAACTGTAGTTCCGTCAGATATTCAGCCTAAAGAAAAGATAGTTACTGTCAAAGAAACTGTTGTGGTTACAGAAGAAGATCGAGTGATTGATGCTGTATCTAAAAACAAAGATAGTATTGTACGTATTACACAAGGAACTAATCCAGTTGTGTTCAACGGTGTTGGAGTGTTACTTGGAGAAAGTGGAAGAGTTTTAACTGATGTTTCTGGACTTATTCAGGATATAGAATATACCGTTACACTTTCTAGTGGAAAAGTGTTAACAGCAAAAGTAACAGATTTACTTGCTGAAAGTGGTCTTGCTTATCTACAAATAAATATCCCCGAAGAGGGAATTGGAAGTACCTTCGCTACGATATCGGGTGAGTCATTAAAACTTGGTCAATCAGTTATAAAGATTGAAGGACGAGAGCGTAATGTTATTGCAACAGGTCTTGTTTCAGACCTAATTCTTGATGATGGCGTGATTACAGGTATTTCAACCAATATGAATCTTACAGATATTGCTAATGGTTCCGTACTCTTTAATCTTTCAGGAGATGTTGTGGGTATATATGTATTCTCTAGGCAGATGTTTGTTCCGGTACAAGCATCACAAAATGCTACGGGGTCGACATCGAATACAGCATCAGTAGGGGAAGCGTTTTAATTATTGACAAAGTTTTATTTTATTGTAATATAGTTTTTATATGGAAATGCCACCGTTTAGTAATTTTACTACAAAAGCAAAAGAAGCCATTCGTAAAGCACATGAATTAGCTATTAGTGGAGGACAGAATCATGTTAATCCTCTGCATCTTTTGGCTTCACTTCTAGAACAAGAGGAGTCTATTGTTACCTCTATTTTGGAGCGCCTTAATGTTGATCCCATCATTTTAACTGACGCTGTTTTTGATTCTGTTGATGTTTCTGAGGCAGATACTCTTTCTCCGTCATATCAAATTTATCTCACACCAGAACTGGCACAAACAATCGAAATATCTGGGAAAATTTCTGAAGATATGAATGAGAAACAGGTAGCGGTTGAACATTTATTTATTGCTGTCCTGACAACACCTTCTCCGGCACAAGATATTTTAAGACGTTTTAAAGTAGAAAAAAATGCCGTAGTTACTATAGTTGAAGAGATAAAACATAATACTATTCGTGATGTAAAAGGTCCTGCAAAACCAAAAGCAGTTGCGAAATACACAAGAAATCTTACTAAGATGGCTATGGAGAATAAGCTTGATCCGGTTATTGGAAGAGATAACGAAATTTCTCGTATTTTGCAAATTCTTTCTAGACGTACGAAAAATAATCCAATTTTAATTGGAGAATCTGGGGTTGGAAAAACTGCTATTGCAGAGGGTCTTGCTACGCGTATTGCGCAAGGTAATGTGCCAGAATCTTTAAAAGAAAAAGAGCTTGTTTCTCTTGATCTAGGATTACTTATTGCTGGAACGAAATTTCGTGGTGAATTTGAGGAGAGATTAAAAAATCTGATGAAAGATATTGAAAGATCTGAAGGGAAGATTATTCTTTTTATTGATGAGATACACACCATTATGGGTGCTGGTTCGGCGGAAGGATCAATGGATGCATCAAATATGTTGAAGCCAGCTTTGGCGCGAGGAGATATGCGTGTTATTGGTGCAACAACTTTGAAAG
Source organism: Minisyncoccota bacterium (assembly GCA_905478465.1). GTDB lineage: Bacteria > Patescibacteriota > Minisyncoccia > Phycocordibacterales > CAJQIN01 > CAJQIN01. The sequence continues at coordinate 125,459 of CAJQIN010000012.1, read as the reverse complement.
AATATCAGCAACATATTGAGAAGGATCCTGCTTTTACGCGTCGTTTTCAACCTGTGCATGTGAATGAGCCTAGTATTGAGGATGCTATAACTATTTTGAGAGGGCTAAAAGAAAAATATGAGCTATATCACGGAGTACGAATTACAGATGATGCTATTATTGCCGCTGTTAATTTTTCTAGTAGATATATTACAGATAGATTTTTGCCAGACAAAGCCATTGATCTTATCGATGAGTCAGCGTCATTGTTGAAAATTTCTCTTGAAAATATGCCGCCAATTCTTGAAGAAACACATTCAAAGGTAATGAAATTAGAAATTGAACGAGAAGCTCTAAAAAAAGAAACTGAAGGAAAGAAGGCTGCTAATACTAAGCAACATAAACGTATAAAAGAAATAGAATCCCAGGTTGCTGATTTAAAAGAAAAAACTGCTGAAATTGAGCTTAAATGGAAAAATGAAAAAGAAACAGTAGGAAGTATCAAACAAATCAAGAAAGATTTGGAGCAACTTCGTCTTGAAGCAGAGGCAGCAGAAGCTGTAGCAGATCTTTCTCGTGCTGCAGAAATTCGATACGGAGAAATTCCTGCTTTAGAGAAAGATCTTGACTTGAAGACAAGAAGGTTGAAGCGCTTGCAAAGTTCTCGACGAATTCTAAAAGAAGAAATTACAGAAGAGGAAATAGCAGATATTGTTTCTAGATGGACTGGTATTCCTGTTAATCGAATGCTTGAAGGAGAAGCTGAGAAATTGAGTCGTATTGAAGAAGAGTTTACTAAGCGAGTAGTTGGTCAAAACAATGTCATTGGACGTGTGGCGGATGCAATTAAACGTTCTCGTGTGGGTATTGCTGACCCAAACCGTCCCATAGGTTCATTTCTGTTTCTTGGACCAACAGGAGTTGGAAAGACAGAACTTACCAAGACTCTGGCAGAGTTTATGTTTGATAATGAAGAGGCTTTGATTAGAGTTGATATGTCTGAATTTATGGAGAAGCACTCAGTATCAAAACTTATCGGATCACCTCCGGGATATGTTGGACATGAAGAAGGGGGAAATCTAACTGAAAAAATCAGACATCGTCCTTATTCAGTGGTACTTTTTGATGAGATAGAAAAGGCTCATCCAGAAGTATTTAATATTTTATTGCAGGTTCTGGATAACGGACATCTAACTGATGCCAAGGGGCGAAAAGTAAACTTTAAAAATACAGTTGTTGTACTAACTTCAAATATTGGTGCACAACATATCGATAAGATGCAGAAGCTTGGTTTCGGAACTGATGCTGTTGAGGATAATTATATGGAAGCAAAAAACAAGGTGATGGATTCTTTGAAAGATTACTTCCGTCCAGAATTTTTGAATCGCTTAGATGATATCATTATTTTTGATATCTTGAGTAAGGAGGCAATTGCTGACATTGTAAAAATCCAAATTGGTTTTGTACAAGAACGTCTTTTGCAAAAAGAAATTAAACTTAAGCTTACCCCGGCTGCTTTGGCACATCTTGCTGAAAAGGGATATGATCCTCAGTACGGTGCACGACCTTTGAAGAGATTAATTCAGAATAAAATAATGACTCAGATTGCAAACCTTATGATTTCGAAGGGTATAATGAAAGGTGGTTCTGTATCTGTGGATGTTAAAAAAGATGAATTTGTGTTTGATGTAAAAAAGGGTAGGAAGGGAAGTTTGTTGAGAAAAGAGTTGATACAAGAAACTACAACTAAATAGAGGATAAAAAACCAACTCATGAGAGTTGGTTTTTTATTTGTGCGCTGGGATGCGAGAAGTTAGAAACTTAATTATAGCAGAGGAGTTTTGTTATTTACCTTCTTTTGTTTCTAAAAGAGAATCTATTGAGGTTTAGTTCCGAAACCAACGGCATCCATGTAATGGCGATCTGTTATTTTTAAATCCACAAAACCTTCCTTTTCTAATCTTTGTATAAACTCATTTTCATAAAGAATACGCTCAGGATCTTCATCTTCAATATAATGATCAGTCCATTCTTTTTTGAGATCTGGTCTACTAGTCTCCTCAAACACATCAAACTTTTTCAATTGCCATTCAAGATGTTCTTTGTGTAAGGCAGGTTCTGTTACGGCAATCTTGTCTCCATTTACAAAAATACCTCCTGATTTTAATACTCTAAAAATCTCAGAGATTATTTTATTCCTAAAATCTCTTTTCAGATTATGTAGAACCCATACTGAAATTATAGCATTGAAAGATTGGTCTTCTTGTTTCTTTAAGTATTCATAGGCTTCATCTGTACATAGTTCAAATTGTTCTTTTGGAAAGAATTGCAACTTACTCAGTGCTTTTTTCAACATCTTAGGTTCACTATCAATACCAGTTAAATGAATATCTTTATCTTTTGATAGTAACTCACTTGAAGTAATACCAGTCCCAAATCCTATTTCTAAAACTTTAATAGAATCTGCCCCAGTGAAATGATTAATCAAGGTTTCAACTGCCTTAGATTGGATTTCATATTGATGTGGCAAAGCCAAGCTGAACAGATCATATTCTTCTCCTGCTTTATTTGAAAACCTTTTTTCTGTATTTGCCATGATTAAATTATAGCAAAAGTTCTAACTTTCACTTCAGTCAAACAAAAATACCCCTGTATGGGGTATTTTAAGTTGTGCGCCGGGCAGGATTTGAACCTGCGTAGACCAAAGGTCGTCAGATTTACAGTCTGATGCAATTGACCACTCTGCCACCGACGCAATTATTGCTAAAGCAATATACAACATCATACTCATTTTTTAGTGAATTTCAAATATAAATTTTTATAGTATGATAACAGACAATGAATCACAAAGGATTACGAACATGGATTGAGATTGATAAAGGGGCGATAAAGCACAATTATGATGTGTTTCGAGGTTTTGTATCACCTGAGGTAAAGTTTTGTGCAGTTGTGAAATCTAATGCGTATGGTCATGGTTTCTATGAATATGCTCAAGAGCTTGCCAAACTAGGTGTTGATTGGTTTGCTGTAGATTCTATTACCGAAGGACTTCGACTTCGTCGTGAGGGTATCGTTCAGCCAATTCTTATCCTTGGTTACACTCTTCCAGAGAGGATGAAGGAGGCCGTTGAAAATAATATTAGTATATCTATTTCAAGTTTCGAGTCACTAGATGCTGTATCAGAATACTCTAGTGCAAAAATTCACATTAAGCTTGATACAGGAATGTCTAGACAGGGATTTTTGGAGAATCAAAAAGAAGAATTGTTCAAAAAACTTTCTGATAGCGGTATGATTGTTGAAGGAGTATTTACACATTTTGCTGCTGCAAAAAATCCTGTATTACCCGTAGATACAAAAAAACAAATAGAACGATTCCTTGTATGGAAAAAAGAGTTTGAAGAAAAAGGTTATACGCCTATTTTCCATGCATCAGCAACGTCAGGTACTATGTTGTTTTCTGAGGCACATTTTGACATGGTTCGTATTGGTATAGGACTATATGGTCTATGGCCGTCTATTGAAACAAAGAAATTTTTGGAACATAAAATAATATTAAAACCTGTTTTATCTTGGAAAACTATCGTGAGTGAGGTAAAAAGTGTTTCGAAGGGTGAGAGAGTTGGTTATGATTTCACTGAAAGACTTGAAAGAGATTCTATACTGGCACTTTGTCCTGTTGGATATTGGCATGGATTGTCCAGAAAACTTTCTGGTATTGGGCAGGTGTATGTGCGAGATAGTCGTGTGCGAATAATAGGGCGTGTATCTATGGATATTATTATTCTTGATGTGACCGATATTCTGGGTATTTCTGTCGGAGATGAGGTGGAGCTTATTGGTTTACATATTCCTGCGACAGAAATGTCAGTTTTGGATGATACTAGCTATTACGAAACAATTACAAGAATTAATCCTTTGATTAAAAGGTTGTACGAATAAGTTTGACAAAAATAAGTATATAGATAGAATATTTTTTAGAATTGCACGGTAAAATAATTCTCTTCCTCATGGAGGTTTTGTATGACTCATGTAGCTAATGAATATTTTGGATATTGTTTAACAAAAGGAGTGCGTTGGCAGTGTCTTTGGACACTTGGTGTAGCTTTGGTAGCACTTTCGCTTGAATATGTTTTTGTTTGGGGAATTAACTTACATGCAAAGAATGATGCTGTAATCATTACTCTTTCTATGTTTGTGCTATGTCATTTTTTGACTATTTTTTTCTGGATGTTTCCAGCGCGTCTTACTTTAGTACGTGCGAAACTACGAGAGTCAAGAGATGATGAGTATAGAATTTTATAATAAAACGAAAGGTTTGTGGCCTGCAAGATTGTGATACATCTTGCGGGTTTTTCTTTTTCCCTTTCTTGCGCTATATTGGAGTCTATGAGAACGAATATCATTCATCCAGGAGCAGACGAACTCGTTTATGAAATACGAGAGATTGTTGAGGTTGCAAAAAAACTTGAGAAAATTGGTCTGCCTATTATTTGGGAAAATATTGGTGACCCTGTGGCAAAAGGGGCAGAAGTTCCTTTGTGGATAAAAGAAATTGTTGTAGAAGCTGCACAAGAGAATGGTAGTTATGGATACTCTCCTACTAAAGGGCTTCTTGAGACTCGAGAATATATTGCAGACGAACGTAATCTTGAAGGGGGGATTCAGATTACAGCAGAAGACATTCTTTTTTTTAATGGACTTGGAGATGCTATTACAAAAATATATGAAAACCTCCATCCGGATGCGCGTATTATCGGTCCGAATCCAGCTTATCCCACACACTCTTCTGCTGAGGCTTCACATGCAGGCGCTCCACACATTACATATTCGCTTCGTCCAGAAAATGCTTGGCAGCCAGATCTTGTAGAGATGGAGGATAAAATAAAAGAAAATGAAAATATTGTAGGTATTCTTATTATTAACCCTGACAATCCAACGGGATTTGTGTACTCGCAGGATATTCTGCGGAGCATAGTTGATTTAGCAAAAAAATATAATTTGTTTATTATTTCAGATGAAATTTATTCCAATCTATCTTTTCCAGGTAGTGGTATGAAAAAACTTGCTTCAGTAATAGACGATGTGCCTGCAATAGCCATGCGAGGTATTTCAAAAGAATTTCCATGGCCAGGTGCTCGGTGTGGCTGGGTTGAATTTTATAATAGAGATAAAGATGAGGATTTTAATAGGTATACAAAATCAATCATTGATTCAAAAATGCTAGAGGTATGTTCGACCACTCTTCCTCAGAAAGTTTTACCCAGGGTTATGTCAGATGATAGATATTATCCATATTTGGAAAATAGGGTAGAAAGGTATCAAAAATATTCGGAATATGCGTATAATGTTTTTTCAAAAATACCTGAGCTTATCGTGCACAGAGTTCAAGGGGCTTTTTATATGACTATTGTTTTCAAGGAGGGAATATTGACACCTCAGCAGACATTGTCAGTGTCTAATATTGATGTTTTGAATGTTATAGAGAAATTACTTGATAATATTTCTCTTGATAAGAGGTTTGTATATTTTATGCTGGCATCTACAGGTATATGTTTGGTACCACTTTCTTCGGGATTTAACGCTAGTCATGCGGGGTTTAGGTTCACTCTGCTTGAGGAAGATGAGGGGAAATTTAAGGATAATATTGACCATATTGCTTCTTGTGTAGTGAAATACCTTGCATCTTAAATGTTTTTTTGGTAACCTAGAAAAACAATGTCACAAGATAAATTGATAAAACTCGTTAATAAAGACACCAAAGAGGTGTATTGGACTCGCAAGAATAAGAAGCTTGTTGAGCGAAAAATTGAACTTAAGAAATTTAGTTCAAAACTTCGAAAGCGAATTGTGTTTAAAGAGGTGAAGAAATAAAACATCTAGCTAAAAGCAAAAAACCACACATTGTGTGGTTTTTTGCTTTTAGGGCTAAGTCTTGTTATTATCCTAGGAACACGGGCGATTAGTTAAGTGGTATAACTTCGGTCTCCAAAACCGATGTCGGGGGTTCAATTCCCTCATCGCCCGCATATAATAAAATCCACCGACATGTTTGTAAACATATACGGTGGATTGGAGAAAAGAATTCAGATTTGAAAGTACTACATCAAGCTGCTTTCAGTAACAGGTCTATTGCTTGGAGTCTTTCTAGTGTCAAAGGAATAACATCCTGAACAAGAGTTTTGTATCGTTTGAATTCAAATCCTCGTTGTTGTGTGTCCAAAATAAGGTCAGTTACTAAAGCGTCAGTATGAGCAACTGCAAGTATTGGAGCACCTCTTTTTTCACACTGTGTACCTATTTCATAACCTAATCCTGTTGAAGGATAATCGGCTATGGCAATCAAAAGATGGCACTGCATAACACAGTTGTGAATATCATGCTGGTAAACACCGTTAGGTGTTGTGTCATCTAGACCTAGAAAATCAAGTACTGTGCAATGCGTCCTGAGTACATCTTTAAATTTCTCGACGTCTTGTTTGAATTCTTCAGAGGCATAGGTAAGTGCACAGCCGACGTAGACCTTAATGTGCGGGAAAGTGTTTTGAGACATTGTTATGTCCTCCTGTTTTGTTAGAGAAAGGTTCTAAAGACAGTATACATAAAAGAATCTTTCTGTGAACTATTGAACTTTATTTTAAAAATTCTCTCACTTCCTTCTCAATCTTCTTTTTGTCTTTTAATTTAAACCACTTAATCCTATTGTCTCGCTTAAACCATGTTTTCTGGCGTTTAGCATATCTTCGTATTTCCGTTTCCAATTGCTCAACCATTTCTGTTTTATTGATTTTCTTTTGTAGAAAGCGTGCAAGATAGCGATATTCGAGTCCGAGTGATTCCATTCTTTTCCAGGATACTCCTTGTTCGTGAAGTTTCCTTACTTCGGCAACCATTCCTTGTTTGAGTCTTGTAATAAGTCGATGGTGAATTCTTTCGTAGAGTTTTTCTGTGTCGGTTTCTATTCCAATGATGAGTAAGTCAAAATTTATGTTGATTTGTTTTGGCTCAGGCACTTTTCCGAGGGATGTAGCTATTTCGATAGCACGAACAAGTCTTCTGGGGTTTTGGATATCTATTTCTTTGTATCTTCTGGGGTCAAGCTTTTGGAGTTTTTTTTGGAGTTCTTGGAGGGGCATGCTTTCTAGTTCCGCACGTAGTTTTTTGTTCGGTGGTACTTTTGGAAAAACAGTTCCGTCAACAACTGCTTGTATGTAGAATCCTGTACCTCCACAAAGAACAGGAATATTGTCTCTACTCCAGATATCAGCAAGAGCCTTATTCGCCTTTTTTTGATAGGCTGTGACCTCAAAAACTCGCTTAGGTGATGCGACATCTAATAAGTGATGTGGTATGCCTTGCATTTCTTTTTTGGTGATTTTTCCACTTCCTATATCAAGGCCCCTGTATACTTGGCGAGAATCAGCAGAGATGACTTCTCCTGAATATTTTTTTGCAATATCAACGGCTAGGTCGCTTTTGCCAGAGGATGTTGGTCCCAGGATTACTATGAGTTTTTTCACGGTGCCGGAGGAGGGACTTGAACCCTCAAGGCTTGCGCCACACGATTTTGAGTCGTGCGTGTATACCAATTCCACCACTCCGGCAATAAAGAGATACTACCAAAAAATTTCAACTTAAGAAACTCCTTAAGACGTGCTAAAATATTCGCATGTCACAGTTTTATCAAGATTCAATTTTCTGGATTGAGGTCGACAAGATCGAACCTAATCCGTATCAACCTCGACGAGAGTTCAATCAGACAGAGCTACAGAGTCTAGCTGACTCTATTCGTCAGTATGGAGTGCTTCAGGCTCTTGTTGTTACCAGAAAAGAAATTCAGAAACCAGAAGGTGGTATTGCTGTTCGGTATGAACTTATCGCTGGAGAACGGCGTCTTCGTGCTTCACGTCTTGCAGGACTTCGAGAAGTTCCTGTTCTCATCAAAACAGGTGCAGAAGATGATTTGATGAAACTTGAGCTTGCTATCATCGAAAATGTTCAAAGAGAAGACTTGAATGCAATAGATCGAGCTAAAGCTTTTAAGCGTCTTGTGGCTGATTTTGGGCTCACTCATGAGCAGGTAGGGAAGAAGGTGGGTAAGAGTCGTGTGTATGTGACCAATACCCTTCGTATCCTTGAGCTCCCAGAACCAGTTCTACAGGCACTTGCAGAAGGAAAGATTTCCGAAGGACATACTCGTCCGCTAGGAATGCTGAACGACAGAGTTGATGAGCAGGCAGTACTTTTAAAAGAGATTATTTTCAAAAAACTTAATGTGCGTGAGACAGAAAAGATGTCTAGGCGTATTGCACAGGATAAAGTACGAAGAAAGAAATATATCGATGATCCTGAGCTTGTGGAACTTCAGCAGGGACTTTCAGATAGTTTGGGAACGCGGGTAAATATTGAACGTTTTGAACATGGGGGAATTATTTCAATTGATTTTATTTCAAAAGATGAGTTACGAAAGTTGTTTGAGGCAGTAAAAAATGAGACAAGTGCAAATATAACCAATGCCATGCATGTAGAGGGAAATAATGTTGAGGCAGAACAGGTTGCAGGTTTCGAACATGACCCTGTTGAGGATAATAAAATTGAAAATGAATCTCTTCCGCAAGAAGAGCCGGAAGAGGATGATGATTTGTATTCTATAAAGAATTTTTCTTTGTAATAAGAATGACTATTTTACGGTAGAGGTTGTTTACTTAAGAATATTATTGGACACCTTTATAAAAATAACTAGATAGTATCTAGTTATTTTTATAAAGGTGTTATTTTGTGTTATCCCAGTAGCTTCACAACATCTTCTATTGTTAGTGTTTTTGGATCAAGATGGTCAGGAATAAAAATACGTCGAAGTCCTTTTTTCAAAAATAGACCTTTTTTACTTTCAAGAAGATCAATTTTTTTTCCTGTTTTTGGATGTTTTCCAAGTTCTTTGAAAAGTGTCACACCTTTTGGCAGTGGTTTTGGTATTGAGAGCATTTCTAGGGCACGATCAAAAGTAATTTTATAAACATCGTCTGGTGATTTTATTGACCTAAATTCTCCATTGTGCGCTATGTATGGACCAAAGCGTCCATTGTTAGCAACGATAGATTCTCCTGTATCAGGGTGTGTTCCAAGATCACGTGGAAGTGAAAGGTAGGTAAGGGCTTCTTCCATTGTTATATTTTCAGGATCAGTTTCTTTTGGAATACTTGCCATTCGAGGTTTTATTTTTGAACCTTTAACTTTCTCTCCTTGTTGTACATATGGACCAAAGCGCCCTATTTTTACATAAATAGATTCTCCTGTATCAGGGTGTGTTCCAATGGGTGTATCACTGGCGATTTCTTTTCCTTCTAAGGTAAGTGCTCCTGTGCAGTCTGGATAGTTGGCACATGATAGAAACTTTCCCATTCTTCCTAATTTGATAACCATTTTTTTATTGCAGGTAGGACATTTGTGTTTTTTATCTGCTGGTCCGAGGTCGGTAATTTTTGGGATATTTTCTTTTGAAGCGATATCTTTTGTAAAAGAAGTGTAGAAGTTTTTTAATATCTTGACGTACTCTTTTTTTCCATCAGCAATATCATCAAGGTTATCTTCCATCTCTGCTGTGAAAGAGTCACTAATATAATCTGCGAAGTTTTCTTCGACAAAAGAACTAACCACATCTCCTGTGTCAGTAGGAAAAAGAGTTCGACCTTCCTTTGTGGCATATCCACGGTCTTCGAGGGTTTTGATAATACTTGCATATGTACTCGGTCGTCCGATTCCTCTTTTTTCGAGTTCTTTGATAAGTCCTGCTTCAGAGTATCGTGATAGAGGTTGTGTTTGTTTTTCTTCAGGGTGGAGTTCTTTTAGTGTTAAGAGGTCTTTTTCTGTTACTTTCGGTACCTCAATGTCTTCTCGGCGTGATGCAGGATCGGCTTTCATCCATCCGTCGAAAGTGTATCTAGAACCGTTCACTGCAAAAAATGGCATATCTTTATTTTCGCCCACTTTTACCAAAACCTTTGTTTTTGTCATTTGTGCATCAGTCATCTGGCTCGCAAGGGTTCGTGACCATATTAGTCTATACAGTTCTCTTTGTTCTGTTGTTAATCCGGCATCTTTATTTTCAAATTGTGTTGGACGAATAGCCTCATGTGCTTCTTGGGCATTTTTGCCTTTGGCTTTATATGCTCGACGTTCATAATATGAATCTCCAAAAAGTTTTTTGATAGTTTCTTCTGCTGACAACATCGCTGTTACACTCAGGTTCGGACTATCTGTACGCATATATGTGATGTGTCCTGATTCGTATAGCTTCTGAGCAATACCCATTGTTCGTGATGGTGAAAAACCAAGTCGAGTACTTGCTGTTTGTTGGAGTGTTGAAGTGATGAATGGTGGTTTTGGTGCACGTTTTGCAGGACTTTCTTTTATTTTAGAAACAATCCATTTTCCTTTTTTTGCTTCTTTTACTATAAAATCTAGACGTTCTTTTTCTTTGGGTTCTTCGGCACAAGTGAGTAAGAAAGTTTCTTTACTTGGTGCGGTTACGTCCGCCGTAATGGTCCAAAATGTTTCGGGATTAAAGGCGCGAATTTCCCGTTCTCTTTCCATGAGAATGCGAAGAGCTGGTGACTGTACTCTTCCCGCAGAAAGGCCATATCGAACTTTTTTCCAGATAAGTCCAGATAGGTCATACCCAAAGAGTCTGTCGAGCACTCGTCTTGCTTCCTGTGCTTCTTTGAGGTGCATGTCGATGGGTCGTGGTTTTTTGAGAGCAGTTTGAACTGCTTCTTTGGTAATTTCGTTATAGGTGACACGCTTTATATTTTTGCCGCCCAGAAGTTCTGAAAGGTGCCATGCTATAGCCTCGCCTTCGCGGTCGGGGTCAGTTGCGAGAAGTATTTCTTTTGCATCTTTTGCTAGAGCCTTGAGTTCGGATACGACTTTTTCTTTTCCAGGACTAATGATGTAGCTTGGTACAAAACCTGCCTTGATATCAACTGCATTTTTATTACTCTTGGGAAGGTCACGCACGTGTCCAATAGAAGCTCGTACCACATAATCATCTCCAATATATTTTGAAACAGTCTTTGCTTTTGCAGGAGACTCAACGATAAAAAGTTTTTTTGTTTTGGTTGCCATTGAAGATATTAGTACACTATATGTAGTTTTTCTGCAAGGTTTAAAATTATTTTATGTGTATTTTTCCAGAAAATTCTTTTACTAATCCTTTTAATTCCATAAGTGAGAGAGTGATGTTTGTGTGTGAAATAGAGAAACTAGTATTTTCTGCAATATCATTTTTACTCTGCGGTCCCTTTTCAAGAAGTGTCAGAATACTTTGTTCATCTTCAGATAGGTCGAAATAAAGTTTCTTTTGTGTCAGTGGTTTTGTGTTTGATTCAAAACCAAGAACTTCTAATAAATCTTTTTTTGATGTGATAGGTGTCGCACCATCTCGAATGAGTCTGTGTGGGCCTTCTGAATTTTTGGAAAAGATAGGCCCTGGGACGGCGCAGACTTCTCGATTATATTCCATGGCAAGACGTGCCGTTATTAGTGTTCCAGATTTATCACTAGCTTCAATAATAATTACTATATTAGATAAACCTGCCATGATTCTATTTCTTTGAGGAAAGCTCCACTTTGTTGCGTGGAAATCTGGTTCAAATTCTGAGAGGAGTGCTCCTCCTGAAGAAAGAATTTTCTGGGCAAGAGAGAGGTGGCTGCGGGGATAGATAGCTGTATCACTAATACCGGATCCTGGGACAGCAATAGTGTGCAGTCCGCACTCCAGGGCTGTGTTGTGGGCGATACTATCAATACCAAGAGCAAGACCTGAGACAATAGAGACATCGTATCCTTTGAGTGCTCGGATGAGATGCTCGCACACGTCTTTGCCATAGGTTGTGTATTTTCTTGAACCAACAAAACAGATTCTAGGCACTTCGTCTGGTGGGAGTTTTCCCCGAAGATAGAGTCTTTTTGGAGGGTCGTTGATTTCCTGGAGAAGTGTAGGGATGGATTGTGTTTGAATATCGTCCATATTCCAGAATTGTATCACTTCTGGTACTATATAAGGAATATGTTAGATATTAAATTTATACGAGAAAATAAAGAAGTCATAGAATTATCTGCTAAAAAGAAGGGTTTAGATTTTGACGTACAAAAACTTATAGAAGTTGATGATGCTCGTCGAACTCATATTCAGGAGGTGGAGGCATTTCGTACAAAACAAAATGAAGTGAGTCAGAGGATCACACAGGTGTCTATTGAGGAGAAACAAACTCTTATCGCAGAAATGACTATTTTGAAAGAGGAACTTCAGAAGAAAGAAGAGTTACTAAAAAGTGTTATGAAGGAGTGGCAAGGTTTAATGTTGCAGGTTCCGAATATTCCTGATATGTCTGTGCCAGAAGGTGCGGGAGAAGAAGATAATGTTGAAGCAAAGGTTTGGGGAGAAAAACCGGTATTTGATTTTGAACCAAGGGACCATATTACTTTGATGGAGAATCTTGATATGGCTGATTTTGACAGAGGGACAAAGGTGCATGGGTTTCGTGGGTATTTTCTCAAGAATGATGGAGCACTTCTTTCTTGGGCTATTTGGAACTATGCTCGAGATTTCTTTTTGAAGCGTGGTTTCAGTCCCTTCATTACTCCAGCAATTTTACATAAAGAATTTTTCTATGGAACAGGACACTTGCCAGGAGAAGAAAATGATTTGTTTAAAACACAAGATGATGAATATTTAACAGGAACATCTGAAGTTGCCATGATGGCATATCATTCTGATGAAGTTCTTGAGAAACAGACATTACCAAGAAAGTATTTGGCTTTTTCTCCGTGTTTTCGTCGAGAAGCGGGAAGTCATAGTAAAGATGTAAAGGGTCTTATCCGTGTACATGAATTTTATAAGTGGGAACAACTTATACTTTGTGAGGCTAGTCATGAGGCGTCAGATGCTCTTTTCGAAGAGGTAAATAAAAATGTCGAAGAGTTTATAGAAACACTTGGTATTCCATATAGGCGTTTATTTATTTGTACGGGAGATTTGTCTGCAAGTAAGGTGAAGCAGTACGATACAGAGCTTTGGGTACCAAAAGAAAATACCTATAGAGAAATTTCTAGTGCATCATATTTCCACGACTATCAAACCAGGCGTTTTAATACTCGCTACAAGGCAGAAGACGGAAAGTTAAGATATGCCCACTCGTTAAACTGTACTGCTATTCCAACTCCACGTATTCTTGTTTCTCTTCTTGAAAATTTTCAGCAAGCTGATGGTTCAATTCGTGTTCCAGAAGTATTGCGTCCATATCTTGGAAAAGATGTTATATCATCTCCAAATTCTCAGTAAAAGTGTATGTCTATTCGTACATTACGTTCTAAAAAATTACGAAAGAAAAAGAAAAAAGTACTACAGTGGAAGCTGGGGGTATTTTGTTTATTGATACTTGCTATTGTTTTTGGTTGTATATATGTATTACGACTAAATTATCTACAAATACAGGAAGTGTATGTTGAAGGTGAGTACACATCTTTGAGTACTCGAGTATCAGAAGATGTGGGCAGTGTATTAGAAGGTAAATATCTGTGGTTAATTCCAAAAACAAATATTTTTTTATATCCAAAATCTAACATAGAAGACGCTCTTTCTTTAAATTATCCTGAGATTGAAAAATATTCTATAGAATTAGATATTTTTCACACAAAAACTTTAAAAATTACCGTTAAAGAGCGGCAAGAAATTGGTGTGTGGTGTAGGTATGTGTCAGAAAAAGAAGAATGTTATTTTATTGATAATAGCGGATATGTCTTTGAAAAATCACCAAATTATTCTGATGGTGTATTGATGAAATATTCAGGGCGTATACAGGGTGAGCCATTGGGAGCTCAGTATGTACCAAGAGAAACATTTCAAAAAATAATTTCTTTTGTTAATGCCGTAAATGCAAAATCAGATGCCTATATGTTACGTATCACAGGGTTAAATTTTGAGAAGGATTCTAATTTAACCTTCAGACTCCAAAATGGAGGTTCTTTATTTGTTGATCTAAATACTGGACTTACGCAGACATTTGAAAACGTTTCTATTCTTTTGTCCCAGGATAGTTTTTTATATGAAATTGAAGATGGAAGTTTTATTGATTACGTAGATGCTCGTTTGCCAGGAAAAGTTTTCTACAAAGTTCAATAGCTGTTAGGGTTTGTGTGTTAATAATATGCATGAAGATGTATACTATTTGTATGGATACTATACATCATTTTTCTTGGCACTATAGTCGAGCAATCCTTCAGGGGATACGTATGTGGACTAATTTTGTAACTTTTTTCTATTACTATTTTTCAATACCTCTTCTTTCTCGGACACTTTTTTCTACGTACGGCAGGCTTGGTGAAGGATATGCAAAGGGATTTAACATTGGCGAATGGGTTTCTACTTTTATTGTTAATACCTTAATGAGGGTTGTTGGTTTTTTTGCACGTAGCGTTCTTATTTTGTGCGGGCTAATAGTTATTACTTTTACTGTTATTTTAGGTCTAGTTGCGCTTGTGTTGTGGATCATGTTGCCTGTTATTGTGTGTGGAATGATTATTTATAGCCTTATGTTATTTTTTTAATATGACACTACAAACTCTACAAAAAAGGGCTAGATACTACAGACCTATTTTTTCTATGGATAGATATCTAAGTATGCATACTCGTCGGAAGTTACTTACTCTGTATACATTAATGATTGTAGTTCTTGTAGCACTACAAACTTTTGCTGTTTTTGGTGATCAAGATTATGCTGTTGCTTCTCTGTACCTACTATCTGCTTTTTGGTTAGTCTGGATGTCTCTGGAGATGTTTTATAATTCTCTTCAAAATACTCTGAATAAAAAAACAGGCATGACTGTAAGTGCTGCCTCGGTATTACTTTATTTGTCCAAGGATGATGCGACAAAGTCTTTCATGCACTCAAGAATGGGAAGAGTTTTGCTTGTACGTCTTGGTATTTCGGATGCTTTGATTAAGGAATTTATAAAAGACGTCAATCGTATAAAAATATCTATGGATTCTGTAGAGGTAGGACAAAGTGCTTCCGTGACATTATCTGATATTTTCGTATCACTTGTGACTAATGATCCTGCTTTTCAACAATTTTTGTTTGCACAGTCGGTGCAGATGGAACGGGTAAAAAATGTGGCCCATTGGATTGAGCAGAGGGAGTATATGTTGCTACAAGAAAGACGTTGGTGGTCACAAGAAAATCTTTTTCGTATTCCAAGTGTGGGAACGAAGCTTTCTTTTGGACGAGCTTATTTGCTTGAGGAGTTTGCTCTACCTGTTATTGATCGGTATAGCGATGTTTTACAGGAATATTTTACTGATGAAATTAATCTCATAGAAAAGACTTTGATCAGATCCAAAGAGGCGAATGCACTTATTGTTGGTGACAAAGAAGATGAGCATATTATTCCTATTCTTGAAAAAAGAATAGCCAGTGGAAATATTCATCCATTACTTGAGCATAAACAACTTTTTGTGCTAGATACAGAAGGTCTTATTGCTGAAACAAAAGAAAAGGCTATTTTTGAACAAACTTTTATTAGAATTTTGAGCCAAATTATTTCAGCAGGAAATATTATTTTGGTTATTCCAGATTTTCCAGGATTTGTAAAAAATGCTCTTTCAATAGGTGCAGTAGTACCTTCGCTTCTTGATATGTATCTTGCTTCAAGGGGTGTGCAAATTCTAGCTTTTGCAGAAAAAAATGCGTACCATCAAATGATTGAACCAAATAGTATTTTACGGGAACGTTTTGAAAATATTATTTCTGATGATAAAGATATAAAAATACTTAGAGCAATTGTAGAGAATTATGTAACATATTTTGAACGTCGAAGTAATGTATTTTTTACCTATGATGCCATTGATGCTGTCGTTACTGGTGTCGAGAGGTATTTTGTTAATGACTCACTTATCGATGAGGTGTCAGACATCCTGGTGGATATTCGTACACGTATTGAAAAGAATAAAATGTCTCTTATTACAGAGAAAGATGTGTATAGAATTTTTGAAGAGAAAACAGGTATTCCTACATCGGATGTGTCTGAAAAAGAAAAAGAAACACTTCTTAATCTTGAGGAGTATTTGCATAAACGAGTGATTGGACAAGATACGGCTATTGTAGCTATTGCTAGTGCATTACGTCGTGCACGTTCAGGGATATCAAATCCAAAACGACCTATTGGATCTTTTCTTTTTATGGGACCAACGGGTGTTGGAAAAACAGAAACTACAAAAGCTTTAACCGAAAGTTTTTTTGGAGATGAAAATAAAATTATGCGTCTTGATATGTCTGAATATAAAACAGAAGATGCATTGGGTAAATTGATAGGTTCTTTTGAGAGTGATAAGCCTGGAATATTAACTTCAATGCTTAGAGAAAATCCTTATGGAGTACTTCTTCTTGATGAGTTTGAAAAAACACATCAAAACGTTCTGGATGTTTTTTTGCAGATTATTGATGAGGGAATTTTTACAGATATGCGAGGCGAGAAAGTAAATGCTAGAAATACTATTATTGTGGCAACCTCAAATGCAGGAAGTGAATTGATATGGGAATATTCTAAAAAAGGAGATGATGTGTCACTTCGTACCAAAGAAATTATAGATAGTGTAATTCGTGAGGGCGTGTTTAAGCCGGAGCTTGTGAATCGTTTTGATGGAGTCATTGTCTTTCATCCGCTCAATAAAGAACATTTTATAAAGATTGCAGATATTATGGTGCGAAAGCTTGCGAAAAGAGTTAGGGAGAAGGGTATAGATGTAAGGCTTTCAGAAGATGCAAAAGAATATTTAGTAGAGTGCGGTGCAAGTACAGAGTTTGGTGCTCGGGAGCTGAATCGTGTTATCCAAAATACTGTAGAGAAGAAGGTTGCTGAATTAATGCTTGAGGGTCGCGTGAAAGGTGGAGATGTTGTGACTTTGTCAAAAGAAGACATTGTTATCTAGAATTAGAGTCTGCTCTTGCAAACAAGGTATAAGTCCCTTATTGTTCTCTGTATATGTCATATGGATTTTGGAAAGATATAAAAAAACCTGCTATCGTGCTGGCGCCAATGGCGGATGTTACAGATCCTGCTTTTCGGCGTATGTTTGCAAGGTATGGCAAGCCTGATGTTACATGGACAGAGTTCGTGTCTGCTGATGGAATGTTTCTTGGGGGTGATAAGGCATACAATCTTCTATTGAGGGATCTTCTTTACTCAGAAGATGAGCGACCTATTGTGGCTCAAATGTTTACATCAGATCCAGCACGGATGAAAAAAGCAGCTGCACTTTGTCGTGAACTTGGTTTTGATGGTTTTGATATTAATATGGGATGTCCTGACAGGAGTGTGGAAAAACAAATAGCAGGGTCTGCGCTTATAAAGCATCCAAAGCTTGCACAGGAATTAATTTTAGCTGCTAAAGAGGGTGCGAGTGATATGCCTGTGTCAGTAAAAACTCGTATTGGATATAATAAAAATGAAATAGAAACATGGTTACCTGTGTTGTTGGAAACAAAACCTGCGCTCATCACACTTCATGCGCGCACAAGAAAAGAGTTGTCAAAGGTTCCTGCAAACTGGAGTGTTATAAAGCGTGCCGTTGAGATTCGTGATGAATTCGGAAGTGAGACACTTATCTTTGGTAATGGAGATGTTTCTTCTAGAGAAGAGGCTAATAAAAGAGTTGAAGAAACTGGTTGTGATGGGGTAATGGTAGGTAGAGGTATTTTTGGTAATCCTTGGTTTTTTAGTACAACAGAAAAAAAAGAAGAAAAAAGTGCGGAAGAGATATTAAAGGCGCTTTTAGAGCATACAAAATTGTTTGAGGATATTCTTGGTGATGTGAAGAATTTTTCTATTATGAAAAAACATTTTAAAGCATACGTCACAGGGTGGACTGGTTCAAAGGAGCTACGGTCAGAATTGATGGATACCGGTAGTGTGGGTGAGGTGGAGGAAGTGGTGGAGAGGTTTATTGACAATGAAAAGGGTGTTTGATATCTTTAAGAAAGATTCTGACAATTGAATAGTAGTTTTGTTTTCCGTCATTTTATGAGATTTTTAATCTCATGCTGATCTGGCAAAGGGGAGTTTCTCTTGCAATTTTTTGATTCCGTAGAAGAGATATAAGAGCTTTCGAGAAACACTGGACAGTCAGCAAATCTCAACAAACAGGGCACAACATAATCGTTGTCCTGTTTTTTTATTGTTCAAGTATTATCTGCTATAATGCTCTCATATGTCAGAAACTGTATTGTATAGAAAGTATCGCCCGGAAACATTTAAAGATGTTATCGGTCAGGAACAAGTTGTTCAGGCACTTGAGGGTGCTATCGAAACAAAGAAAATAGCACATGCGTATCTTTTTTCGGGTACACGTGGAACAGGGAAAACATCTATTGCACGTATTTTTGCTAAAGCCCTGAAAACAAATGAAAGTGATGTCTATGAAATAGATGCCGCATCAAATACTGGGGTAGATGATATTCGTGAACTCAAGGAGTCTGTGAGTACTCTACCTTTCCATTCAACATACAAATTTTATATTATTGATGAGGTGCATATGCTTTCAAAATCAGCATTCAATGCATTTTTGAAAACTCTGGAAGAGCCACCTGCGCATGTGATTTTTGTTCTAGCAACAACAGAAATAGAAAAGCTTCCAGAAACTATAGTTTCTCGTTGTCAGGTTCATAATTTTAAAAAACCAAATCAGAAAACTCTTTCTTTAATGACACAGCGTGTGGCAGAAAAAGAGGGGTATACTTTTGAGACATCTTCTGCAGATCTCATTGCTCTTCTTGGTGATGGTTCGTTTAGAGACACTCTTGGTATGTTACAGAAAGTTATTTCTTCATCTGTAGATAAGACCATTACAGTAGAGGAGGTAGAGAGGATTACGGGTGCGCCTAAAACAACTCTTATCCATCAGTATATTAGAGGTATTGTAGAAAAGGATACAGAAAAGGGAATTGAGGCTGTTAAAAAAGCAGTTGATGCAAATGTAGAAATGAAGGTGTTTTTTAAACTTGTTTTACAGAGAATGCGTTTTCTTTTGTTGCTTCGTTATGCGCCAAAGATGGAGCATGTTATTAAGGTGCAAACATCTGAAGATGATTTTGAATTTCTTTTGGAAATTTCAAAAAATAGTACCTATGAATATAATTCACAAACTCTGCTGACCCTTCTTCGGGCATATGATGAAATTAAAATAGCTTTTCTTCCGGAGCTCCCTTTGGAACTTGCGATTATTGATATTTCAAAAGGGTAGAGTTCTTAGCGGTAGGTATCATGGTAAGATAAGTATATCCTACCATGATACCTAAAATTGAAGAAAAGAAGAAAGCAGTTGCTTTGAGAAAGGCGGGTAAAACTTATTCAGAGATTTTATCAGTTGTTTCTGTTGCAAAATCAACACTTTCTCTGTGGTTCTTGGAGGTTAATCTTGCAAAACCACAGAAACAAAAACTCACACAAAAACGTATTGCCGCACAAAAAAGAGGTGCTGAAGCTCGACAAAAACAAAGAATAGAATCTACGCAAAAAATCATTATTCAGGCAAAGAAAGATATTGAAAATCTTTCAAAGCAAGAGTTGAGGCTTATCGGTACAGCACTTTATTGGGCCGAGGGGTCAAAAGCGAAAAAGCTCAGACCGTCTTCAGGGTTAGATTTTGGGAATTCGGACCCTAGAATGATAAAGTTGTATATCAAGTGGTTAATTGATATAGTGCTAGTTACACGAGATAGGATAAAGTTGTCTTTGTATGTACATGAGACAGCAAAATGTCGTGTAAAAGATATAAAAAATAATTGGTCTCAGGTAACGGGATTTCCTGAGAGTGCAATTACTTACGTGTATTACAAAAAACATAATCCTAAAACTGTCCGAAAAAATACAGGTGATAGTTATTGGGGATTGTTAAGAATACGCGTTAGCAGGAGTACAGATCTCAATCGAAAAGTTATGGGCTGGATTGAGGGAATATGTGATAATATAAATTAATTGCCCGATCGTCTAATGGTAGTGACGCCTGGTTTTGGTCCAGGAAATCGAGGTTCGAGTCCTTGTCGGGCAGCCAGTTTGAGATACATTCAGAGAACGGAGTGTATACCAATAGTCATAGTTTAATTAATATAGCAAAAACACCCCATAAGGGGTGTTTTTGCTATACTTGTGGTTATGAAATATTATTTTGCATATGGATCAAATATGGATAGGGGTCAGATGAAAGAGAGGTGTCCTAACTCAAGGTTTATTAGAAAAGCTCTGCTGAAAAATTATATAATTGATTTTACTATCTTTTCACCTAAAAGAAAATGTGGATGTGCTGATGTTGTAAAGAGTAAGAGTGATTCTGTGTGGGGTCTTTTGTATGAGGTAGATGAAAGTGATATTTTTAGGCTAGATGATTATGAGAAACATCCAAATAAATACAAAAGATTTACTGTTAAAGTAATCAGTGAAGATGGTCAGGAATATGTGGCTCAGACTTATGAGGTTGTGGAAAAAAGTAGTTATTCTCTGAAGCCATCCAGACACTACCTAGGTCTTATGATAAGTGCTGCCAAAGATTTTAATTTTCCACAAGAATATCAGTCTCTTCTCAGAGAAACTAGAACAATCGATTAAATAAATTTTTCTAGTATAGTTTTGGGTGGATAGTTCATGTTTTTTTGATTTTTTTATTAGTATTTTTATATATTTGTTATACTGCATTTAATGCATACAGGAAGAGTTATAGAAGAACATAAGACAAACTACGTTATTTTTGATGATGGTAAGGAGTATATTGGAGTGGTTAGGGGAAAATTTCATACTAAAGATAATCAATATCCTAAAGTGGGTGATTATGTTGTATATGAACCCAACTCTGAAGGCCAAGTAACTATAGAAAGTATTCTTCCTCGAAAGACAGAGATAGTAAGAAAATCTTCTGGGAATGCTGAGCCACAAGTTATTGCTGTAAATATTGATTTGATCTGTATTGTGGTAGGGCTTGATGGTGATTTTAATTTAAATCGCCTTGAGAGATATGTGATACTTGCTAAACAGAGTGGTATTGATTCCGTTATATTACTAAATAAGGCCGACATTGTTTCTGATCCAGAGGAGTTTGTTCAACAAGTTTTATCTAGATTTCCAGATAATCCTGTACATGCAGTTAGTTCTGTAACGGGTTTGAATATGGAAAAAGTACTTGAATATTTTAAAAAAGATATTACTACAGTTTTATTAGGATCTTCTGGTTCGGGTAAATCAACAATGACAAATTGGTTATTGTCACAGAATGTTCAGGTGACAGAAGAGGTTCGAGAGGATGATAGTCGCGGAAGACACACTACAACATCTCGACAGATGTTTACCTTGCCTTCAGGAGGATATTTGATTGATACTCCTGGTATGCGAGAACTTGGACTTATCGAGGATGTTAATGTGGATATATTTTCTGATATTGAAGAATTATTGAGTTTGTGTGAGTTTCGTGATTGTGATCATCAGAAAAGTGCAGGTTGTGCTATACAAAAAGCACTTGATTCAGGGGTGTTGGAACAAAAGCGATATAATTCATATTTGAAACTAAAAGAAGAAAAGGTTCGTCTTGATGCAAAAAATAATAAAGAACTAGAAAGGCAAAAAAAGAATAAGTTGAAAAAATTACGACAAGGGTATTTTAAGATGCAAAAACAAAAGTATTTTGAGCCTGGAGAGGAAGATGTTTAGAGGTTTTGTATTTTTTTGAATAATTCTTTCTGGTATACTTATGGGTAATGAAGTCTTTTTTTAAATTTTTTTTCATAATGCTGGGTATTATTTTTTTCATCATAATACTTTTAGTAGGGTATATCTTGATACGAAATCCTTTTAATATACGGTCTATTATTTTTAATACGGAGCAAGAAGACACTTCTTCTATTTCTGCTGACTTGATGGATGTAAATCCGATTCTTTCGGACTCCCAAGAGAAGACACTTAGAACTATCGGTATAGATCCTGCAGATATACCTTCCCAGTTTACCCCTGAACAAGAAAAGTGTTTTCGAGAAAAAATTGGTAGTTCGAGGGTGGATGAGATAATTGCCGGAGATTCTCCAAGTGTGACTGAGTTTTTGAAAGCGCAAGGTTGTTTATAATAGTTAGTAATTAAATAAAGGTAATATGAATACAATTCCATCGTTAGAATATAGAGAACTTCCACCACCTTTTAATTGGAAGAAAGCCATAGGTGTGGGTATCGTTGTTGTTGGAATGGCAATGGGTACAGGTGAACTTATTTTGTGGCCTCATTTAGTATCTAAGTATGGTCTAGCTATTCTGTGGTTAGGATTGATTGGAATTACAATACAGTATTTTATAAACCAAGAGGTTGCACGTCATGCACTTGCAACAGGAGAAAGTTTCTTCACGTCGTCTGCACGGATATTGAGCTTCTCTCCTGTTTTCTGGTTTTTTGCTGCTATTTTGCTGTATGTATGGCCTGCTTGGGCTGCTGCACTTGGTACAATACTCTCTTCTTTGTTTGGTTTTGGAAGTTACATGGTCTGGTCATGGTTATCTCTTGCTTTGGTACTTGCTATTACATTTTCAGGAAAAGTTGCCTATGGAGTCTTGGAAAAAACACTAAAATTTACCGTACCAACTTTCTTTCTGTTACTTATTATTATTAGTTTCAAGAACTTGAATGGAACATTGCTTATTGAAATGTTCCAGGGTGTTATTAATTTTGGATATGTTCCAGATAATGCTGATTGGTCATTATTACTTGGGGCTATAGTATTCGCTGGTGCTGGTGGAATGCTGAATTTGGCCATTTCATTATGGTACAGAGATAAACAACTGGGTATGGCAAAGTATGTTGGGCGTATTGCGAATCCAATTTCAGGAAAAGCAGAAGCTGTTTCTGTAACAGGGTATACCTTTGAAGATACTCCTGAGAATAGAAAACATTGGAAGGGTTGGATGACCTTCGTGAGGATCGATCAGGGTATTATTTTTTGGCTTCTGGGTCTTGTTACGCTACTTCTATTATCTGTGAATGCTTATGCCGTACTTTCACCCCAGGGAATTATTCCAGAAGGGTTAGACCTTGTCTCAGCACAAGCAAAAATTTTTAGTGATTCTTGGGGGATATGGGGAGAGAAATTGTATCTTTTTATGGCATATCTAATGCTCTTCTCTGTTATGTGGACAGTACTTGATGCTTTGACAAGAATTGTTTCAGATATTGTTCATACTAATTCAAGAGTCGGAAAAATGATTCCTGTGTTTATGTGGGCTAACAGAGTGTCCATACATCATTTGTATTATGGATTGATGTTTGCCTTTGTTGTTATCAGTGCTCTTCTTGTGCCATTTCAACAACCTTTTACTCTATTAATAATTACATCTGTTTTGGGGGGATTAGTTATGGCAATCTACATACCTTTGTTGTTATACCTGAATAACTTCAAATTACCGCAGTTTATTCGTCCGGGTTGGATAACTAACACGGTTTTGATAGCAAGTGGAATATTTTATTGGTATTTTGTATATCAGTTTGTGGCGGGATTGTTATAAAAATATAAATAATTATTTGTATGAAAGAGTTGGGGGGTGTGATAAAGGCGTACGATGTAATACATCGTACGCCTTTATGGTTGCTTCGTAATTGGTTAAGCAGCCGATTGTTCTGGAGAGTTTTCTAGTTTTTTGAGTAAACTCTGGGCAATTTCTCGCAGAGTTAGTGTTCCAGGGTTGGTGACGTTTTGAATTTCGTCTTTGGAGAAAGAGACCCCGAAATATTTTTTAATAAGGTGATTGAATTCTAGAAGCTCACCTTGGCCAAGCGTACTCATTCCAATTTTAAAAATTGCCAGATTGGTTTTGTCTGTGATACATGTGTACGGATATTCTATATCTGTTAATTCTTCACAAACATCAACAAGCAGATTTACAGCTTCGATTAAATTGCTTGGGAACATTATAAATTCTCTTGTAAAAGATACAAAAATAGTAACAAGGTGCAGTGTTTAATAAAACAATACATACTTTCAATTCTGTTTGCAAGCTTGTCTGGTATACTTTTAAAATGGAAAATGTTTTTGATTTTTTGAAACAATATAGTATTCCATATAAACTCCATGAGCATGTGGCTGTATTTGGTGTAAATGACGCACGAGATGTTTATCAAGGTATAGAATTTGGTGAAAATAAGAATCTCTTTTTAAGAAATAGAAAGGGTAATAAGCATTATCTTGTAACATTACCTGCTTTTAAGCAGATAAGTTTAGATGATCTGGCAGAAAAACTTGATGAAAAAGATCTGAGTTTTGCTAGTGAAGAAAGGCTTAAAAAATATCTTAATGTTACCCGTGGCTCAGTATCTCCATTTGGTCTTTTGAATGATGCAGAAAAAGAGGTTGTTTTTGTTTTAGATATAGAACTCTTAGATAATGATCATCTTGGATTTCATCCGAACATAAATACACAAACAGTTGTTTTGGAGTCTGGTGATTTCAGGATGTGTATAGAAAAGATGGGGAATAAAGTGTTATATTTAAAAATATAGAAATTTTCAGTATAAAATTAATTGTTATATTTATATGAACATTGAACGACCAAAATCTAAACAACCTATTCCAGAACATGCGCAAAAGGTATTTTCAGGAATAATGTTTGATGCGTATTCAGTGGGAACAGGAGTTGTTTGATGGGACAATGACAACTTTTGAGAAACTGACCAGACCAGATACAGTTGTAGTATTTCCTACTCTACCTGACGGAAAAATACTTTTAACTGAACAAGAACAACCAGGGAAGGAGCCTTTTGTGGGGGCAGCTGGAGGAAGGGTAGATCCTGGAGAAGAAATTCTAGCTGGAGCAAAAAGAGAGTTGTTGGAAGAGACTGGTTATGAGGCAGAAGAGTTTATTTTATGGAATGCAACTCATCCAGCTAGTAAGATTGACTGGGTTGTCTATACATTTATTGCTAAGGGTCTCAAAAAAGTTGCAGATCTGAATCTCGATGGCGGAGAAAAAATTATATTAAAGCCTGTTACATTTGATGAATTTCTTGAAATATCAACAAGTCCAATATTTTCTGAAAAAGAGGTATTACCCGAATTATTTGAAGCTAAGATGTGTTTAAATAAAAAAGAGAAATTACGAAAACTATTTGATCCCGCCCTTTAACGTGCTGGTTAATTCAAGGTACTTATTTGCCTAATGTCAAAAAGTGGTATCTATTATTTTAAAACTGTGTATACTATGTGTCTTAGATACGAATAACTAATTAATTAATATTTCAATGGCAAAATTTAATGGACCACGTGGAGGAGGAGAAAGACGAGAAGGAGGATTTAATAATAACAGAGGAGGATCAAGGGAATTTAGTCGACCAAGTTTTGGCGGTAAGAGTTCTCGTTTTAGTGGTGGGCGTTCTGGGGGGCGAGACTCAGGACCTGCTGAAATGTTTGGTGCAACATGTGACGGGTGTCATCAGAAGTGTGAAGTACCGTTTCGACCAAATGGAAGTAAGCCCGTGTACTGTAGTGACTGTTTCTCTCAAATGAGAGAAGGGGAATCTCATGGACACTCAGATAATCGATCAGGTGGACGTTCAAACGAACGACCGCGAAAAGACTTTGGGCGGGCACCAGCTGCACAACCACAAGTATCTGATCGACGTATTGATGATATTAAGAAGCAGCTTGATATTGTTGCAGGAAAGATTGAGACACTAACTCAAATAATCAAAGATAATATTTCTACTCCAGACACTAAAAAAACTGTGAATAAGGAGGTGGTTGCTGATACTCAAAAAAAAGAACCTACAAAAGTTGCTAAAAAAGAAGTTGTGAAAAAGACAGTGAAGAAAGGAGCTCTTAAAAAGGCTGTAAAGAAGGCTGTTACAAAGAAAGTTGTAAAAAAGTCTACTACAAAGAAAGTTGTGAAGAAGGTGGCTGCAAAAAAGAAGAAATAATTTCTTCGGAGAGTGTATTTTAAAAACAACACATACCTAAAAGGTATGTGTTGTTTTTGTACTTGTGGCATGTATCCTTGACAGGAGTATTTGATAATGCTATGATAGTTATATCAATGTTGGATGTCGATCTCTCCTGAAGTATCGCTATTCAAAAGCGATATTAAACACAATAAATAAAATTATATATGAACAATTCATTTACGCCTCGAAACCGAGGCGGACGGGGACGTTTTACTCAAAACAGACGTCCTTTTAGAGGTCAACGCTCAGGCGGTGGAGGAAGAAATAGATCACAATCAAGAACTATCAGCCATGATAAGTTTGTTAACTTGAATCCTTCTGTACACGAGGACACTGTATACACACCTATGCATACTTTTGCTGATTTTGGTTTCCACTCACATATTATGGACAACCTTACAAAGAAGGGGTACGTGAACCCAACACGTGTGCAAGATGAGTCAATTCCACATATTCTAGCTGGTAAAGATGTTATAGGACTTTCAAATACAGGAAGTGGAAAAACTGCAGCTTTTGTATTGCCGATTATTCAAAAAATAAAAACACAACAAACGCGAGATACTGTACTCATTATTACTCCAACACGAGAACTAGCGCAACAAATTCAGGTAGAATTTAAAGAGTTTACAGACCGAATGCAATTGTATTCTACGCTGTGTGTTGGTGGTCTTAATATCTACAATCAGGTAAAAGAGTTGCGTCGAGGTCCACAAGTGGTTATTGGAACACCAGGACGTATCAAAGACCTTGTAAACAGAGGTGCACTTAGACTTGAGAACACGACTACTCTTGTATTGGATGAGGCTGACCAGATGTTAGATATGGGATTTTTACCTGATATCAATCATATAATCAGTATGCTACCGAGAGATAGACAGTCACTTTGTTTTAGTGCCACAATTACACCAGGTATTAAGAGACTACTGGATACTATGTTGACCGATCCTGTTATGATATCTGTTCGTACAAGTGAGACAGGGGAACATATTGCACAAGATATTATTCATGCTCGAACAAAAGAAGCAAAATTACAAGAACTTACAAAAATGCTTTCACGAGATAATTTTGAAAAAGTTCTTGTCTTTGGAGAGATGAAACACTCTGTTCAAAAACTTGCTGAGGAGCTTACAAGATTAGGATTTCCTTCAGAAGCTATTCATGGGAATAAATCACAGCCACAGAGACAACGGGCGCTAGATTCATTTAAGAGAGGGCGAGTAAATATTCTTATTGCTACAGGAGTTGCTGCGCGTGGACTTGATATTCCAAATGTAAGTCATGTTATCAATTTCGATCAGCCAAATACTCATGAGGAGTATGTTCACCGGATTGGACGAACAGGACGAGCCGGAAAACCCGGACAAGCATATACGTTCGTATAATAACTAGTAAATAGAGTAAAAGAAAAAACACCAGGCCGAGACTGGTGTTTTTTTATGAAAAATTATTATTATTTTTCAGGCCATTCCTCAATCATTAGTAACCCCGTTTTATTAGCCGGAATGTCTTTCCAAATCTCTTCAGTAACAAAAGGCATGAAAGGATGAAGAACTGTGATAATACGTTTTAGTATAAAGATAAGGGTGTGCTGGCGAGAAAGTTTATCTTCTGCATTTTCTCCTGAGATAACATTTTTACTTTCTTCAAGAATCTCATCTGCGAAACGGTGCCATGCATAATGATATATTTTTTCTGATGAAAGGTGATATCTGTGTTCGTTTAGGTCGGAAGTAATATCTTTGGTTAAGGTATTTAGTTCCGTAAGAAGATTCTTGTCAGCAGTATTAGTAATGAGTGATTCATCAAGAAATATTCCTTCTGTGTTTGAGAGTACGAAACGGGTAATATTCCATATTTTGTTGGCAAAATTTTTGTACCCTTTTATTTTTGGTTCTGAAAGAGAAGTGTCACTTCCTGGTGGATTAGCGACCACTAGTGCCATACGAAGGGCGTCAGTTCCATAGAGGGCTGTCATATCTAGGGGATTAATAACATTACCCTTGCTCTTACTCATTTTTTTTCCTTTAGCATCGTTTACAAGTCCGTGTAAATATACTGTATGAAAGGGCACAATCTTTGCAAGGTAGAGACCGAAGATAACCATTCGAGGTATCCATTTGAAGATGAGGTCATAACCCGTCTCCATTATGTCTGTTGGGTAGTGTTTTTTGAAATCGTCACTATCTGGGTGACCGGTAACAATGAGTGGCCATTGTCCAGAAGAAAACCATGTGTCAAAAGTGTCCGTGTCTTTACGAACATCTCCGTTACATTTTGGACATTTTGTAATAGCGTCTTCTAGGTCAGGAAATCCATGTTCACAGGCATTACATATTTTTGCAGGAATAGGAATACCCCAGACAATTTGTCGAGAAATATTCCAGTCAGTTGTGTGTTCCATCCAGTAGTTAAATATCTTTCTGTAGTTGTCTGGGTAGAAAACTACCTTTTTTTCTTGCACTGCTTTTAATGCCATTTCAGCAAGTGGCTTCATTTTTACATACCATTGAGGAAGTTGGCGGGGTTCGATAGTGGTACCGCATTTATAGCAAGTTGGTACAGGGTGAGTATACTCTTCAGTCTTTTCAAGGAGTCCCATTAATTCAAGGTCTTTTACAACTTCATCACGAGCAATGTTAATTTTTAGTCCAGCATATTTTCCTGTTTTTTCATTAAGTTTTCCGTACTGGTTAATGATTTCAACAGATGGAAGGTTATGCCTGAGGGCCATTTCAAAGTCATTTTTGTCATGTGCTGGAGTTATTTTGAGTGCGCCGGTACCAAAATCTGTTTCTACGGATTCATCACCGATAACTTTTAGGAGCATTTCACCGATAGGTGTAGTAACAGATATTTCTGTGTTTATTAGATGCTTATAGCGGTCGTCATTTGGATTAACGGCTACTGCCACATCTCCAAAAATTGTTTCAGGACGTACGGTCGCCACTGTTACTGGTCCATATTTTATATAATATAGTTTATCTACCTTTTCTTGTGTTTCAGTTTCTACTTCAGAAAGAGATGTTTGATGTTTTGTACACCAGTTCACCATTCTATTTCCTCGATAGGTTAGACCATCTTCGTACATTTTAGCGAATGTTTTTTGAACATTTTTTATAACACCAGGATCAAGGGTAAATTTTTCTCTAGACCAGTCACAAGATGCGCCAAGTCTACGAACTTGGTTTTCCATATTTGTCTTGTTTTCAATAGTGAAGTCATATATTTCTTTATATAGATCTTGTGGATCCATTTTAAAACGAGATCGTCCTTCTTTTTCGAGTTTTTTCTCGTATACAATTTGAGTTTCAAAACCAGCATGATCTGCTCCAGGTATCCAAAGAGCTTTAAATCCATTCATACGCTTAAAGCGAGTCATTATGTCTTCAAGGGTGATAAAAAGAGCATGCCCCGTGTGTAGATTCCCATTGGCATTTGGTGGTGGCATTACAATGGTAAAAGGTTTCTGATGTCTTGGGGGTAGATTGTCAGGGTTAAAAAAACCAGATTCTTGCCAGATTGAGTAGATATTTTCTTCAGTTGTCTTTGGGTCGTACGGTTTATTGAATTTTTCGTCCATATGAGGCGTATTATAGCAGTTTTTAAGGAGTGTGCATTAAAATATTAAGATTGTATAATATTAATATTATGTCTATTACTTTACAGGTTGGAGCCAAGATTTTTTTAAAAAATAAAGAAGGAAAGTATTTAATCGTCGAGCGTTCGTCTGAAAAATATGGAAAGACTAAGGGAAGTTGGGATATTGTTGGTGGCCGTATAGATCCAGGAACCATACTTATTGATAATTTGAGACGTGAGGTGCAAGAAGAAACAGGACTTACTATTACTTCAGAACCTGTGCTTATTCATGCGCAAGATATTATTCCAAATGAAGAGCGACACATTGTGCGTCTTTCTTATGTGGGAGAAACAGAAGGTGACCCAGTATTGGATACTAGTGAGAATATTTCATATAAGTGGATGAGCGTTGAAGAGATGAGCGTTGAAGAGATGAGGGTCGAACCTGAACTTGATGCTTATGTGAGGGATATCGTAGAGAAAGGAATTCTTGTATAATATAAAAATCCCCGCCTTCCTGTATTGGTTGGCGGGGTGCATCG
The DNA here is from genome assembly GCA_905478465.1 of Minisyncoccota bacterium. Lineage (GTDB taxonomy): Bacteria > Patescibacteriota > Minisyncoccia > Phycocordibacterales > CAJQIN01 > CAJQIN01. The sequence continues at coordinate 95,348 of CAJQIN010000012.1, read as the reverse complement.
GTGATCGGGGATGCGGGGCATCCTTGCCTAGGGTGCGTGTTTGAAAGACTTCCGTTAATAGAGTACTATAAAATGTATGAAAAAACTATACAGAAGTCAAAATAATAAAGTATTCGCAGGAGTTATTGGTGGTCTGGGTGAATATTTTAATATTGATCCTAAAATATTAAGATTACTCTTTCTTTTAGTCGCGCTCTCTACTGCAATTATTCCTGTGGGATTAACGTATATTATTGCTATTTTTATTGTTCCCGTATCTCCAGAATTATTGTCTTAATAAAGATATGCACATTCTTATATGTGGGTGTGTTTTTTGTGTGATAAAATAATAAGGTTATAAGATATTATTCTATTAAGTTTTAAATTAATTTAACAACAACATGAGATGTAGTAAGTATTTTTTGTCACTAGGAGCTTTTTTATTTATATTCGGATTTACCTCTTCAACAGCAAATGCTGCTAGTATCTGTACCTTCACTCAAGATTTAGATATTGGAGTTGTGAGTGAGGAGGTTAGGTGTTTACAGAGATATTTAAATGAAAAAGGATACACTGTTGCTGAGACAGGTGTAGGTTCTTCTGGAAGAGAGACTAATTTATACCAAACTCTTACAAAGAAAGCTGTCATTGCATGGCAAAAAGCAAATGGTGTAAGTCCTGCAACTGGTTATTTTGGGCCAGTTTCGAGAGCTAAATATCTGGCTCTTTCAAGTGCCTCTATTCTTGGGAATACTTCTCCAGCTGTTAATACTGTAGTTAGTCAAAATACAAGTGTTACATTTGTAGAACAAAGTGCAAAAGATGCTGTACAAGATGCTATTAATATCTTAAAAGATGCGCGAGATGCTATTAATGATCTTGATACTGATGATTCTAACTATGATGATGCTTTAGACATGTATTGGGATGCGGAAGATAATTTTTTTGATGCCGTACAGTCTTTTCTTGGAAAAAACTTTTCAAAATCAGAAAATTATGCCGATAACTCTATAAATGATGCAGATGATGCGTATGATGAAGCCGATGGAGGGAGTTCAAGTAATAAAAATGCAACAAAGAGTAAGGCAAAAGATGCCATTGATGATGTTGAAATTTTGATTGATGATGCTCGAAATGATGTGAATGCTGCAGATGATGACGGTGAGGATGTAGATGATGCTGAGGATTATCTTGATGAAGCTGATGATTTGTTGGAAGATGCGGAAGATGCGTATGACGATCAGGACTATGAAGAAGTTTTGGATATTATTGATGATATTGAAAATATTGTAGATGATGCTCTTGATGAAATTGGTAGTTCATCAGGTCGTGCTGATAAATCTGATGCAGATGATGCTATTGATGATATCGAAGATGAGCTTGCGGAGGCCTGGGATGATGTAGATGATGCAAGTGGGGATACTGATGATGCTGAAGATTATTTAGATGAGGCAGAAGATTTGCTTGATGAGGCAAAAGATCAATTTGATGACAAGGATTATGATGATGTACTAGATACTGTTGAAGAAATTGAAGATCTCATCGATGATGCGCTGGAATCTCTAGAAACATACACAGAGGACGATGCCCAAAATGCTATTGATGATGTGTGGGAGACTATTTACGAAATCGTTGATGATATTACTGATGCGCAAGATGATGGCGATGATACCGATGATGCAGAAGATTATCTTGATGATGCTTTAGATAAAATAGGTGATGCAGAAGATGCATTTGATGATGCTGATTATGAGGATGCTATACGTTATGCTGAAGATGCAGAAGATCTTGCATATGATGCTAGGGCAGAGTTATAAGACTAAACATTAAAATATAGTCAAGAGAATGTGTGGTAATACCACACATTCTCTTGACTTTTTGTATAAAATAAGTCATTATATATTTTTATATGAAAACTCAAACTCATTTTGATGTGATTGTTGTTGGAGGTGGTGCATCAGGAATGATGGCTGCTGGTGTGGCTTCTCGTGCCGGAAAATCAGTGTTACTTGTTGAAAAAAATAACAACCTAGGAGAAAAATTAAAAATTACGGGAGGAGGGAGATGCAATGTGACAAATGCAGAATTTGATATTCATAAACTTCTTGAACACTATGGAGATGCTAAGGGTTTTCTTTACTCTCCTTTTTCTCAATTTGGTGTACAAGATACATTTGATTTTTTTGAAAAAAATAAATTAAGATTAGTTGTGGAAGCTCGTCAGCGAGCTTTTCCTTATACACAAAATGCTAAAGATGTGTGCGATCTCATGAATAGGTATTCAAGGTACCATCGAACTACGGTTAAGACTGGGGCAAAGGTAACAAAGGTTACTGCTACAGATGATCATAAGATAAAGTCAGTACAGATAGAAAAAGTGAAGTATACGGCAGACGCCTTTGTTTTTGCTACGGGTGGTATCTCTGCTCCTCAAACTGGTTCAACAGGTGATGGGTTTCGTTGGTTAGAAAAATTGGGACATACTGTAAAAAAATCTTCTCCTGACATTGTTCCTCTAAAAGCCTATGATGAGTGGGTAAAATCAGTCTCTGGAATATCTCTTTCATTTATGAAAATTACTTTTTTTGTGTCTGGACAAAAGAGATTTTCAAAAAAAGGAAAAATTCTTTTTACGCATTTTGGTTTGTCAGGTCCTCTTATTTTAAACAGTGCTCGTGAGGTAGGAAAACTGCTGCAAGAGGGTGAGGTGAAAGCTGAAATAGATATGTATCCAGATACTGATATTGGATCACTAGAAAAAAGTATAATAAAGAAACTCGATACTTCAAAAAACAAAATGTTTAAAAATGTGTTGGATGATATAGTTCCGCACGGTATGACAACTGCTATGGAACATCTTTTGGATAAAGATTTGCTGTCAAAAAAAGTTCATTCTGTTACAAAAGAGGAGCGAAAAATGTTAGTAAATTTATTGAAAACTATGCCTGTATTTATTGAGGATCTTATGGGTCTTGATAGAGCTGTGGTATCAGACGGAGGTGTTCTTCTTGAGGAAGTGGATACAAAAACAATGCAATCTAAATTATATTCAAATTTATTTCTTACCGGAGATCTTTTGCATATTAATCGTCCATCTGGTGGGTACTCTCTTCAAATGTGCTGGACTACTGGATATGTGGCTGGAAAAGCAGCTGCTGGTAAAAAGGATTAAATAGCTTATGAATACGATAATTATTTGACTATTTTCTTTGACAAGAGCATACTTCTATGTGGAATGTGTAGGAACGAATGAACTTTTATAAGGGGAATACAATGACTGCTGTTATGACAAGGAAGTTTGCTGTTGATGTGAAAAAGTCTCCAACAGAAGATGCTGTCTTGGTTTTATGGAGAAAGTATGAGGAGTCTCATCTAGATACAGATCGTAATCGGCTGATCGAGCACTATCTACCTTTTGTAAAGTTTTTGGCAACCAGAATATGCTTAAGGTTGCCAAAAAATATAGGGTGTGAGGAATGTGATATTGAGAGTGCTGGTATATTTGGTCTGGTGGATTCCATAGATGCATTTGATTTGTCTCGTGGCATAAAATTTGAAACATTTTCTTCAATACGTATTAGAGGGTCTATAGTAGATATGCTTCGTAACATGGATCATGTTTCTCGGGTTGCACGTGGTCGAGAAAATCAGTTAAGTGATTTTTGCAGATGTTACTACAAAAAGCATGGCGAGTTGCCTGTACCAGAAGAAATTCAGAAAGGTTTGAATTTATTAGATCGTGAGTGGAAAAAGATACTAGCAAGTCATAAAATTGCCCGTGTGACTATCGCAAGTTTAGATGATTCTTTTGGGGGGTCAGAAAAAGGTGGTTTTTCAGGAGATCGGAATGTGTCTCGGGGGGATATCTTGAAAGATGGTAGTGTTATTGATCCAAAAAAAATAGCTTCTGAGAATATTTTTTTTGATGAGCTAAGAAAAATTTTTGATCGACGGGAATATCTCATACTTGTACTTTACTATCGGGCAGGTATGACCATGTCTGAAATTTCTGGGGTTATAGGTCTGTCTGAAGGTAGGATATCGCAAAAGCATAATAGTATTCTATCGAGACTTAAGGCTAGGTTCTCTTAAGTGTATAGATTACATAATATTTAAATAAAATACCCTGTTTTTTTGACAGGGTATTTTTTTTTATTCCAGATAGAGTAATCCAATCATCAGTAGTATACCGAGTGCGATAGCGCATATTTGTGTAATTGTATTTTTCTTTTTCTTAAAAGTGTGAAGTTCTGGAATAAGATCAGACATAGCAATGTAGATAAAACCTCCGGCAGCTAAGGGGATTATAAATGTTATAAGGTGCTCTGTTGCTTCTCCTACAATAAATACAAGAAATAGTCCTACAACAGCAAATAATGCTGAAATAAAATTTAGCCATAGAGCCCTTACTTTACTGTATCCTGCGTGGATTAGAATACTAAAGTCTCCAATTTCCTGTGGAATTTCGTGGAGAATAACAGCGATAGTTGTTGCAATACCAACCTCCATACTTATCAGATAACTAATACCAATAATCACACCATCAATCATGTTGTGAAGACCATCAGAAAAAAGAACCATTTTTCCGACTGGATGAATGTGTGTGTCTGAGCATTCTGGATGATGATGCCAGTGAAGTATTTTTTCAAACATAAAGAATATAAAAATACCTACAAGAATAAGGAGAGAGACCATTGTCGGAGAAGATGTGTTTTCGAAAGCTTCTGGAATAAGATGGATAAAAGCATCTCCAAGTAGGGCACCCACAGCAAGACTTACAAAAAATACTATGTATTTCCTAAGAGTTTTCTCACGTGTGGCAAGAGAGAAGGCGCCAACAAAAGATATGAGACTAACAATAAGTACGCTACAAAGTGAGTATATATACATGGTAAAAGTGGTTTATTTTAAATGCAAAATATTTGCTTTTAGAGTATACTATAAAATATGAAGAATGCACAAGAGCTTATTAAGCTAAATCACATGAAAGTGACCAAGGGAAGACTTGCTGTTTTGCAATATCTAATCGATACAGGAGAACCTCTCACTATTGAGAATATTTCCTTAGGGGTTGGATTTCTTAATAAAGTAACTGTGTATCGTATTCTTGATATATTTGTTTCTCGAGGGCTGGTGTACCAGACAGATTTTAGAAAAGGAAAGGCGTATTTTGAATTTCAGGAACACCACCATCATCATGTTGTATGTACGGTATGTGGGTATAAAGAAGAGATTGCTGCCTGTATTTCTCCTGCTATTTTAAAGAGTGTTATAAAAGAGACTAGGTCATTTTCTAGTATAGATCGTCATATGCTTGAATTTTTTGGGGTGTGTAATAAATGCGGGGTATCAAAAAATAATTATTAGTACCCTTTATCTTTTTTAAAAATAGTGTATAGTTATTCTTCTTCCGTGTAAAAACTACGGATTATTTTTTTCTTGATAATCTTGAAAAACTAACAAAAAACTCAGGTTTTTTATACAAACAACAATTTAATTATTTATTTTATGGAAATTAGAAATATAGCTATTATTGCTCACGTTGACCATGGCAAAACAACTCTAACAGATGCCATTTTGAAACAGGCAGGTATGGTAGAAGAAGGCACTACTATGGACTCAGATGATCTTGAAAAAGAGCGTGGTATTACTATTTATGCTAAAAATACCTCCGTTTTTTATAAGGATACGAAAATCAATATTCTCGATACACCAGGACATGCCGACTTTGGTTCAGAGGTGGAACGTGTATTGCGGTCAATTGACTCGGTACTTCTTGTTGTAGATGCTGCTGAAGGTCCAATGCCACAAACAAAATTTGTGCTTAAGAAATCCCTGGAGCTTGGACTGAAACCTATTCTAGTATTAAATAAAATTGACAAGCCTACTGCTGATGTGAAGAAGTCTCATGATGAAGTGTATGAATTATTTTTTGATTTAGGAGCGACAGAAGAACAGTTAGATTTTAAAACTGTGTATGCAATCGGACGTGATGGAATGGCTAAAATAAAAATGGAAGATGAATCAGGTGACTTGTCACCGCTTCTGGACTTAATTTTAGAAGTAGTTCCACCTGCTTCAGATAGTGAATCAAAAACAAAACCTCTTCAGGCACAAGTGTTTAACCTCGCATATGATAATTTTCTTGGACGTATGGGTATTTGTCGTATTTATTCTGGAGTTGTAAAACAAGGACAAGAAGTATTTGCCAAAAGTCCTACAGGTGAAGTTTTTAAAGGAAAAATAACTAAACTTTTTACGTTTGAGGGGATGCAAAAGAAGGCAGAGGATCAGGCTGAAACTGGAGATATTGTAATGATTGCCGGTATACCAGAGATTTATATTGGGCACACCATTGTTGATGTTGAAGATGGGGAAATGTTACCGGCCATTACTGTTGATGAGCCGACCTTATCTCTTTTTATGTTTGTAAACGATTCTCCTTTTGCGGGGCGCTCAGGAAAATTCCTTACCTCTAGACAGATTCGTGATCGACTTGCAAAAGAACTTGAAATTAATGTTGGACTCAGAATTACTTTCGGTGAGGATAATCGTTTTCAAGTATTTGGACGTGGAGAACTCCATCTTGCCGTGCTTCTTGAGCATATGCGTCGAGAAGGATTTGAAATAGCTGTCTCACAACCAGAAGTTATTGTTAAGGAAATAGATGGTGTGAAAAGTGAACCATTTGAAGAAGTTACCATTCTTGTACCAACAGAATTTTCAGGTGTTGTTATAGAAAAACTTGGAAATAGAAAAGGAATAATGATGGATATGAAGCAAGAAGGTAGTCAGACTAGAATGGTTTTTCATGTGCCAACACGAGGATTACTTGGGTATCGAAACGAATTTGTAATTGAGACAAAGGGAGAGGGTATTATGACTTCTCTTTTTCTAGATTTTCGTCCTTATGCAGGAGCCATTATGAAAACTGAGTATGGATCAATGGTGTCTATGATTACCGGAAAATCTTTGGCTTTTGCGCTTGCAAACTTGCAAGAAAGAGGTGTGCTTTATATTCCTCCAACAACCGATGTGTATGAAGGAATGGTGGTTGGAAATACATCAAAAGGTGAAGACATGACAGTAAACCCCATAAAAGGAAAGCAGTTGACGAACATGCGAGCTTCAGGATCTGATGGTGTGGTTCAAATTACTCCACATTTTGATCTAACTCTTGAGAGAGCTCTTGGATTAATGAGAGATGATGAATACCTTGAGATTACACCTGAGGACATTCGTCTTCGAAAGAAGTTTCTGACTGAAAATGCTAGGAAGAAAAACCCTAGACAGAAGTAAGGGTATTGGTGTTTTAATTTAAAGAATTAACAAAAAATCACAGAATATATTCTGTGATTTTTTTGAGGAGATATTTTACTCTTAATAAAGCTCTGTGTTGTGAGTCTTAAAGTTGAAAAAGAGATTTAGATTGTAGTTCCATACTCCGATAAAAAAAGCAGTAATAATTCTAGAAATATATACTCCAAGATTAGAATATTCGACAAAAATAATCATGATTCCTGTTGTTAGCAAAAGGCCGGTTATTGATATGGTGGAAAATATTAGATATCCAGAAAAAATTTCACGTTTAGTGCCCTTGAATGCCCAGTGACGAACAATATTGTAGTGAATGTATGCAGATATTAGGAAAGAAATAGAAAGTGCTGGTACATAATGTATGTTTAGATATTGAATCAAAAACCATAAACCAATAAAATCGATAATAAAGGTAAAAGCACCTGAGGCTGAATATCTTAAAAAACGTTCGGTTTTTACATTTGCTCGTCCTCCTAAAGAAACGATGGTATGTATGATCTCTGTAAGTATTTTAAACATATCTTTCTTTTGATAATCATATTATACTCTTTCTAATGTCTTTTTTATATTGCTACATATTTAAACCGGTACTGTTTCTTTTTGATCCAGAAAAGGTGCATGATGTGTTTGTTGTACTCGGAAGAGTGTGTGGAGAATCTAGGTTGGGTAAAATACTTGTCTCATTTTTGTACGGTTATCGAGGAAAAGATATAAGTGTTGTGGTTGACGGTATTAAATACAGAAATCCTGTTGTTCTAGCTGCAGGGTTTGATTATGATGGATATCTTACGAAGATTTTATCAAAGGTTTCTTTTGCTGGGGTAGAAGTTGGTTCTGTGACAGCACGAGCATATGAAGGAAATACTAAGCCACGACTTAGGCGTTTAAAAAAGTCTCAAAGTATTTTGGTTAATAAGGGTTTAAAAAATAAAGGGGTCGACTCTATCGTGAGCAGGCTTTCTAAAAATAAAAAAGAAGAAGGGTTTGTTGTTGGTGTGTCTGTTGCTAAAACAAATTGTAAAGAGTGCGTAGATACAGAAGGTGCTATAGAAGATTATATATATTCCCTGAGAAAGCTTAATGATTCTGAGGTTGGAGATTATTACACAATTAATATTTCATGTCCAAATGCTTTTGGGGGAGAATCTTTCACGACACCTTTATTGTTGAGACAACTACTTGGTCATGTAAATAATTTGGGTATAAAAAAACCTCTGTATATAAAAATGCCTATTAATCTTTCTTGGTCTGAAATACAGAAGCTTCTTGATGTGGTTATGGAGTACGGTATTTCAGGTGTTATCATTGGAAATTTAAATAAAGATTACACCAAATTGTCTTGTCGTAAGGAGGTGCCAGGTTCGTATCAAGGGGGTCTGAGTGGTTTACCTTGTAGAGAGATATCAACTGATTTGATTAAAAAGACAAGAAAATATTGTGGAAATAATTTTACCATCATTGGCTGTGGTGGAATACTGTCTCCTCAGGATGCGTTAGAAAAACTTCACGCAGGTGCTAATCTTCTGCAACTTGTTACCGGTATGATATATACAGGACCACATTTAATGAAAAATATTTGTCAGTTAATTTCAAAAGAAAATGATACAAAAAGCTATATTTGCTGAGGGTTGTTTTTGGGGAGTGGAAAGTGTATTTCGAAAAATAAAAGGAGTGCATAATGTGACGGTTGGATACACCGGAGGTAGTACTAGTTCACCTCATTATGAAGAAGTGTGTGAGGGATCAAGTGGTCATGCTGAGGCAGTACTCGTGGAATATGAGGATGAATCAGTGTCTTATGAAGAACTATTGGATATTTTTTGGACAACTCATAATCCAACAACTCTAAATAGACAAGGTCCTGACATTGGTGAGCAGTATCGCTCAGCTATTTTTTATCTGGATGATGTGCAAAAGAATCTTGCGGAAGAATCAAAAGAAAAAGTACAAGAGCAATATATGCAAAATATTGTGACCGAGATTGTGGAGGCTGTAGAGTTTTTTCCTGCAGAAGAATATCACCAAAGATATTTTGAAAAGAAGGGGATTGACCCGACATGTCATGTGTAAATAAAAATATGCTTTAAAATTTGGGAGTACTACTCTTGTTCTGTTATAATATCTTTATGAAAGATAAGCGAACATTTCCTGAAGGGTTCTATTGGGGAGCAGCCAGTGCTTCATATCAAGTAGAAGGAGGTATTGAAAATTGTGATTGGGCAAAAGGTTCTAGAGACGGAAAAGTCCCCGTCTGTGGAAAAGCTTGTGATCATTATAATAGGTATGAAGAAGATTTTGATATGGCTAAATCTCTTGGACATAATGCCACAAGGATTTCTATTGAATGGGCTCGCATTGAGCCAGAAGAAGGGAAGTTTGACATGGCTGAAATAGAGCACTACAAAAAAGTACTAGAATCTATACATGATAGAGGAATGATGCCTTTTGTGACATTGTGGCACTTTACTCTTCCACAATGGTTTGCTGATCAGGGGGGATTTGAAAATAAAAAATCTCCAGAGTTTTTTGCTAGATATTGTGAGTTTGTTGTAAAGAATCTTGGTGATTACTGTCGACATTGGGTGACTATTAATGAACCATTGGTGTACACAAATAATGGATATATTAGAAAATTCTGGCCTCCGTTTAAAAGAAGTTTACGTTTGTATAATAAAGTTTTTAATAATCTTGTTAGGGCACATATTCGTGCATACGAAAAGATTAAAAATCTTGATATTGCTTGTGAGGTAGGTATTGTGAAAGATAATTTTTATTGGCATGCAAATTGGAATCCTTTCAATAAAATTGCCGCACTTTTTATGGGTTGGTGGTGGAATCGTCGTTTTTTAAATAAAATAAAACAAAGTGTTGATTCTATTGGATTAAATTATTATTTTCATAAAAAATTTGGAGATACTGCTACTTATGAAAAAAGTGACATGGGGTGGGATCTATATCCCGAAGGACTTTATCATACACTTCGTGAGTTGAAGCAGTATAATAAACCACTTTTTGTTGCAGAAGCTGGTATTGCTGATGAAAAAGATTTTTATCGTGAAGATTATATAAGGGATATGTTGTATTGGATGCATGTTGCTATTGAACGCGGTGCTGTTGTTCGAGGATTTTTGTACTGGTCTCTTCTTGATAATTATGAATGGGCACATGGTTTTGGTAAAAGATTTGGTCTTATCGAAATAGATTATGAAAATCAAAAACGAACTATTAGAAAATCTGCACTTGCGTATAGGGATATATGTAAATCTAATTCTTTGCACACATAATCTATGGAAATATGGATTTTAATTGTTGTTCTGGTGCAGTTTCTGAATGCCATTGTTGTACTTGTTGATAAGTATATTGTTTCAAAACCTGGTCTTCCAAATCCGGTGGTATATGCTTTTTATGTAAATATTTTGTCGAGTACTTCTATTTTTGTACTATTGATTGGAGATGCTCTTAATCCAGTTTTGAATTCATATAATATTGCCCTCCCATCTTTTAGAGAATTAAGCATACCTTCTCTTCACCTGGTTATTATCTCCTTGATATTTGGTTTTGTAACGTTGCAGGCTCTTATCTTTCTATTTAAATCTTTGCGTCAATCAGATGCTTCAGATGTAATACCTATAGTAACTGCTGTTTCTGCAGTTGCGACTTTTTCATTAAGTTATTTTGTATTTGATGCTCGTTTTACTACTTATACTTTCATTGCCTTTGTTTTACTTGTTGTAGGTACGCTCCTTATATCTCATTTGAGATGTTCAATGAGAACTGTACGATTGGCTATTTTTTCAGGAGTATTATTTGCTGTCCATTCTGTGTTACTAAAGATTATTTTTAATCAAGAAAATTTCAGTGATGGTTTTTTCTGGACACGAATGGCAGGAGTGATTGCTGCACTGTCGCTTCTTTCTTTGAGAAGTGTTCGGTTCAGGGTTTTTAAGCAGTCAAGAGGGGAAAATGTTCGAGCTGGAGCATGGATTCTTGGAAATAAGCTTATTGCTAGCGTAGCTGCTATTTTAGGGCTTGTGGCTATTGATTTAGGGGATATATCTATTGTGAATGCCCTTGGCGGATTACAGTTTGTATTTCTGATTTTGTTTGCATTATTATTTGGACATAAAACACCTAGGGAAGTAGGAGAAAATGTTGGAAAGCGTGAGATACTACACAAAGTTATTTCAGTGAGTTTTATTGTTGTAGGTTTATTCCTTTTGTTTTTATGAAATACGTAAAAAAAATATTCAAAATAATATTATTGACGGCATGTATTCTGATAGGTTTGTGGTTTATTCTGTCTTTCCGTGAAATTCCAAAAAATATCACCTATGGAATGTCTTTCAGTAAGTTTCGTACAGATGAATTAAATTTGCCATTTGAAGAGACATTTTTAGCTATTCTTGATGATCTGAAGGTGCGAAATTTTCGTTTCTCCGCGCATTGGCCTAATACCGAACCTGAAGAAAACCTATTCAATTTTACGGAGCTAGATTACCAGATGAGTGAAGCGAGACGTCGTGATGCAAGGGTTATTTTTGCTATAGGACGGCGTTTGCCTAGGTGGCCGGAATGTCATGATCCGTACTGGGTCGAAGATAAAACAATTGAAGAACGTAATGATGCATTATTGAAATATATTACGGTTGTTGTTTCTAGGTATAAAGACTATGACAATATTTTATATTGGCAGATTGAAAACGAACCTTTTTTAAGTCTGTTTGCTTATGATCATTGCGGGGAACTTGATGAAGAATTTTTGAAGGAGGAAGTGGCTCTTGTTCACAAACTTGATCCGGGCACACCTGTTCTTGTTACTGATAGTGGAAATTTAGGAACATGGCACAATGCATATCAGGTTGGAGATGTTTTTGGTACAAGTTTGTATAGATATTTTTGGAATCCAGAACTTGGAATGTTTAAGTCTCGTTTACCAGCGTCATTTTATTCTTTTAAAAAGAATATTATGGGTTACTTTTATAAAAAACAACCTACTCTAATTATTGAACTTTCAACAGAGCCATGGCTTGTGGATTCTATTGTAAATACTTCCATAGAAACCCAGTTAAATCGTATGAGTCTAGAAAATTTTGATGAAATAATACACTTTGCTAAAGAAACTGGTTTTGATACACAGTTTCTTTGGGGGGCAGAATGGTGGTATTGGATGAAGATACAGGGACATCCTGAATTTTGGGAAAAGGGCAAGGCTATATTTGAGAATTGGTAAATATTGCAAATCTTGTATTATTATGGTATAATATAGTATATGAAAAAGATAAAAACATACTTTGTTCCGAGCGAAGAAAATGATTATAGGCCAGGTATTTTTCGTGGTGTATCAACTTTTGTTTTTCTTCTTATTATATTTGGAACTCTTCTCGGAGCTTCGATTGTTTCTGTGGTAGTAGAAAAAAGTGGTTTGTTATCTGCTATTTATCCTGCTGTTCTTGTTGATCTTACAAATGAAACAAGAATTGACAATAATCTAGATCCACTTATTACAAGTCCTGATCTTGAGCGTGTAGCACAACTTAAGGCTGATCACATGGCAGAAAATGGATATTTTGCACACAATAGTCCTGATGGTGTTACTCCGTGGTATTGGTTTGGGGTGGCGGGATATAAATTTATATATGGAGGAGAGAATTTGGCTATTGATTTTGCAGACTCTGTAGATGTTAATGCCGCATGGTTGAATTCTCCGGGGCATCGTGAAAATATTCTTAATTCTAATTTTACTGAGGTTGGTATTGCAACAGCAGAGGGTACGTATGATGGTCATGCGACTGTTTTTGTTGTGCAGACTTTTGGAACTCCTGCACCAGTGCCAGATCCTGTTGCAACATCTGTATTTATGCCCGTGTCTAAATCAGTCGCTACAGATATACAGGAACAGTCTGTGGAATTATTGGAGCAAAAAGAAAGTGCCGAACAGAAATTTATTTCAGTAGAAAGTGTTCCTCCTGTCGTTGTCGTTGAGCCTGTACTAGATATGGATCCTATTTCGGATGTAGAGAATATTAATGATGCTCAAGTTCTTCAGGGTCAAGCCCCTGGATATGAAAAATATACATCTTGGTATGAGTGGATACTTTTGAATCCAACTAAGATTGCAGAGTATGTTTTGTATGCAATTTCACTGCTCATTGCTATTGCATTTTTTATGATGATTCTTATTCATCATAAAGTACAACGTCCTAGAAACATGTTATACGGGGCTCTTGTAATATTTTCAATTATTATTTCAGTCTATGCAAATGAGACTAAGGCAATGGTGCGTGTGCTACTTGATTTATTGCCCTTTTTATAGAAGTTTTTTCTGATACACTGTATCAACTTAATTAAAAATTTATTGCACTTGCGTATGATGATTCGAATTAGAAAATATTTACCAGAACTTGTATATGGAGGTATAGATGGTGCTGTAACCACGTTTGCTGTAACGGCAGGAGTAGTTGGTGCAGGACTGTCTCCTTCCATTATCCTGATTTTAGGATTTGCTAATCTTTTTGCTGATGGTTTTTCAATGGCTGCTTCAAATTATCTGTCAGTGAAGTCTGATGTAAATGAGAAGAATAAGGAGCCTTTGAAGACTGCTTCAGCAACATTTATTTCTTTTCTTATTGTAGGTGCTGTACCGGTGTTGCCATATGTTGGACTTCTTATATTTCCAAATCTTTTTGAAAAAACTTTCCTCATAGCATCTGTCGCAACGGGAATTGCTTTCTTTCTGGTTGGCGCATCTAAAGCTTATATTTCAAGAAACCCTATTTGGTTGGAGGCAATTGAGACATTACTTATTGGTGCAGCTGCTGCGGGAATCTCGTACTATATCGGTTATCTTTTGAGTTCTTTTGCTTAATGGTTTTGTAACAAAAAAACATCTCGTAAGAGATGTTTTTTTGTTACAAAATGTTTAGGTGGTATTTGAGTGTGTATATCCAGTCTACATCTTGTCCTTCCTCGCCATTTTCTATTTTTTGTTTGTATAGCCATTCTAGGTATCCTCGGTCAGATTGTGCGACATCTTTTACTAATTTTTCTTTATGTTTGCCAAAATTAAATTTTTTCATGAGAGATGGCTTACTTGATATGTCGAGCATTTTCTCAAGAGTTTCTTGTTCGTTTTTGGTATCCAACTGTATTTTTTGAAAAAGTCTTTCAAAGAGCGCTTCGAGTGTGCGGACATCACTTTCTGCATCATGTGCTCCGGCACCTTCTATATCAAGATCAAGATAGTATCGAAGAAACTGAAGATTATACTCTGGAATAATAGCATCTTCATCTAATGCACGTGCAATACGAAGTGTGTCAATAGATTGTGGTACTTTTAGATTTTCTGATTCAAGCATGGCAATATCAAAAGGGGCATTGTGCGCTACAAGTATGTGATCTTTGAGAAGTTTCGAAAGAGTTTCCTGCATATCACTTCCTTCAAAGGGTTTTTTTTCAGAAACCATCTTGTTGGTAATATGTGTAATACTCATTGACTTGATCGAAATGGGTAGGGGTGGTTTGAATTGTTCTGTGTGTATTTCTTCGTCACCACGAATTTTGTAGCAGACTTCTACTAAACGATCCGTACCAAGCTCGGCACCTGTTGTTTCTGTATCAAGAAAAATTATTTTTTGCATAATAAATATTGTAGCATGTTGTCTAGTGCAAGTTTATAAAATTATACAGAATTTTTTTAGTTTGTAACTTATTAGTGGTATAATTTCAACATTATCACCATTAAACATTCACCCATGAAAAAACTCACCTTTCTCTCTCTTCTTTCACTCCTCATCATCACCCCACTCTTCGCGCAAGAAGAAATACCCGTTGATACATCAGACCTCACCTTGGTAGCAGATGTCAGTATATATAATGCAGAAATAACATATTTCAATGGAACTGAGAATACATATACTCTAGACTTCGACATCGTCAACAAGTTCAACTATCAATCAGATATCCGTTACAGTATTGTTCTCATTAACTCAGAAACAGGAGAAACAGCAGACATCAAAGTATTCGATGATATCGTAGCTCTCAATGAAGGAGATCGTGTCACCAAAACAGTTACATACACACCACCCACATACCTCCAAGGAGAACACGAAATCTGGATGATATCTGAAAACAGTTCAGGTCTTCGTTTCTCTCAAGTACCAGTACAGACAATCACTCTCCAAGGAACAGGAGAGTATGTTGCTATTGATACCGCTTCTTGTTTGTTCACATACAACAATGAGACATATACTATCTTCCAAGGTATCGACCTTGAAGCCACTGACACCCTAATCCTCTCATGTGAGGTCACAAACAGTACAAAAGACCCACAAACACTCTCACCACATTTCATTACACACGAACGTACTATCTCAGGTCCAGTGATTGAGACATACACTAGTACAGACACATACACTCTGGAGTCAAATCAAACCAAAACCCTAGACATCACTATGCATCTGCCACAGGCTCCACAGGCATATGACACCATCATTACCCTCCAAAATGACAATACTGTCTCAAATGAAATTACTCCTCACTATGTCATCAGAGGAAACTCGGCCACCATTCAAAACGTCACCCCAGATCAAACCTCATACCAGAAGGGGGACACCGCTACTGTGGAAGTCTTCTGGTCAGGATCTGCTGATTCATATCCAGGATCATTAGCTACCTCAACCCCTCTTTCAAATCCAACCCTGACCATTGCTCTAGTTGATGCCAACAACAACTCTTGTGCTGATACCCAGACAGTATCAGTTGATCCAGAAGTTGATGTTACCGGAACGTATACTTTCGAGGTCACTCGAAACTGTACTGCTCCAACTATCATGACTACCGTAGCTGATGACTCAGGTATTCTTGCAACCCGAGAAGTCCAGACACCAAAAACAGATACAGGAGGGAATATTACAACCATTCTTCTGTCAATTATCGCTTTGATTGTTATTCTGTTGGGTCTTGGTTATCTTTTGAAGAAGCGATCAAGTACAACTCCGATGATGATGCTTTTTGTGGGACTTATTGTGGTTGGTGGGATGTTTGGGCAGGAGGTGGAGGCGGCGACGTATTTGAGTGTGTCACATCATGTGCACATTACAACCTCTTTAAATAAGGATAGTTTTGAGGTTGGGGAGGAGCTTATCGAAACTATTAGTATTTGGTTACACACTTGTGGAAATCAGGGATTTGCTTACGCTACTTTGTTTACTGAAGAGCGCAGAGAAGAACAAATAGATAGCATGATAAGAAGTTCCTCTAATTCTTCTGTATATATTATTGATCCTTCGGGTTGGATTTATGCTTATGTTCCTGATCTTCTAAGGCTTATGAAATCTAAACCTAGTGAATGGTCTTATTCTAGATACAGTAAAGACGCTATCGTGACTACAGAAGATTATGACGCTACTGTTGGAAGAGGTGGAACTGCTGTAGCTAATATTAAGACTATTATTGTACCTGACTTTGATGAAATGCAAGCAAATTTTTTTGAAGAAACAAGTCGGTATGTCTTGTCAGATGCGACAGACTGGTCATTTTTAGGATATGTTAAATATCGAGATGGAAGCATTGCTTTTTATAGAGACGATCCTTATTTGTTTTACGGCACCCTCTCCAACTCATACACCGTCACCAAACCCGCCGCACCCACCGTCTCTCTCACCATCACACCCGAAACCATAGACCGAGGAAACTCATCAACCCTTGAGTGGTCATCAGAGAATGTTTCAAGTTGTACCGGTACTCTAAAGAGTACAACATTAGCAGATATACCAACCGTATCAGTACCGGTAGATAATAATTTCGTTGGACCCGTAATGACAACAGGGGTATATCCATCGATAATAGGAATGCCTATTATCGGTGACCTAACACTCATACCAATCACCCCCACATACGGTTGGACCGACAACATCAAAAGTGGAAATAAAGTAGTATCACCAACACGTACCACCACATACACCATTACATGTGATGGATTAGACGGAACCACTGTAACTGATGAAAAAACCGTCACCGTCCTCCAACCATTACCCATCATTGATCTATCTGTTGATCGAAACCTTGTCTCTTCAGGAGAGACCGTAGATCTTGATTGGAATTCATCAGGTGCAAGTAGTTGTGGAGCTGTCTCAGATCCTGCAAACAATAACTGGAGTACCTCAGATTACACACCATTACAGCTTTTCTACAAAGAAATAACACCAAACGTAGCTGGTTCACAAACCTCAAGTCCAATCACAGAAAACACCACTTTCTATTATCTCTGTTTCGGACCTGATGGACAAAAGATCATGGATTCTGAAACCATTACCGTTTCAAATCTTGATCCATCAGATACTGATACTGACACCGACCCTGATCCCACAGATCCACCAGAGACAGGTAACTTCGATATTGGATCTTGTGGACCCGCAGAACCCACATCTCCTCACTACGTGAATCAAGATATGGATCTCACTGTTGTAGTCACCGGAGAAACCACTGGATTATCATATGAATGGGAGATAATAGATGAAAATCTATATACACCACAGAACCTCAGTGACCAAACACAAACCTTGAAGTTCCTAACCACCGGAACCAAGAATGCAAAGGTAACTGTGACTAATACTGAAGGACTTACAGACTCCTGTGAGACTGAACCCTTTGAGATTACTGTGAATCCTGAATTCCAAGAACAATAATTGGGATTGACATATTAGTAAAATAGATTATAATTTAAATTAGAATAGAGAAGCTAATCCTCTCTTTTCTTTCATTAATTAAATTCTATTGATTAAAGAGAAGAGAGGGGTAGTGAACAATTAGTTCACGCTGTATTCTTGTCCGAATACAGTAACATCTTTCTCAGGCACATGAATATATGAAATTATTCAGCGCATTGTGTCTGATCATGATACTAATTACTATCAAGTTCTTAATGCCAGCAGTTTTTTCTGGTCTTGAGAATACCCTCGTAGCGTTCTTTGAAGTTACACAAAGTGTTTTGGAGGAGCCGAGTAGCTTAACCGCAAGTGTGTTTCTTCCAGATAATATTCCATCAGTACCTTTGGATTAGTTCAGAGGGTGGGTCCCGGCCGGCGTTGCTTATTCAAGCGCGCCGGTTTTTTGTTCTTGAATCGTTGTGTATTCGTGCTATTCTGTGAATATTAAGTACGTTAATTATAGATATATGGATACATCAAAAATATACACACCCGTAGTAATTGCCTTGGTAGCAGGTCTTATCATTGGTTTTGTGGCTGGAAGGTCTTCAGGAGAGAGTAATAGTATTGAATCTAATACAGAGCAGCAAAAAGAAAGTATTGTTTTTGATCATACAAAAGATGTAGTAACAAAAGACGTACAAAAACAGGAAGGAGAATATATTTCAGTACAAGATCAGGTTGCTGGCGAAACGGTAGATATTGCTTCAGTGAAAGTTTCTTTAGATGGTTGGTTGGCAGTACGAGAAGTAGTAGGTGGACAGATGGGTAATATTCTTGGTGCTGTGCGTCTTTCTACTGGCTCATATCAGGATGTTACCGTTGACCTATTACGTCCAACTATATCTGAAAACGAATATAGTGTAGTTATATATCGTGATAATGGTGATAAAGAATTTGATCAAAATTTTGACTCTCTTGTTATTGACGGTAATGATCCTGTTTCAAGTCTATTTAAAACAGTAGAGTAATCAACTTTTATTAAATGAAAAAAGATTGGATTGCTGTAGGAATAAGTGTTGTGTTGCTTGGAGGTTTTTTGGTGTACATGTCTGCTACTAATAGTACAAGTTCTATTGAGACAGAAAATATTAGCAAAACTTCACTCGAAACAGGTTTGATCTATGGGTTCTCAGCCACTGATAGTAATTTTGTTATTGAAACTGTTGACGCGGCGTCGGTTGAAGTTTTTGTGTATAGTGCTGAAAAAGAAGTTGTGTCAATTGGGCAGGGTCATCTAGTTGAGTCGTATGGTGATAAACAGACATGGATTATGTCATTGCCTGATCCAGTTATGGCAAGGGAGATATATGTGACAGGATTAGATTCTGAAGGAAATACTATGGATAGGTTTGATTTTCCGGTTAAGGGTATTTCTGAGATATATAAAGTTTTGTGGACGGATATCCCTCAAAAAATAACTACATTTTCGGTAGGGCAAAAGGTTGAGTATGATGGTTTAAAAATAGTTCTTAATAAAATTCTTGAAGATAGTCGGTGTGTTACTGGAGTTGTGTGTGTGCAGACTGGACGTATTGCTGTGGATATTTCTGTTGAAGATGTTTTTTCTGGCGAGAAAGGTAATTACACTATTACGACAAATGATGATGAATTTTTGGCAGGGGATTATTTGATAAAAATACTTTCGGTAATGCCAGAGAAAACAATTGAAGAAATATCTATGGATGAATATCGTGTTACTATATCTATTATTACTGATTCTAAATAATTATTCTTATGGGATATCGAAGTAAGGTTGCATTGTTGGTCGTGGTAAATATCATTATTTGGTATTTTTTTATTTCTTATGGTGTAAAGCCTGGACGTTTGGTATCTACTCAAGCTGTGTATGAAAATAAAATAGTCTATACTGTTAATTTATCTGAAAATAAATCTCCTCTTATAAAAGATTGTAAAGAAAAAAAAGGAAATTTTAATACTTGTGGTACAGCATGTGCAACAGAGGAGGAATTGTGTACGAGTGTCTGTGCCTATACTTGTGAGTGGTAGTTCTTCACAGATTGGTTTATCTTTGGTATAGTATTCTTGGACAGTTGCTTACAAAGGAGTAGAGCAACAACCGCGCCTGACGGATTCAGGCATGTTCTATATTAAGGGGCCTTGTATGACGGCGATTAATTCATCTGTGAAAAACGGTACACTTCCTGTAGATACTATGATTGGGGGTGTTATGTTTTATAATCCTGATCCCTCCTCAAGAAATGTACTTGGTATGTATGAGGGAACTCAACTTGTTCTTCCTAAGAAGGGCAACTGGCCGGCTAACAAAGAACAGGCTATGTGTTCTGTAGTGGTTGTGGCTATTCCTGTGCAGCGTGGACTTTCTATTCCTACGGTGCACGTGGCTGAAATCAGCTAGTATTTTTTTAAACAGAAAATAAAAAAGTGCGTTCTTTTAAACAAAGAACGCACTTATTTTTTATTTTTCTTCCTCAAAACGAATACCGTTTCGTACGGGTGCATTTTTTATAATTTCAAGTACTTCATCTAGGTTGTCAGTAATTGTGTAAAGTTTTGTGTCATCAGGGTCTATAAATTTATTTTTTACCAGTATCTTTTGTATAAATTTATCCAGATGTTTCCAGTAGCTTTTTCCGACTAGGACTACTGGTACAGGATCTATTTTTCCAGTTTGTATTAGTGTTAGTATTTCAAATATTTCGTCCATAGTACCAAAGCCACCGGGGAAAAATACATATGTTTCAGCAGAGAATGAGAGGCAAACCTTACGACTGAAAAAATAATAAAAACTAGCAGATTCTGTTGTGTATGGATTTTTATTTTGTTCATGTGGAAGTTCAATATCAAGTCCAAGAGATTTACCTCCGGCTTCATGTGCTCCACGATTTCCTGCTTCCATAATTCCAGGACCACCTCCTGTTAAAACTGAGTATTGTAATTCAGATGATATGCGTCGAGCCAATTCTTGCGCTTTTATATACCAAGGATGTTTTTCAGACAGGCGAGCTGAACCAAAAAAAGTAACAGAGCGTGGATGATTTTCTATTAGATTGAATCCCTCTGAGAATTCTTTTTGTATCTTTTCAATACGTTTTTCTGTTGCTTGACGTATTTCATTGAGGGTTAATGGGGTAAATGAGTGTGTTTTACCTGCTTTTGGGTTGTCTGCTTTTTTTATCATGTTCTACAGTATACCAAAATTGTACTTATTTGGGAGCTCGTATTATACTTTAGATATTATTTGTTTTGTAATATACATATGAAAAAATACACATCTAGGGAATGGATAGCTGTAGCAGCAGGAGTGATTGTTATACTTATTCTTTTCTTTCCTTTTATTAATAAAATTTTTTTTTCAGACTCTTCTAGTAATTACACATTAAATCAAACTTTAAATATGACAGATGAACAAAAACAACCGGTATCAGAATCAGACGCACTTATCATGAAAGATGAAGTTATTGGAACAGGGGAAGTTGCTACTAATGGATCATTAGTTACTGTGCATTACACTGGGCGTCTTGAAGACGGGACTGTTTTTGATAGTTCAGTTTCTCGGGGGGAACCTTTTCAGTTTCCTCTTGGGTATGGTTCTGTAATTAAAGGTTGGGATCTTGGAGTTGCTGGTATGAAGATTGGAGGAAAAAGACAACTAACTATTAAGTCTGAATATGCCTACGGTTCAGCTGGAATTAAAAATCCTCAGACTGGAGAATATCTTATCCCTGCGAATGCTACATTAATTTTTGATGTAGAACTTTTGGGTGTACAGTCTACGCAACAGTAAGACATTGACGAAAAGTATATTCGCAACTAGTCTGGTTATATGAAGAAACCATTACAGTTTGAAATAGTTGCTAAGGATACCAAGAGTAGCGCACGTGTAGGGCGTATCGAGACACCGCACGGTCATATTGATACACCTAACTTCACACCCGTCGGTACGAAAGCTACGATAAAGTCAGTACTCCCTAAAGATGTACAAGATGTTGGTGTGCAAGCAGTACTTGCTAATACTTATCATCTATTCCTACAACCTGGTGAAGAAATAGTAAAAGGTGCTGGAGGGCTAGGTTCTTTTATGGGTTGGGATGGTCCAACAATTACCGATTCTGGAGGATTTCAGGTATTCTCTCTAGGAACAGCTTTTGGAAAAAATATCAGTAAAATATCTACAGATGTAGTTGATGCAGACGGGCTAGATGTTTTTCGAGAGGAAACCTTGACTGAGCATGCAAAGTTGGCACATATAGATGAGGACGGAGTGACCTTCACTTCGCACCTAGATGGCAGTTTACATAGATTTACCCCAGAAC
Source organism: Minisyncoccota bacterium (assembly GCA_905478465.1). Classification (GTDB taxonomy): domain Bacteria; phylum Patescibacteriota; class Minisyncoccia; order Phycocordibacterales; family CAJQIN01; genus CAJQIN01. The sequence goes on along the minus strand of CAJQIN010000012.1, from coordinate 73,048 downwards.
GTTCTATTGAAATTCAGCATAATATTGGAGCTGATATTATGTTTGCTTTTGATGAGTGCACATCGCCTTTGGCTGAATACGAGTATCAAAAGGAAGCGCTTGATCGTACTCATCGGTGGGCAAAACGTTCATTGCAATCTCATATGCAAAATACCTTAGCTTCAGAGAAGCAGGCTTTGTTTGGTGTTGTACAAGGTGGGAGATATGAAGAATTAAGAAAAGAAAGTGCTAAAACTATTTCTGAGATGTCGTTTGATGGTTTTGGTATTGGAGGTTCTTTTGAAAAAGAGGATATGTCTACTGCTGTAGCCTGGGTTAATGACATTCTTCCTGAGGAAAAACCCAGACATTTATTGGGCATAGGTGAGCCGGTAGATATTTTAATGGGAGTAGAGAATGGATGTGATTTGTTTGACTGTGTTGCTCCAACACGTGTTGGACGACATGGTGTTGTTTATACAGAATATGGACCTATAAGGATTTCTAATAAGAAATATACAACAGATTTTACTTTGTTAGATGAGAATGGTTTGTGGGATTTTGAACAAAAATATACAAAAGCATATGTTGCACATCTTTTTAGGGCAGATGAAATGGTTGCCGGAACACTTGCAAGTATTAATAATATTGCTTTTATTACGAAGCTCATGAGTGATATTAGGAAATCAATTCAAGATGGAAATTTTGCAATTTTTAAAGAATCATTCTTAAAAAAATATTACAGAAAAAATGTCTAAAAAAATATTTCAGTTAAAAAGTGATTTTAAACCATCTGGAGATCAGCCTGCTGCTATTAAAAAGCTTATTACAAGTATCAAGAAAGGTAATGGACATCAGACATTGTTAGGGGTTACAGGATCCGGAAAGACATTTACGGCTGCAAATGTCATTACTGAAGTAAATAAACCTACGTTAGTTATTGCGCATAATAAAACATTAGCTGCTCAGCTTGCTCAGGAGTATAAAGAATTTTTTCCGAATAATGCTGTTCATTACTTTGTTTCTTATTATGATTACTATCAACCTGAGGCATATTTGCCAGGAAGTGACACGTACATAGAGAAAGAGGCTCAGATTAATAAGGAAATTGATCGGTTACGACACGCCTCCACCCAATCTTTGTTGACAAGGAAGGATGTTATTATTGTTGCCTCAGTCTCATGTATTTATGGATTGGGTTCTCCGAAAGAGTATGAGAAAGTTAATTTTAAAATTGAAAAAGGGGCAAAGAGTTCTCGAAAAAATATCATTGATACTTTGGTAGGTCTGCATTATGAAAGAACAAATGCGGATTTAACGCCAAGTTTGTTTCGTGTTATTGGAAATACTATAGAAATAATGCCTGCACATGAAAGATATATTTTTGCGATAGAGATTGACCAAGATGTTATTTGTAGTATTACAAAAATAGACCCTATTACACGCATGATTCAGGAGAAACTTGATGTTGTATTTGTTTTTCCTGCAAAGCATTTTGTGACAAATAAAGAACAGCAGAAAAGAGCATTAGGTACTATTACGAAAGAATTGGAGCAACGATTAAAAGAATTTGAAAAATCTGGAAAAATACTTGAAGCAGAACGTCTCAAAAGACGTACTAGATATGACTTGGCTTTGATTAGGGAAGTTGGATATTGTAATGGAATTGAAAATTACTCAAGGCACTTTTCCGGTAAGAAAACAGGTGAAGCCCCCGATACACTTTTGTCTTATTTTCCGCATACTGCAGATGGTCGTCCTGATTTTCTTACCATCATAGACGAATCACACGTTGCTGTGCCACAAATAGGAGGGATGTTTGCTGGAGATGCTTCTAGAAAACAAAATCTTGTTGAGCATGGTTTTAGACTGCCTAGTGCTAAAGATAATAGGCCATTAACATTTGATGAATTTGAAGATCGAGTAGGTTCAGTTTTATACACAACAGCAACCCCGGGAAAATATGAAAAGGATAAGAGTTCTGTTGTTGCCGAACAAGTAATTCGTCCAACAGGTCTCATTGACCCTCAGGTAGATATTGTGCCAGTAACAGAAAAAGGTGCACATCCTGGGCAGGTAACACATTTTATTAAAGAGGCTGAAAAGGCAATTAAAAAAGGGGGACGTGTTATTGCCACCACCTTAACAAAAAAAATGGCGGAGGATCTATCTGATTATCTTCTTGAGAAAGGTGTAAAAACAAAATATTTACATAGTGAAATTCATACCATTGAACGTATTGAAATACTCACTGCTTTTCGTAAGGGTGAATTTGATTGTTTGGTTGGGGTAAACTTGCTTCGAGAAGGCCTTGATTTACCAGAAGTTTCTTTTATTGGTATTCTTGATGCTGATAAAGAGGGATTTTTGCGTTCAGAAACAGCTCTTGTGCAAACTATTGGTCGTGCGGCTAGAAATGTTGAAGGTCGAGTTATTCTATACGCCGATGTTATTACTGGTTCAATTGAGAGATCTATTGCTGAGACAGATCGAAGAAGAAATATACAGCTGGAGTACAATAAAAAGCATAATATTACTCCCACAACGATTCATAAAAACATTAAAGATATTACAGAGCAAATGAAGTCCGAACATACGAAAGCTGTAGAAGAGATATATACTATTGAAAAAGAGGCTTATAAAGGAAACATGAAGAAGTTACTTCAGGTTAAGAGAAAGCAGATGTCTGAGGCTGTTAAAATTTTAGATTTTGAAACAGCTGCTATTATAAGAGATGAGATAAAAAAGATTGAAGAAGAGGAATCTAAAAAAAGATGATATACTGTATTTGTATATTAATATTATTTTGTTATGTCACGACTATCATTTCATCTTATTTCGGATAAAGATAATACTTCAGGTACTGAACGCCTTTGGAATTTCACTAATAAACAATCTGATTTTGTTTCAATGGCCACACATCAGATCAAAACACCTCTTGCTGGTCTAAAATGGACCCTCAAGATGCTTCTTGATGGAGATGTGGGAGAAATGAATGCAGAGCAGAAAGAGTGGCTTCAGAAGAGTTTTGATTCAAATGAAAGAGTCCTTTTACTGATTGATGAAATGCTCGACTCTATTCGGATTGATGAGGATAAATTTATTCTTAGTAAGAAAGAGGTAGATATCGCAAAACTTTTCTCTCAGGCTATTCAAGTACTGGATCCTTATATCGCAAAGAAAAAAATTCAGGTTTTGTATGAGGTTAATCCTGAAGGTCCTATAATTATTAATGCTGATGCAGAAAAACTAGTTGTAGCCTTTCAGAATTTATTTGAAAATGCCATACGATACAGTCGTGCGGGTGATAAGATACTTATACGAATTGAAAAAGAGACGGGTGATGTTAAAGTTTCAATTAAAGATAGTGGTATTGGAATTCCTGAATTAGAAAAATCAAATATTTTCTCAAGATTTTTTCGTGCATCGAATGCTTCACATTTTCAAGAAAAAGGTTCAGGGTTAGGGCTTTTCATAGCAAGGGGAATTATTGAGAAGCATGGAGGTAAGATATGGTTTGAAAGTAGTGAAAAAACAGGTACAACATTTTATTTTATTATTCCTACTACTTAATATATAATAATTACATATGCAAAATAAAAAAGTTTTATCGATTGAGGATGATAAGTTTTTAAGTAGTCTTGTAGCTAAGAAGCTTTCTGCTGCAGGATATCAAATGATCCATGCTGCTAATGGTGAAGATGCCCTTAAAATGGTTCAGGAAGAAAAACCAGCTGTTATTTTATTGGACATTCTTCTTCCGGAGATGAGTGGTTTTGAAGTTTTAGAACAAATAAAATCTAATGAAGAAACAAAAAATATTCCTGTTATTCTATTCTCGAATCTTGGACAAAGAGAAGACATCGATAAGGGTATAAAGCTTGGTGCTGAGAAATTTATCATAAAGGCTACTGTTGTTCTTGATGATATCGTAAAAGAGGTTGAGCAATATATTCCATCTGAGGGTGTTGATACCAAATAGTTTTGTTGGTCAAACTACTCATTACTTGCTAGTATCCTATAGATGAAAAAAGGAGAAGATTTTCTTGTAGTTAAAGGTGCACGTACTCATAACTTAAAAAATATAACAGTTAAAATGCCTCGTAATAAGATGGTGGTTTTTACTGGTTTGTCGGGTTCAGGAAAATCTTCACTCGCTTTTGATACTATTTTTGCCGAAGGACAGCGTAGGTATGTAGAATCTCTGTCTTCGTATGCGCGACAGTTTTTAAATCAAATGCAAAAGCCTGATGTGGATGAAATACAAGGACTTTCTCCGGCTATTTCTATTGACCAAAAATCACGTTCTAATAATCCTCGTTCAACAGTGGCAACCATTACAGAGATATATGATTACCTTCGTATTTTGTTTGCTCGTATTGGTGCTCCTCATTGTCTTGAGTGTGGACGTGAAATAAAAAAACTTTCTAAAGAAGAAATTTTAGGTGTAATTGTTAAAACGATTACGTCTATTAAAATATCTGGAGTCAAAGAAGTGTTAGGGGTATCGGTGAGTGACTTAAAGGTTCAACTTTATGCACCTGTTGTTGTCGGACGAAAAGGGGAATACTATCAGCTATTATATGATTTACTTGGAAAGGGGTATAAGTTTGTAGCTATTGATGGAAAACGTTATGACTTGCAAGACAAAATTGTTTTGTCAAAAAATAAACGACATAATATCGATGTGCTAGTAGATGAGTTTTATGTAACAGATCTCAAAAAGATAAGTGAAGATACCAAGGAACGTCTCGGTGAAGCTGTTGAGAGAACTCTTGATGAGTCAGAAGGTTTGATTAAATTAGTAACACCTCAAGGAGAAAAAGTTATTTCGTCAAAGTTTATGTGTCCTTATGACGGCTTCTCTTTTCCTGAAATTGAACCACGTCTTTTTTCATTCAACTCTCCATATGGAGCTTGTGCTGAATGTAATGGTCTTGGAACGAAGCATCTTTTTGGGGATGAAATATGTACTGTGTGTGAAGGTGCGCGTTTGCGGAGTGAGGCTTTGTATATTTTTGTAACTGACAAGAGTGGTCAGAAGAAAAATATCGTAAATGTTACAGGTATGTCTATTCTAGAGGCGTATAGTTTTTTTGAGCACTTAGAGCTTACTGATACACAGAAAGAGATTTCAAAAGTTATTACCAAAGAAATTTCAAATAGATTAAAATTTATGTTAGATGTTGGTATAGACTATCTAACACTTGATAGACGAGCACATACTCTCTCTGGGGGCGAGGCACAGCGTATTCGGTTGGCGTCTCAGCTTGGTTCGGGTCTTGTGGGAGCACTCTACGTATTAGACGAACCAACTATTGGTTTGCATTCTAGGGACAATGACCGATTGATTCAAACTCTTCTTAATCTACGTGACATGGGTAATACAATTCTTGTTGTGGAACATGATGAGGATACTATTTTTGCATCAGACTATATGATTGATATTGGACCGGGTGCAGGTATTCGTGGAGGAAGTGTTATAGTTGCTGATTATTTGGATACTTTGATTGATGATTCTAAGAGTGTTAAAAAATCCCTAACGTTACAGTATTTAACCGGGGTAGAGAAAATTGAAATACCGAAAGAAAGAAGGAATGCTCCGCAAGGAAAAATATCTATTAAAGGTGGTAATGTTTTTAATATTAAAAACATGAATGTTGATCTTCCTCTGGGAAGACTAATTACAGTTACTGGTGTTTCAGGATCAGGGAAATCTTCATTTATGTATGAAATTTTGCATAAGAATATGCAAGCGCGTTTTGATAGAAGGTATCGATCTAATGATATCTATAACTGTACTTCTTTTTCTGGTACAGAGTATGTGGGTCGAACTATCCTAATTAATCAATCTCCGATAGGTAGAACTCCTAGATCAAACCCAGCTACCTATACAGGAGCTTTTACTTTTATCCGGGATTTGTTTGCTGAGACTTTAGAAGCAAAATCTCGTGGATGGAAACCGAAAAGATTTTCTTTTAATGTAAAAGGTGGTCGATGTGAGGCATGTCAGGGAAATGGTCAAATTGCTGTTGAAATGCATTTTTTACCAACAGTTTATGTTCCTTGTGATGTTTGTAATGGAAAACGTTTTATGAAAGAAACTCTTGATGTGAAGTATAAAGATAAGAGTATTTATGATGTTCTTTCGATGACAGTTGAAGAGGCTTATAGTTTTTTTGAAGACATTCCTGCTATTGCAGATAGGCTACGAACTTTAAATGAGGTAGGTCTAGGGTATCTTACACTAGGACAATCTGCTACGACTCTTTCGGGGGGAGAAGCTCAGCGCGTCAAAGTTTCTTCAGAATTGTATAGACAACACACACAGAAAACAGTGTATCTGTTAGACGAACCAACTATTGGTTTGCATTATGAGGATGTGAAGAAATTAATTGAAATCTTGCAGCAGCTTGTTAATAAAGGTAATACCGTGGTAGTTATTGAACATAATATGGATGTCATAAAAAGTTCAGACTATGTCATTGATATAGGTCCGGAGGGTGGAATCGGCGGAGGAAGTATTGTTGCCAAAGGAACACCTGAGCAGGTGGCAATGGTGAAGGGGTCACATACCGGAAAGTATTTGAAGAAAATATTAAAAAATTCCTAACACTTCTCTTTGAAGGTTAGGAATTTATTTTCGACAGACAATGTCTGTCGAAAATCCACATTTTGTACAAACTTTCCAGGATTCAAAGCATTTAGGATGCTCTGTGACGAACGTGTGATTACACTTTGCATGCACCTGCTTCTTTAGTTTATTCATGCGTTTAGATTTTTCTACTAAATCTTCCCTAACTCTCTCTAAGATGTCTCCAAAGCGAGTAATCTCAGCAAGAGTTATATTGGTACCTTTAGATAAAATTTGATCCATTTCTTTTAGAGGATCCATATTGAACCTCCTTTCTAAATTTTATTATACCATGTAATATTTTTTAAGCAATAAAATATCCTGTGTTATATGCACAGGATATTAGTATTTTTTTGTGAGGGTTTCTATTTGCCGAGTTGTTTTAGCCTTTTTGCGTATGTGTTTCCTGGGTTTTCCTTTTTTGGTTTTTTTGTCGGTGTTTTTTGTCCTGTTTTTTGCACCAAACATTTACCAGAAGATGACATCCGTGTTCCCCTTATAAAGATAAGAAAAGTTCAGACCTAGTTATTATAGTAAACCTCTGATATTTTTTTGCAAATAAGTTTTGTTGATATTTGTGTGCGACACCTTATACTCTAGAGGTGAATAATGAATATATACTAAAGTTGAATATTCCTGATGTGTCTGGGGTATATTTTTTTAAAAAAGGTAAAAATATCCTATACATTGGTAAGGCTACGTCTCTTAAAGATCGAGTACGAAGTTATTTTCAGAAGGATATGAGTGTTGTGAGAAGTCCTTTGATTGCTAAAATGGTAGAAGAGTCAGATTCAATAGATTGGCAAGAGACTCCTTCGGCACTAGAAGCTCTTATTCTTGAGGCGAATCTTATTAAAAAATATCAGCCTGTTTATAATAGTAAGGAAAAAGATAATAAAAGTTTCAACCATGTTCTTATCACAAAAGAAGAATTTCCAAGAGTTCTTTTGGTTCGTGGACATGATCTTTTGAATGATAAGGTCTCTCTATCTGGTATTTCTATTGCTCATGATTTTGGACCTTTCCCTCATGGTAAATCTTTGAAAGAGGCTTTAAAGATTCTTAGAAAGATTTTTCCTTTTAGAGACGGTAAGTCGCATAAATCATCTAATAGTAATTTCTATACTCAAATAGGGCTTCTTCCTGACACATCTTTAAAGAATGCATCTGGTTTATATAAAAAAAATATTAAAAATTTAGTTTTATTTTTTCAAGGTAAAAATAAGAAACTTATACGTTCTCTTGAAAAGGATATGTTTTTATCAGCAAAAAGGGAAGAGTTTGAGGATGCACAGCGTATAAAAAAACAAATTTTTGCATTACAACATATTAAGGATGTGTCTTTGGTAGATGATAGTTTTGTTTATCATGATAAAAAAGATGATAAATATCGTATTGAAGCATATGATGTTGCGCATACTCAAGGAAGGAGTGTTGTTGGTGTTATGGCTGTTGTACAAAATGGACTACCACTTCCGCATGAATATAGAAAATTTATCATTAAAGACAGTCCTGGTATAAATGACACAAAGGCTTTAAGAGAAATAGTGGAACGTCGTTTGACTCACCCTGAGTGGAAGTATCCAAGACTCATTGTGGCTGATGGCGGAAAAGCACAAAAGAATGCTATTGAAAGAGTTTTGAGGGAGAGTGGGGTAGAGATTCCGGTGGTTGCTGTGACAAAAGATGCAAAACATAGAGCTAAGATGATACTTGGTGTGACGGTAAAAGAAAAAGAAGTATTGCTCGCTAATATAGAGGCTCACCGTTTTGCTATTAATTTTCATAGAAAAAAACGCTCTACAGCAATGTTTGAAAAAAAGGGGGTTAAAAAGGTTGACAAATAAATTGAGTATGATATACCCTATCTAGATAAGGGGATGTGCTCTAGACCTAGAACCTGACACCATGTGTCTATTTCGTTTTAGTAATCTATTCGATTGAGCTCACTTATCTTTCGTACACAAGGACTTCTTTGCTCGTAGCAATAGAAGTCCTTTTTTTGTTATACTTATTTAATGACGCAAACTATTGTTGGTGTACTGAGAGGGGGACCTTCGAGTGAATACGAAGTTTCGCTATCTTCTGGATCGGAGGTACTAAAGCATCTTCCAGAAGGGTATGTTCCTATTGATATTTTTATTTCTAAACAGGGAGAATGGCATGTTGATGGCCATGTTGTACAACCGCAAGATATTTTAAAAAAAGTAGATGTTGTGTTTAATGCCCTGCATGGAGAATATGGTGAGGATGGAAAGGTTCAGGGTATTCTAGAGAGAGAAGAAGTTTCATATACAGGATCTACCTCACTGGCATCTGCAGTGGGCATGAATAAAGCTATGACAAAAAAAATACTTAAGGTGCATGATGTGCGTATGCCAATACATATGGTTTTGCATAAAAATGATTTATGTTCAGAAAAAGTGCGAGAAGTATTCCACACATTTCCACAACCTTCGGTTATTAAGCCACTCTTTGGAGGGTCTTCTGTAGGAGTGCGAGTTGCTCGTACTGAAAAAGATCTAACCGATGCACTTGAGCAAGCTTTTACATATGCAGATAAGGTTATTGTGGAAGAGTACATACAAGGAAAAGAGGCAACCTGTGGGATTGTTGAGGGTTTCCGGGGAGAAGAAAATTATACATTGATGCCCACGGAGATTGTTGATACTTCTGGTACTGATGTCTGGGGATATGATTCAAAGTATTCAGATGACATGCATAGTATGTATTGTCCGGGAAGATTTTTTGATAGTGAAAAAAAGGAAATACAGAGATTAACTAAACTTGCACACGAAGTTCTCGGTCTTCGTCATTATTCACGTTCAGATTTTATTGTTCATCCAAAGAGGGGTGTATATTTTTTGGAAGTAAACACTTTGCCAGGTTTGACAGAAGCTTCGCTACTTTCTCATGCGCTCGTGCAGTCGGGAAGTGATCTGTCTGAATTTTTAGGGCATATCCTTGAAAGAGCCATGTTGAAGGTGTAGAAAGCTGTTTTTTGTGTAAAATACTTGCTTTCTGCTCTGTTTTCGGTACAATTTCTTTTATCCTTTATGGATGTATTTTATTTGGGCCCGTAGCTCATCTGGCTAGAGCGCCTCACTTGCACTGAGGAGGCAGGGGGTTCAAGTCCTCTCGGGTCCACAAATTAAAAAAACAAACGCAATAGCGTTTGTTTTTTTAATAGATAGTGTGATTATTTCAATTTTACAAATTGTTTTATAGGACTATACTGCATACAGAGTCTGTTGTGAGGAACACTACTTTTATAAAGGGGACTTTTATGCCTATTCCAAAAATAACACTGTACGGGTATTTTTCGTGTTTTGATACTCATCTTTTAGCCGCATCTTTGATGAAAAATAAATATAAGTATAGCGCTAGGTCTATAGATGATCCTGGTGTTCGAGCAGAAATGTTGCTTTTGTGTAGACGTTATGATGTTTGTGAGGCGGATATATTGTTACCTGTAGTTATTGGTAGAAACTTTGGATGATGCTGTTCTTTTTATAAGACCGAAGCATGATGATCTGCAGAAGTTTCTTAAGAGTCAACAAATCGAAACTAGTAAAGAAACTATTGTTTGTGAACCAGATAGTTTGCTACATGTGATTCCTGATTTATCAAAATAAATAAAATATTGCGCACTTTATTTAGTATGGTACAGTATTTTATTAGTGTAGGTTAAATAGTTCTTTTCGTTTCTTTTTAAGGAGGACATGCGTATGTCTATGTGTTCAACAACGGTCAGGAAGACCAATTGTGCTGGAAATAAATCAGCAGTTAACAGTGGGGCTCATAAAAAAGTTGAAATTCAGATGGGCAGATGTTTGAAAAAAATGTTGCCAAGAGATCAGTCTGTTGTTAACAAGTTGCTGGCTGGCACCTTGCGCTGCGAGGATGCTAATAAAGCACGTCAAGTGCTTGATTCCAACAATATACGGGGAGGAGTTAGGACTAAGCTTAATAAGATGATAGACGCTCTATAATCCACAAAAAACAAAAAAATAGTTGAGGTTTCAAATAGAATTCAATAAGTACGAGTGCGGTTTGTATAACCGCCTCGTGCTTTTTTGTTATAATAATCTTCTATGAATAATTCAGGTATTAATGAAAAAATACATCGACATAATGTCCCTACTATTTTTGCTATTTTTGGTGTGACGGGAGATTTAGCTCAAAAGAAGATATTCCCAGCCCTTATTGACCTGTATCAAAAAAAACTTCTTCCAGAAAAATTTGCTGTTGTAGGTATTGCTCGTCGAGATATTAGTCGAGAAGATTTTCAGAAGTTTGTGCGTGATGCTGTTTTAAAAAAGAAAACATATGATGAATCGATCCTCGTCTCTTTCTTGGAACATGTTCAGTATTCTCAGGGGAACTTTGATGTTTCTGAAACGTATATCAATTCACAGAAACTTTTTGACTCCATTGATGCTGGTTGGGGACAGTGTTCTAATAAACTTTTCTATCTTTCAGTTCCACCTGTTCTATATGAGCTTATATTAAATCATTTAGCTGATTCAGGCCTTTCTGTTCCTTGTGATGATATGAATGGTTGGACTAGAATACTTATTGAAAAACCTTTTGGAAAAGATGTTGAAACGGCTCAGAAGCTAGATATTCTTTTGGGAACCTTGTTTAAGGAGGAACAGGTGTATCGTATTGACCATTATCTTGAAAAACAAACACTACAAAATATTTTGGCATTTCGTTTTTCAAATACGCTATTTGAGCCATTGTGGAATAGGAAGCATATTGAGTCTGTCGATATAAAACTTTTTGAAAGTAATACTGCTAAGGGGCGCGGTGTTTTTTATGACGACAATGGTGCGCTTCGTGATGTTGGACAAAATCACTTACTTCAAATGCTTGCACTTATTGCCATGGAACAGCCAAAAGATTTACATTGTTCTAGTGTGCGAAAAGAGCGTGCTCGTGTTTTTACATATTTACAAAAATATACTAAAAAAAGTATTAAAACTGGTGTGGTGCGGGCGCAGTATAATGGTTTTCGAGATGAAGAGGGTGTTGCAAAAGATTCAGATACCGAAACATTTTTTTCTTTGGTGGCACGTATAAAAAATAGGCGCTGGAGAGGTGTTCCGTTTCGCTTAACTAGCGGAAAAGCCCTGAAAGAGTCTCGGGTAGAAATTATTATTAATTTCAAAGATGCAACAAAAGGTTCTTTTATGCCTATGCAACACGAAATGCAAGAACATAATAAACTTACTATTTCTATTCAGCCGGAAGAAAAAATTGCAATTCTTTTTTGGGTTAAAGTTCCAGGATTTGAACATAAGATAGAGCCTAAAGAACTTTATTTCTCGTATCATGAAGATGCGTCTGTACATATTGATGCCTACGAAAAAGTTCTTTTTGATTGTATTGCTGGAGATCAAACATCATTTATTAATACAGCTGAAGTGAAATCATCGTGGAAGTTTATTATGTCCGTGAAAGATAACTTAAGGCATATTCCATTGCATAAATATCATATTGGAGATAATCCAGAAGATATCATGTCATTATCAAATAATTTATAGCATTGTATGAAAATTGGATATATTGGTTTGGGAAAAATGGGGAAAGGGATGGTGCAGTTATTGCTCGAAGAGGGTCTTGAAATTGTTGCATATAACAGAAGTCCAGAAGCTGTGAAAGAAGTTTCGGATAAAGGTGCTGTACCTGCATATGCGTATGAAGAGGTTTTTAAGAACCTTGATACTGATCAGAGAATTATTTGGCTCATGGTGCCGCATGCTGTGGTAGATGATGTCATTACTGAAATTCTTCCATTTTTGCAAAAAGGAGACATTGTTATTGATGGAGGTAACTCTTTCTACAAAAATACTATTCGTCGAGAGAAAGAGCTTTCTAATTTAGGTATTAAATTTATGGATGCTGGCGTGAGTGGAGGTCCTTGGGGAGCTAGGCACGGTGCTTGTATTTTGATCGGAGGTGACCGGAATACCTATGAGACACTTCTTCCTCTATTTCAGGCAGCCGCAGCACCTGACTGTTATCAGTATCTTGGAAAGATTGGCGCAGGACATTTCGCAAAAATGGTGCATAACGGTATTGAATACGGAATGATGCAGGCTCTTGCTGAAGGTATGGAAGTGCTCAAAGTTTCTGATTTTGATTTTAATTTAACTGATGTATCACGTATTTATAATTGTCGAAGTGTTATTGAGTCAAGATTGGTTAATTGGTTGCATGATGGATATGAACAATATGGAGAAGATCTTGAAAGTATCTCTGGAGAGGTTGCGCATAGCGGTGAAGGTCAGTGGACTGTGGAGACAGCAAAAGAACTAGGTGTAGATGTTCCTGTTATAGAGGGAGCTTTTAATTTTCGAGTGCAGTCTAAAGGAAATCCAAGTTATACCGGAAAAGTTCTTGCAACATTACGAAATATGTTTGGTGGACATAATGCTAAAGGTGAATAATGGAATACTGTATTGATACTCATCCTGAAGTTCAGGCAGGCAAACAAATAAATAATTTTTTGAAGGAGCATAAGGATGTTCCTGTATTACTGATGTTTTCTGGAGGATCTGCTTTCTCTGTGTTTGAACACGTTGATGCTGAGTACGTCGATGAGAGAATTACAATGTCTGTTATCGATGACAGGTTTAGTATGGACCCGCTTGTGAATAATTTCACTCAATTTGAGCAGACAGATTTTTTTGATAAATTATTAGAAAAACAAGTGTCTATTATAGGTACTAAAATATATAAAGGGGAATCTTTGCCGAGGGCCGTGCAACATTATGAAATGCAGTTGCGAATGTGGAGAAAAAGAAATCCTGAGGGTATTGTGTGTGCGATATTGGGTATGGGAGACGATGGGCATACTGCTGGTATTTTCCCTTTTCCAGAGAGTGAAAAATGTTTTAATGATTTGTTTCTAGATGATGAGTGGGTAGTAGGATATGATGCGAAGGGTAAGAATCAACATTCTATACGTTTTACTGTGACACTTAGTTTTCTTCTGCAGGAAGTTGAATATGCTATAGCATTTGCATGTGGTGAACAAAAACACTTAATGTTAAAGAAGATTAAAGGTGAGAAATTACCGTATCATGTTATGCCAGCGCAGGTATGGAAAGATATGAAAAAAGTGACTCTCTGTACTGATTTAGAATTATAAATGTGTAATAATATAAAATATATGGAAGAAGCTATAAAAAAATTTGCGACACAATTTTCTTGGAAACCTATTATCGAAAATATGGATAATTTAAAAGTGGCACATAAACAAATTGTTGTAGCTGGTATGGGTGGATCTCATCTTTCAACAGGACTTATTAAAATGTGGCAACCTGGAATTGATTTATACGTACATCGTGATTATGATATGCCTCCTTACGACGAGTCTTTTCTGAAGGACAGTCTTCTTATTGCTAGTTCTTATTCTGGTAATACTGAAGAAGTTTTGAGTTTTCTTGATGACGGTATTGCACACGGATATTCCATGGCGGTTATGGCGACAGGAGGAAAGCTGATCGAAAAAGCTAAAGAATATAATATTCCGTATATAGAAATTCCATCTACGGGTATTCAACCACGAAGTGCGCTTGGATATTCTCTCGTTGCTTTAGCGGCGCTTATTGGAAATGGGCAATTGGCATTTGATCTTGCTCAGGTGGCAAATGTTTTGAAGCCTGAAGAGTATGAAAGTGCAGGTAAGGAGTTGGCAGAAAATTTAAAAGGCAAAGTACCTGTTATATATAGCTCACTTCGTAATCTGCCTCTTGTGTATAACTGGAAGATTAAATTTAATGAAACAGGGAAGATTCCTGCATTTTATAATGTTTTCCCAGAGTTAAATCATAATGAAATGACGGGCTTTGACTTTATTGATAGTACAAAAGAATTGTCAGAAAAATTTACTTTTATTTTCCTTAAAGACAGGGATGATAATGAACATATTCAAAAAAGAATGGATGTTACCGAAAAGATTTTTGAGGAAAAAGGATTTGAGGTAATTGTACGTGAAATAAATGGAGCATCTCTTTTTGAAAAGATTTTCTCGACACTTCTTGTTGCAGATTGGACAGCGCTAAGTATTTCACGTTTATACGGAACAGAAGCTGAACAAGTACCGATGGTAGAAGAGTTTAAAAAATTAATTATTAAATAATATGTATCTTCTTTTTGATATAGGTGCCACAAAGACACGATTAGCTCTTTCAAAAGATCTAAAAAGTTTTGCAGATCCTGTTATTTTTGATACAGAACAAGATTATGAGAAGGGTATTGCAGGTATTTGTAATCATGTAGAAAGAATGACTCGTGAGGAAATAAAAGGTATTGCTGGAGGAATTAGTGGAACTCTTGATGCGACGCGCTCAAAACTTACTCGTTCTCCTAACTTGTCTGGGTGGGTGAATAAGCCTATTGATGAACGACTTGAAACAGATTTTAAATGTCCTGTGTTTATCGAAAATGATGCCGCAGTTGTTGGTTTGGGTGAAGCTGTTTCTGGTGCTGGCATGGGGAAGAGTATTGTGATGTACATGACGGTAAGTACTGGTGTTGGCGGAGCTCGAATTGTAAACGGGGAGATAGATGAACATGCTCTTGGTTTTGAACCCGGAACAGAAATTATTGATATGCAACATACTCTTGAAGAACTTGTTTCTGGTAGGGCAGTTGAAGAACGTTTTGGAAAGAAAGCATATGAGATATCCCAGGATAATTTTATCTGGGAAGAGTTAGCAGAGAAACTTGCTTATGGACTTCATAATTCAAGAGTACACTGGTCGCCAGATGTGATTGTGCTTGGTGGTTCCATGATTACAGGAAGTCCTGCTATTCAAGTTTCAAGGGTAGAAATGTATCTTAAAGAGATATCAAAAGTATATCCCATACAGCCAATAATAAAGAAAGCCCAGCTTGGAGCTGTTGGAGGTTTGTATGGAGCTTTAGCGTATTTGAATAGTCGTCTTGGGTAGGGTAAAATATAATTTCTGTAAATAATTTTTTGTATATATGTTTAAAAACTTTTTAATGAAAAAAATGTTGAAGTCTCAGATGAAAGATGTTCCTCAAGATCAACAAGATCAGATTTTAGGTATGATTGAGAAAAATCCTGATTTTTTTAAAAAAATTGCAGAGGAAGTGCAGGTAGAGGTAAAAGCGGGAAAAGATCAGATGAGCGCAACGATGTCTGTGATGCAAAAGTATCAAAATGAACTTAAAGGATTAATGTAAAAATTAAAATACCAGCTTTAGCTGGTATTTGTTTTTTGGGGAGTTTGGATGTATCGTGTATATAGAAACAGTTATCCCTTATTACAAAAGAGAGGAGGGTGCTAGCATGGGACGCTTTAAAGACCTTTTTACGCCACTTGTAAAAAAATTTGAATTGTTTGAGGAGGAACGTAGAAACATGTTAAATCGTATTCTTGATCTTATGAAGCAACTTTCTCTGAGAGGAAATATAGCTCAAAAAATCAAGGATAGGTCTGAAAGAAATCGAAGGGATATTAGAAACAGATATCGGAAAGAGCTTGAAGATGTAAAGAGTAGGGAAAAAAGAAGTCTTGCTGATGCTCGCGAGGAAACAGAAAGAATCAAAAAAACTATCAGTGAGGAGAAGAGTAAATATCTGAGATGGTTTGAAGGGCGGTGGACAAGTCTTCAAAAAGTTTCTTTCTTCTTTCTATCATCAAGAAGGGTTTCTAAGCCTTCTAAGAAGTTTCAGGCGGCTCATAGACGTGCTAGAGATAAGTTTAAGAAAAAATAATACATTTTTTTCTCTAACCTATATAAAACCAGTGTTTGACAAACGCTGGTTTTTTATATTTACTTAATATGGAATTTGCGTAGATTACTTCGTAACTTTGAGGAGTATTATTATGGATAATACAGAAATTTTTTTGTCAGAAGTTAAGCAATGTTTTGAGGACTTTGTGGAAAAATATTTTTTAGATATAGGAAGTGCGAAAAAGGGAGAACGTGCCGGCGCATCTAAGGAGTATCAATCGTGGAAAAAGGATCAGGTTGACAATCTTCGTATTCAAGGAAAAGAACTTGGCTTAAGTGATCAGGAAGTTGAAGAAGTTATCGATACGGGTATTGAATATTCAGCTGAATATCTCAGACAGTTTTCAAGTGTAAAGTAAAGGGGTTGTCATGGACAGACAAATAGTTTTCAGTTCAAATAATCTACGCACATAATACCAATACGTCAGCTTGTAGCAGATGTGTTGGTATTTTTATTTTGTCTTCTTTGTGATAACGTATCTAGACTATGTCACTATCAATCGGAATTGTTGGATTACCAAATGTCGGAAAATCGACTTTATTTAATGCACTTACAAAAAAGAGTGTTCTTGTTGCAAACTATCCTTTTGCCACTATTGATCCATCTGTAGGGGTTGTTGCTGTGCCTGACACTCGTCTGCATAAATTAGCTGAGTTTAGTAAGACACAGAAAACGATTCCTGCTGCAGTAGAGTTCGTTGATATTGCTGGACTCGTGAAGGGTGCCTCTGAAGGAGAAGGGCTTGGAAATCAATTCCTTACTAATATTCGAGAAACAGATGCTATTTGTCATGTAGTACGTATTTTTGAGGATGAGGATGTGCATCATGTGCACGGTGAAATAGATCCTCTTTCTGATATTCGTACTATTAATACTGAACTTATTCTTGCTGATCTACAGACTGTAGAAAAAAGATTACAGACCGTAGAACGTGAAGCAAAGAAAGGAGACGCTAAAATTATTATGGAAAGAGATTTACTTGTGCGTCTCAAAGAGCACTTGCTTGGGGATAATCTAGCTTTGACTCTGGGGATGGAAAAGGATGAAGTTGTAATTTTGAAAGGTTTGCATCTTATTACGGCAAAACAAGTTTTATATGCTCTTAATAAAAAACAAAATTCAAGAAATCTTGATGAATTAAATGATGATAAGTTTCAAGAGTTACAGAAATATTTAGATGATAACAATGCTGTATATGTTTTTATTGATGCTGGTATTGAATTAGATTTAAAAGATTTTGATAAGGAAGAGCGAAATGAGTTTCGAAAGGAGCTTGGAGGAGCACCTGATGATGGTATCGATGAGCTTATTCGTAAGGGGTACGAACTTTTACATCTCATTACATATTTCACAACAGGAGAAAAAGAAACTCGTGCGTGGACTATAAAAGAAGGTTCAACAGCTCCACAAGCTGGAGCTGCTATTCATGGAGATTTTGAGGATAAGTTTATTAAAGCAGAAATAATATTTTGGGAAGAATTATTAAATGCTGGTTCTTTTGGTATTGCTAGAGAAAAAGGACTCGTTCGTACAGAGGGTAAGCAGTATGTAGTAAAAGATGGAGATGTGATTGAGTTTAAGATATAAAAATTGTAATTGCTTGGTTTTTGGTGAGTGTTATAATTTAATCATATTAAATAATTTATTCACCACTACATATGAAAAAACTCACCTTTCTCTCTCTTCTTTCACTCCTCATCATCACCCCACTCTTCGCGCAAGAAGAAATACCCGTTGATACATCAGACCTCACCTTGGTAGCAGATGTCAGTATATATAATGCAGAAATAACATATTTCAATGGAACTGAGAATACATATACTCTAGACTTCGACATCGTCAACAAGTTCAACTATCAATCAGATATCCGTTACAGTATTGTTCTCATTAACTCAGAAACAGGAGAAACAGCAGACATCAAAGTATTCGATGATATCGTAGCTCTCAATGAAGGAGATCGTGTCACCAAAACAGTTACATACACACCACCCACATACCTCCAAGGAGAACACGAAATCTGGATGATATCTGAAAACAGTTCAGGTCTTCGTTTCTCTCAAGTACCAGTACAGACAATCACTCTCCAAGGAACAGGAGAGTATGTTGCTATTGATACCGCTTCTTGTTTGTTCACATACAACAATGAGACATATACTATCTTCCAAGGTATCGACCTTGAAGCCACTGACACCCTAATCCTCTCATGTGAGGTCACAAACAGTACAAAAGACCCACAAACACTCTCACCACATTTCATTACACACGAACGTACTATCTCAGGTCCAGTGATTGAGACATACACTAGTACAGACACATACACTCTGGAGTCAAATCAAACCAAAACCCTAGACATCACTATGCATCTGCCACAGGCTCCACAGGCATATGACACCATCATTACCCTCCAAAATGACAATACTGTCTCAAATGAAATTACTCCTCACTATGTCATCAGAGGAAACTCGGCCACCATTCAAAACGTCACCCCAGATCAAACCTCATACCAGAAGGGGGACACCGCTACTGTGGAAGTCTTCTGGTCAGGATCTGCTGATTCATATCCAGGATCATTAGCTACCTCAACCCCTCTTTCAAATCCAACCCTGACCATTGCTCTAGTTGATGCCAACAACAACTCTTGTGCTGATACCCAGACAGTATCAGTTGATCCAGAAGTTGATGTTACCGGAACGTATACTTTCGAGGTCACTCGAAACTGTACTGCTCCAACTATCATGACTACCGTAGCTGATGACTCAGGTATTCTTGCAACCCGAGAAGTCCAGACACCAAAAACAGATACAGGAGGGAATATTACAACCATTCTTCTGTCAATTATCGCTTTGATTGTTATTCTGTTGGGTCTTGGTTATCTTTTGAAGAAGCGATCAAGTACAACTCCGATGATGATGCTTTTTGTGGGACTTATTGTGGTTGGTGGGATGTTTGGGCAGGAGGTGGAGGCGGCGACGTATTTGAGTGTGTCACATCATGTGCACATTACAACCTCTTTAAATAAGGATAGTTTTGAGGTTGGGGAGGAGCTTATCGAAACTATTAGTATTTGGTTACACACTTGTGGAAATCAGGGATTTGCTTACGCTACTTTGTTTACTGAAGAGCGCAGAGAAGAACAAATAGATAGCATGATAAGAAGTTCCTCTAATTCTTCTGTATATATTATTGATCCTTCGGGTTGGATTTATGCTTATGTTCCTGATCTTCTAAGGCTTATGAAATCTAAACCTAGTGAATGGTCTTATTCTAGATACAGTAAAGACGCTATCGTGACTACAGAAGATTATGACGCTACTGTTGGAAGAGGTGGAACTGCTGTAGCTAATATTAAGACTATTATTGTACCTGACTTTGATGAAATGCAAGCAAATTTTTTTGAAGAAACAAGTCGGTATGTCTTGTCAGATGCGACAGACTGGTCATTTTTAGGATATGTTAAATATCGAGATGGAAGCATTGCTTTTTATAGAGACGATCCTTATTTGTTTTACGGCACCCTCTCCAACTCATACACCGTCACCAAACCCGCCGCACCCACCGTCTCTCTCACCATCACACCCGAAACCATAGACCGAGGAAACTCATCAACCCTTGAGTGGTCATCAGAGAATGTTTCAAGTTGTACCGGTACTCTAAAGAGTACAACATTAGCAGATATACCAACCGTATCAGTACCGGTAGATAATAATTTCGTTGGACCCGTAATGACAACAGGGGTATATCCATCGATAATAGGAATGCCTATTATCGGTGACCTAACACTCATACCAATCACCCCCACATACGGTTGGACCGACAACATCAAAAGTGGAAATAAAGTAGTATCACCAACACGTACCACCACATACACCATTACATGTGATGGATTAGACGGAACCACTGTAACTGATGAAAAAACCGTCACCGTCCTCCAACCATTACCCATCATTGATCTATCTGTTGATCGAAACCTTGTCTCTTCAGGAGAGACCGTAGATCTTGATTGGAATTCATCAGGTGCAAGTAGTTGTGGAGCTGTCTCAGATCCTGCAAACAATAACTGGAGTACCTCAGATTACACACCATTACAGCTTTTCTACAAAGAAATAACACCAAACGTAGCTGGTTCACAAACCTCAAGTCCAATCACAGAAAACACCACTTTCTATTATCTCTGTTTCGGACCTGATGGACAAAAGATCATGGATTCTGAAACCATTACCGTTTCAAATCTTGATCCATCAGATACTGATACTGACACCGACCCTGATCCCACAGATCCACCAGAGACAGGTAACTTCGATATTGGATCTTGTGGACCCGCAGAACCCACATCTCCTCACTACGTGAATCAAGATATGGATCTCACTGTTGTAGTCACCGGAGAAACCACTGGATTATCATATGAATGGGAGATAATAGATGAAAATCTATATACACCACAGAACCTCAGTGACCAAACACAAACCTTGAAGTTCCTAACCACCGGAACCAAGAATGCAAAGGTAACTGTGACTAATACTGAAGGACTTACAGACTCCTGTGAGACTGAACCCTTTGAGATTACTGTGAATCCTGAATTCCAAGAACAATAATTGGGATTGTGTTGGGAGATGGAAACCACCCTGGAGGGGTGGTTTTTTGGTGGGGGTTTTGGCTTTTAAAAAAAATGTTACAATGCATCACATCATGAAAGAATACGACCATAAAGAAATAGAGAAAAAATGGAAAAATAAGTGGATAGAGGATAAGCTTTACGAAACACCGCAAAAAAAAGAAGGTGCAGAAAATTTCTACACACTAGTTGAATTTCCGTATCCATCAGGAAATCTCCATATTGGACATTGGTATGCTTTTGCTATTCCAGATATATATGCACGCTTTATGCGTATGCAGGGGAAGAATGTTTTGTATCCTATCGGTTTCGATTCTTTCGGGCTTCCTGCGGAAAATGCAGCCATAAAACACGGACTTGATCCAAAAAAATGGACATATGGCAATATTGATTACATGAAGATGCAACTTCAATCAATGGGAACTATGTTTGATTGGTCTAGAGAACTTCGCACATCTGATCCTAAGTATTACAAATGGACCCAGTGGATTTTTACTAAAATGTTTGAGAAAGGTTTGGCGTATAAAGCGGAGACGACAGTAAACTGGTGTTCGTCGTGTAAAACTGTTTTAGCTAATGAACAGGTGGTAGATGGAAAATGTGAACGATGTGGTACGGAGATAGAAAAAAGAAAACAGAAACAGTGGATGTTAAAAATTACAGATTATGCGGAAAGGTTATTAAATGACCTTGATGATCTTGATTGGCCAGAACAAATAAAAGAACAGCAGAGAAATTGGATTGGAAGATCGGAGGGTTCTCTTATTAATTTTATAACAGAAGATACTATAGAAAATATATCTGTATTTACGACGCGAGCAGATACTCTTTTTGGAGTGACGTATCTTGTGGTGGCTCCAGAGCATGAGCTTATTGATTCAGCGCTTAGTGAAAATAAATCAAGAATAAAGAATAAAGAAGAGGTTCGGAAATATGTTCAAAAATCTATCAAAAAAAGTGAACTCGAGCGTCAAGCTAATCAAAAAGAAAAAACTGGCGTATTACTTGAAGGGATTACCGCTATTAATCCAGCAAATAATATGGAGATTCCTGTGTTTGTATCCGATTATGTTCTTGGAGGATATGGTACAGGCGCGGTAATGGCTGTACCAGCACATGATCAGCGTGATTTTGAGTTTGCAGAAAAGTTCAACCTCCCTGTTGTGCAAGTTATTGCACCAATTTTTGTAGATAAAGATAATCCTCCTTTGGAAGGTAAGGATATTTCTCCGAGACGTAATGTTCAAGTCATTGTTAAGCACCCAACGGAAGACAGAATAATTCAAATTCAATGGAAGCAACAGCCTTGGAAAACTTTTGTTATTGGTGGTGTTGAAGAGGGAGAGAGTTATGAAGATGCTGTTTTGCGTGAAGTACAAGAAGAGACTGGGTATAAAAATGTTGGAAAAATAGAGAGAATTGGGTGGCAAATGGAATCACGTTTTTATGTGGCTCATAAGGATGTTAATCGAAAAGCTTTTTCTCAAGTATTTTATATTGAACTAAGAGATCTAGAAAAAGATGAAATTACCCAGGAAGAGAAGGGTCTACATGATGTTGTCTGGGTACCTATTGATAATTTTAGGGATTTTAATCCTGTCTCTGAACTTCCGCATATTCAAGAGTTTTTTAGTGTAGAAAGACACGCGTATACAGGAGAAGGGATACTTATAAACTCTGGAGAATTTGACGGTAGTCTCTCAACAGAGGTTCAAAAGAGTATAACGGAAAAGGTTAATGGAAATTTGAAGACTACATTTAAGCTTAGGGATTGGTCCATAGGACGTCAGAGATATTGGGGTACTCCAATTCCTATTGTTTTCGATCCTGATGGAAAACCACATGCTGTTCCGGAGGAACATTTACCATGGATTCTACCAGAAGATGTTGACTTTACGCCGACAGGCAAGGCGCCCTTGGATAAGTCTGAGATGTTAAAGAAGAATACAGAAGATATTTTTGGAAAAGGATGGACTCCGGAAGTTGAAACGATGGATACTTTTATTGATTCATCTTGGTATTTTCTTAGGTATATTGATGTACATAATAAGGAATCTATTTCCTCGCTAGAAGCACAGAAAGCATGGATGCCTGTTGGGCAATATTTTGGAGGATCAGAACATACCACACTTCATTTGCTTTATTCTCGTTTCTTACAAAAAGTACTTTTTGATATTGGTGCTGTTGCAGAAATGGAACCTTTCAGAAAGCGTATCAATAGAGGTCTTATTATGGGTCCTGATGGACAAAAAATGAGTAAGTCTAAGGGTAACGTCGTGGATCCAGATGCAATGGTAGAAAAGGTGGGAGCAGATGTTGTGCGTATGTATTTGGCTTTTATTGGACCGTACGGAGAGGCAGGATCGTATCCCTGGGATATGGGGGGTATTGCTGGTATACGAAGATTTTTAGAGCGTCTGTGTGGACTTGAAGCTTATATAGAAAAAGAGGGTGTTTCTGAGCGTGTGGAAAAAGAGTTGCACAAAATGTTAAAAAAAGTAACCAGTGATATGTCTGAGTTCAAATTTAACACTGCTATTTCTGCCATGATGATATTCTTAAATCATGTTGAGAAGACTAAGTCTTTAACAAAAGAACAGTATCAGATGACTTTAAAAATTCTGGCACCTTTCGCTCCTTATCTTGCTGAAGAATTGTGGTCGAAAGTAGTAGCAGGATCAGAATCTATTCATGTGCAGAGTTGGCCTAAGTATGATCATGAGAAGATCATGGATGCTGAGACAACAATTGCAGTTCAGGTTGATGGAAAAATGAGGGGGACCATTCGGGTTCCAGTTGGTAGTACTGAGGGTGATGTGGTACAAAAAATTAAAGAAACAGAAGAAATTTTTCGTTGGATCAGTGCATCATACGAATTAAAGAAATTTATTCCTGACAGGTTAGTCAGCTTTGCAACAGACACAAAAGTCTGATATACTTGACTTTATCTTACGATAGTGATAAAAATTAAACCACATAACTAATACATATGGCAAAAAAAACAATAGCAACTATATCTTTCAAACCCAAACAAGTAACTAAACGCCTTCTTTCTGTACTAAATGATCGAGCAAAGGATGTTATTACGGGACGATACGGGCTTGGAACAAGTACACAACGCTTGACTCTGGAGTCTATTGGTAAAAAATATGGTATTACACGTGAGCGTGTGCGACAAATTGAAAATCACTCTCTTAACACTATTAGAAAGTCTGGGGCATATGAAAAAGAAGAAATTATTTTCGAAGAGCTTAAGAAGCATATAGAGAACATTGGTGCTATTGTTTCTGAAGAAGATTTACTGGAGACTATCACAAATGAAGCAAGTACAAAAAATCATTTACATTTTTTGCTAGTAATTGGAAATCCGTTTGCTATGGAGAAAGAGAATGATAGTTATAAGCACCGTTGGAATGTTGATGAGGGAATATCAAAAACTATTCACAGCACTCTTGAAAAGTTATACTCAGGTTTAAGTGATGATGATATTGTCTCAGAATCAGAAATGATTAATGATTTTTTGGAACACATTAAGGATATTTCTGAGAAATATAAAAATGAAGAAGTTATCAAGAGGTGGCTTAGTCTATCAAAGAAAATAGATAAGAATCCTTTAAATGAATGGGGAAGATCTGATTCTCCAAATATTAACGCTAAGGGTATTAGAGATTACGCATTTCTTGTTATAAGAAGACACGGATCCCCAATTCATTTTAGAGAAGTAGCTAAGTCAATTTCTGAAATTTTTAACAAAAAAGCACACGAGGCTACTACACACAATGAACTAATTAAAGACCCAAGATTTGTTTTGGTTGGTCGGGGACTGTATGCTCTTAGTGAGTGGGGATATATGAGTGGTGTTGTAAAAGATGTTATTCAAAATATTCTTAAAAAAGAAGGACCGCTTACTCGAGAAGAAATTGTGGATAAGGTGCTAAAAGAGAGGTATGTTAAGGAGAATACTATTTTTGTTAACCTTCAAAATCAGAATTACTTCAAGCGAAATAAGGATGGAAAATACTCTGTTGCTAAATAGTTTTTCACAGAAAAACATCCTGCATTTATGCAGGATGTTTTTTATTGCGCTATAATATATAGGTATGTTTGATATATTTTTGGATGCTCTAGCGCTTCTTTATAAAACATCTTTTGTGTGGCTTCCCGTTTTATTGGTATTTTCTTTTTTTCCTGTGTGGTTGAGATATGTTCGTCAATCTTTTATCTCTAAACAGAAGAAAGTTTTACTTGAAATAAAGATGCCAAAAGAAATAATCAAATCACCACTTGCTATGGAGATTTTTTTGAGTGCTCTATATCAAAAAGGATCTGCTACTTATATAGATACATACATTACAGGAAAGGTTCCCCCTTGGTTTTCTCTAGAATTAGTGTCTCTTGGTGGAGAAGTTCATTTTTATATTTGGACATTTCAAAAATTTAGAGGAATGATTGAACATCAGTTATATGCCCAATATCCCAATATTGAATTGTATGAAGTTGAAGACTATACACCTCATGTGTCTAATAGTTCAAAATGGGGAATGTGGATAACAAATTTTAGGCTTGCAAAAGCTGATGCATATCCTATAAAAACATATATTGATTATGGGCTTGATAAGGATCAAGAAGAGGAGAGTAAGATTGATCCCATGACTGCTGTGCTTGAGTATCTGGGTTCCTTGAAAAAAGGTGAGCAGTGTTGGATACAGATTCTAATTCAGGCCAACAGAGATGAGTGGTTGAAAGAGGGTCGTTTGTTTAAAAAAGATGATTGGAAACTAGGCGTGAAAACTGAAATAAAAAATATCTTAGAAGAATTTAGTCCAGGTGAGGGTAAGTTCCCGCGTCCTCAAACAAAAGGAGAACAAGATGCTATTGTAGCGCTCGAGAGAAGTCTATCAAAACCGGCTTTTGATACTGCTATCCGAGGTGCTTATATTGCTGAAGGAGATGCCTTTAACGCTGACAATATTCCTGGTCTGATAGGAACATTTAGACAATACGGCTCTAATACCCTTAATGGTTTTAAGTTAGGTAATTTTACAGATTTTGACTATCCTTGGCAAGATTTCAGACGTATGCGCCGAAATGCCATAGAACGTCAGTATTTGGAGGCATACAAACTTCGTTCTTTTCATCAAGAGCCATATAAGTACTTTCAACAAAAACCTTTTATTTTAACTACAGAAGAGTTAGCTACAATTTTTCGTCCGGTCAGTGGTATTGCTGTACAGACACCTACTTTTGTTCGTATTCCTTCTAAAAAAGCAGAACCACCAGCAAATCTTCCTATATAATGTCTAATACAGAATCTTTTTTACGCACATATTTTCATCATATATTAGCTTATATTGCTAGCATATTGATTATTCTTGGTATGTTATACAGTCTTTGTATTTCAGCACCTGTTAATTTTCCAGATAATACTCTCGTTTCTATTGAGAACGGTAAAACGGCACAGACAACAGCTATTCTTCTGAAGGAGAAGGGTATTATTCGTTCAGCATTTATATTATCAAAAATAATAATCTTACTTCGTGGAGAGAGTGGGATACAGGCTGGAACATATTATTTTGATACTCCTGAAAGTGTCTACGATGTGGCAGTGAGACTTCTGAGGGGAGATCTTGGTCAGGTGTCTGTAAGAGTTACTATTCCTGAAGGGTTAAGTCGTGTAGATGTTGCAGAAATTCTTGCAGAAAATTTGCCGAATTTTGATGTAGATGTTTTTTTAGAAATTACACAGGATAAAGAAGGTTACTTATTTCCTGATACGTATTACTTTTTACCCTCGAGTACTGCAGATGTCGTCGCGCAGATTTTAGAAGATACTTTTTATAAAAAAATAAATTCTCTTCAGGAGGATGTTCAGAAATCTGAAAAATCCATAGAAGATATTATAATACTGGCCTCTATTGTTGAGGCTGAAGCTTCAAGTACAGAAGATCGGCAGTATGTTGCAGGTATTTTATGGAAACGTCTTAAAATCGGAATGCCGCTTCAGGTTGATGTTACTTTTCGATACTTGAATGGCAAAACTACCGCAGATTTAACTTTAGAAGATTTAAAAAATGATTCTCCATATAATACGTATGTACACAAAGGATTGCCTCCTACGCCCATTTCTAATCCAAGTTTAGATGCAATTTTAGCTACATTACACCCAAAAGAATCTCCATATTTGTTTTTCCTTGCTGATTCTGATGGTTTTGTGCATTATTCACAAACTTTTGCAGAACACAAAGAAAAGAAAGCTTTATATATTTGGTAAATGTTTTGGAAATATAAAAAAAGAAAAAAGGTGTACGTAGGGCTCTCTGGAGGAGTTGATAGTTCGGTAACCGCAGCATTACTGCAGTCTCAAGGTTTTGAAGTTGTGGGTGTCTATATAAAAGGTTGGTATCCAGAATGGGTTAGGTGTTCTTGGAAGGAGAGTAGAAGGGATGCAATGAGAATATGTGCACAGCTTCATATTCCTTTTAAGACACTGGATTTGTCTAAGGAGTACAAAAAAGAAGTAGTAGATTATCTACTAGCTGAATACCAAAAAGGAGAAACTCCCAATCCTGATATTATGTGTAACAAGTATATAAAGTTCGGTGGTTTTTTTGATTGGGCAATAGAAGATGGTGCAAATTACATAGCGACAGGACATTATGCTCAGGTACGTGCCAAAAAAAATACTAAGTATGAATTGTTGCGCGGAAAAGATACAAACAAGGATCAGAGTTATTTTTTATGGACATTGACGCAGAAACACCTTGCCAAGACACTTTTTCCTTTGGGTTCTTTGGAGAAAAAAAGAGTACGAAAATTGGCTAAGAAATATAATCTTGTAACAGCTCTAAAAAAAGATAGTCAGGGTGTATGTTTTCTTGAAGATATTAATATGGAAGAATTTTTAAAACACTATCTGCATCCTAGTGCAGGTGTGGTATTAAATGAATCTGGAGAGCCCGTAGGTAAACACAACGGGGCTGTCTCGTATACAATCGGACAACGTCATAATTTTACTATTACAGAAAAAAAAGTTAATGATGAGCCTTATTACATCATTTCAAAAGATGTCGTAAAAAATACATTAATGGTTTCTAGGAAACCGGCAAAAACATCTACCCTTAACTCACACACACTTCGTGAAGTGAATTGGGTAGGGGAGAAACCGGTGTCTCAGAAAGAATATGGTATACAAATGCGTTATAGACAGAAAGTATCTAAAGCAAATTTGTTATGCAAGGATGATGTGTGGAGTGTTAAATTTAGCAAATCTTGTGATATTCCTGTGCGAGGACAGTCTCTAGTGGTCTATAGTGGTGATGTTTGTTTGGGAGGTGGTATTATAGAGTGATATACTAATATTTATATGAGTCAACAAATTATTATTACAAAAGCGAATGGTCAAAAAGAACCTTTTGATTCTTCAAAACTTATCAGATCTCTTCGTCGTGCCGGTGCACAACCTTTGCTTATAAAATCCATTCTTACTGAGATAGAAAAAGGATTACAAGATGGGATGACGACAAGGCGGATATACCAGCAAGCTTTTACTCTTCTTAAAAAAGGAAATACTAAACCTGTTGCTGGATTATATTCTCTTCGTCGTGCCGTGATGGATTTGGGTCCTTCAGGTTTTCCTTTTGAAAAGTTTATTGGTGAGATTTTTATTCAGAAAGGTTATAAGGTTCAGATAGGGCGTGTTATCCAAGGACATTGTATTAGTCATGAGATAGATGTCTTGGCATATAATGATGCTGAAGTGCACCTTATAGAAGCAAAATTTCATAATAATCATGGAACAAAAACAGATACTAAAGTTGCTTTGTATATAAAATCTCGTTTCGATGATTTGAGAGATGTCGCTATTGTTATAGACAAACAAGAAAGAAAAATGACAGATGGATGGCTTATTACTAATACCAAGTTCACACAGAGTGCGAAACAGTATGCTGCCTGTCAGCAATTACAAATTATTGGTTGGGATTATCCAAAGAAGGGTAACTTACATGATTTTATTACTGAAGCAGATTTGCATCCTTTAACTACATTAACAACACTTTCAAAAGCGGAAAAGAATTTGCTCTTAGAGAGAGGGGTGGTGTTATTAAAACATGTTAAGAATAATCCAGAAGTTCTGGATGTTTTGGGTCTATCTGTACAAAAAAAGACCAAGGTACTGGAGGAGGTGAAACTAATTTGTGTTCATTCAGATGCTTGACATTTTGTTCTTTAGGGTGTATAATATAATTAGAAAATAAAGATATAAGAGTGTTTCTTGTATTTTTTAGCTTTAAAGAGGGTCCGAATACCAAGGAGGTGTATTATGACACTTTTATGTATTGATGGTCGGGATGATACTCTCGATGTCTATGCTGCTGTGGCAGCACAGGCAAAAAAGAATCCCTGCGAATATAGTACGTATCTCAAGGAAGTTCGCAGTGCACAGAAAAAATTTTACAACACAAAGAAGGGAAAGGAAAATGCAAATAAGTAATGAGTACCTAGTGGAATGTTTCAAATATATTCCACTAGTTTTTTTGTTATAATTTTATGTATGATTTTTAAAGAAAAAGTTTTCGCTGTGGTGAAGAAAATTCCTTCAGGAGTAACCTTAACATACAAAGAAGTTGCTCAGAAAGCTGGAAGCCCAATGGCATATCGTGCTGTGGGAAATATCTTGCATACAAATTACGATCAAGGTATACCGTGCCACAGAGTAGTTCGTTCTGACGGAAAAACGGGTGGCTATAATCGTGGGTTTGAAAAAAAGAAAAAAATACTTGAAGCGGAAAAATAATATAAAATATATGAAAAAAATACAAGCAGAATGGAATTTAAAACAACTTTATCTTTCTCCTACAGACCCCTTAATAGAAAAAGATATACGTAGTGCAGAACAAGCTATTGAAAAATTTCGTACTAACTACTATTCAAAAAAGGCAGATTTCAAAAAACCAGGTACACTTCTGGTTATTCTTGAGAAGTATAAAAAATTCTTTGAACATCCTGGACTTGTTAAAACTGCTTACTATATAAGTTTGAATTTCCAACTAAACTCTTTTGATGAAAAAGTTCAACAGCGAATGTACCAAATAGACGAGAGGATCACTAAGGCCTTGAATAATCTTAGTTTTGTACAATTAAGATTAGGTGCTCTGGATAAAAAAACACAAAAAAGTCTACTGCAGGCTACGTCTATAAAAAAATATTCCTATTTTTTGAAGCAGATATTTGATCAAAGTGAACATATGCTATCTGAGGATGAGGAAAATATTTTAAGCTTAAAAAAACAAACAAGTTATGATTTATGGACTGAGGGGGTACAAAAATTTCTGGCTAAACAAGAGATTGAATTAAACGGAACACTTGTTCCTTTAGACGAAGCAGTTTCAAGTATTAGCAACTTGAGTACAAAAAAACGTAGAGAATTGTTTAAAAAAGTGTATGCGGTTTTTGAAAAAGGGTCTGATTTTGCTGAAAGTGAGCTTAATGCTGTCATTATAGATAAGAAGATTACAGATGAACTTCGTGGCTTCAAAAAGCCGTACTCATCTACTGTACTTTCCTTTGAGAACACTGGCGCTGAACTTGAAGCAGTTACTCAGGCTGTATCTGGTGACTACAAAACATCAAAAAAGTTTTACACTCTAAAAAAGAAAGCTTTAGGATTGAAAGATATGGAGTATGCTGACAAAGACGTGTCGATAGGAAAAATATCTACAAAGTTTACTTTTGAAGAAAGTGTTAAAATTCTTCGAAAAGCTTTTAGGAACTTTGATCCAGTATTTGAAGATATTTTTAATCGCATGCTTGAAAGCGGACAAATAAGTGCTTTCCCTAAGAAAGGAAAGATGGGAGGGGCTTTTTGTGCAGGTGCTGTTAATGTGCCTACATATGTATTTTTGAATCATACTAATGACTTTCGGTCCTTGCGTACATTTGCTCATGAAATGGGGCATGCTTTTCATAGTGAATTAAGTAAAAAACAAGATGTGCTATATCAGGATTATCCTATTTCTATAGCAGAAGTTGCCAGTACTTTTTTTGAAAAGGTGGTTATGAATGAGGTGGCGAAAGGTCTAACAAAGAAAGAAAAAATTGTCCTTTTCCATGATCGAATTAGTGATGAGGTCAGTACTATTTATAGGCAGGTGTCGGCATTTAATTTTGAACTTGAGCTACACAACATGATCCGAAAGGAAGGTTTCCAATCTAAAGAAAAAATTGGGGCAATGTTAATAAAGCACTTACGAGCATACCTTGGTTCAGATGTTCTAGTACCTGATGTAGTTGGAAACCTGTTCGTGTACTGGAGTCATTTTCGTAGATTTTTCTATGTGTACACATATGCGTACGGTTGTATCGTAAGCAATGCTTTGTATGCAAAGTATGTAGAAAATCCAAGTATTAAAAAAGATATCATAAATTTTCTTTCAAGTGGAGGAAGTGTGTCTCCGCGAGAGATATTCAAGCGTATGGGTATTGATACTGAGAAAAAAGAAACATATACAAAAGGACTTTCTGTTATTAGTCAAGAAATTAAAACGCTAGAACAACTTCTTTCTTGAAAGAGTGGCTAAGATAGCGTAAGTTATAGTATATGAATTCACAGGATGTACGAGAACGATTTTTAGATTTTTTTGCTAAACGAGAACACGCAGTGCTCCCGTCAGCTTCTCTCGTACCTGAAAATGACCCTTCAGCACTTTTTACAACTGCTGGAGTACAGCCTTTGGTACCTTACATTCTCCAAGGTTCACATCCAAAAGGAAGTAAGCTTGCTAGTGTTCAAAAATGTGTGCGAACAACTGACATTGATGACATTGGCGACAAAACACATGGTACTTTTTTTGAAATGCTAGGGAACTGGTCTATTGGTGATTATTTCAAAGAAAACGCTATACAGTGGAGTTTTGAGCTTCTAACATCACATGAAGAAGGTTTTGGTCTTGATATAGATCGTTTATATGTCACGGTGTTTGCTGGTGATGATAATGTTTCAAGAGATACTGATTCGGTAGATTTTTGGAAAAAAACAGGTATACCAGAAAATAGGATATATTTTCTTGGAAAAGACAATTTCTGGAGTGCTGGAGAGAGCGGACCCAGCGGTCCAAGTACAGAAATGTTTTACGATCTTACCGAAGAGGGTCTTGGCGACCTTACTCAAGAACAATTTGAAAAAGCTGATGAGTCTCAAAAAGTTGTTGAGATTTGGAATGATGTCTTTATGGAATATCTCAAAAAAGATGGTGAAATTGTGGGTAAGCTGTCCAACAGAAATGTTGATACTGGTTCGGGACTTGAGCGACTTCTTATGGTTCTTCAAAAGAAAGATAGTATTTTTGAAACAGATCTTTTTGCTCCGGTTATGGATTGTGCAAAAACGCTGACAAATAATGTTCGGTCACAACGAATACTTTCTGATCATATTCGTACGGCGACATTTATGATTGCAGATGGTGTGAGACCTTCAAATACGGATAAGGGTTACGTACTTAGAAGACTACTTCGTCGGGCGATTTTTCATACAGTAAATAAAACACTGACAACTGGAGATATTACAGCTTTAACTGGAGCTGTTTCTGGCATTTATTCACAACAGTATCCAGATATCACGGCACAAATTGTCATTATTTGTTCAGAAATTGAAAAAGAAGTTGAAAAATTTTCAAAAACTATTGCTCTAGGTATCAAACAGTTAGAAAAATTAGGTAAACACATTTCAGGAACAGATGCATTCATTCTATTTACTACATATGGTTTTCCTATTGAAATGACTGAAGAAATTGCGACAGAAAAGGGAATCATTGTGGATAGGGAGTCTTTTGATGGGGAACTGAAAAAGCATCAAGAACAATCCAGAACAGCATCTGCTGGAAAATTTAAAGGTGGATTAGGAGGAAATAGTGAGCAGATTACAAAGTTACACACAGCTCATCATCTTCTTCTTGCTGGATTACAACAAGTACTAGGAAAGGAGGTAAAGCAAAAAGGGTCAAATATTACTGACGAACGTTTGCGTCTAGATTTCTCATTCGATAGAAAACTTACTGATGAAGAAAAATCTCAAGTTGAAAAATTTGTGAACGATAGAATAAAAGAAGGCCACAAGGTAATTCGAAAAGAAATGCCTAAAGAAGAAGCTGAAAAACTAGGCGCTGAGATGGAATTTGGCACAAAGTATGCTGATATAGTTTCTGTGTACTCTATTGAAGATGAAAATGGGGTTGTGTATTCACAAGAATTTTGTGGGGGACCACACGTTGAAAATACTAAAGATCTTGGAGTGTTTCGTATAAAAAAACAAGAATCTAGTTCTGCTGGAGTTAGAAGAATTAAAGCTATTCTTGAATAAATATAGTGGTATAGGTGTCTATTAACTTACACACAGGTTAACATTATCCCAACCTGACTCGACTCTGATATACTATTTCTATGAGTTTGTTTGTATCTAAAAAAAAGCAAGAAATTTCTATTGTTCTAGACATAGGTAGCGCAAGCATTGGCGGATCTTTAGTTTTATTTTCACAAGGGCATGTACCAAGCGTTCTGTATAGTAATAGATTGGCAATACCTATACAAGAAGATGTCACAGGATCAAGGTATGTATCGGCAATGCTTCAAGTTTTAGACAATGTTGTTTCTGACATAGTTAAAAAAGGACTTTTGCATACTAAATTTATACGTATGCAAAACAAGAGTATTCACCAAGTAACTTGTGTGTACTCATCTCCATGGTTCGCTTCGGAAGCACACACCATTTCTTTGCATGAAAAAACCCCTATCTTGTTAACTGAACATTATTTATATAACTTGCTTACAAAAGAACGTGAAGATTTTGAGAATAAGTTAGAAATAAAGGAAAAGGTAATTTTAATTGAACAAAAAATAACACAAACATTGTTAAATGGTTATGTAACAACAAAACCACAGAATAAAAAGGCTAGAGATGTGGAAATATCAACATTCATTAGTGTTATCCCTCAAGATATGTCTCAAAAAATTGAAAATCTTGTGCATAAACATGTTCAACCGAAAAAAATAGTGCATCATTCATTCTCTTTAGCAGCTTATAGAACCATAACTAATATTTTTCCAGCTGATTCAAATTCTTGTATTATTGATATCTCGGGAGAGATTACAGATATTTCTGTAATAACAAATGATGTTATTACTCAAACCGCTACTATTCCTTATGGGCGGAATACTCTTATTAGAGCATTAACCGATAAGGAGGGTGAGTTTTATGCTGCGGAATTATCAATGTTGCAAATGTATGCTGCAGGGACTCTAGACAAGGGTCGTATAGATAAGATTGAAAAAAAGATTACGCCTATTCTTGAAACATGGCAAGAAAAAATTACCCCATACATTTCTCAGGAGAAAACAATTTTTGTCACAGGAGATGTTGGTGTTGTTAATATTTTTATGAAAAAACTTTCTGAATTAGGTTGTAAGATAATTATGTTAGAAGCGGGTCATTTTGAGGACGTGGTATCTTTTCGCAAAGGAGTTACCGGGGATCCTTTTGTTGCAATTAGTGTTAGTTTTGTTAATAATAATTTTCAATTAAAATCTTAAAACTTTATAATAAACTTGTATGAAAAAAAATAGTATAGATGGTATGAAAGATTCTGTTCGTCGATCAATTCGAGATATTCCTATGCCTAGTAATCACACCGCAGTATTGAAGAAAAATATACGAAAGAGAAGTGCTAAAACAGAAACAAATCCTTCAGAGTATCGTCCTAGAGATTTTTCAAAAGTAACTTTGTGGAGTATTGCAGCTATATCAATAATAGTTCTTGGTTTTGCTATCTCATCTTTTTTCAAAGGTGCGACTATTGTTATTACGCCGAAGCAACAAAGTGTGACACTTGATAATTCATTTATTATCAAAACCGGTACAGCCACATCATCTTCGTATACAAGCGCGCACGTGAGTGATAGTGTGACATATACTACAGAGGCTAGTACGGAACAGTATGTTGAAGAGAAATCTACTGGAACAATTATTGTCTATAATACTCACAGTTCTTCTCCTCAAACCTTGATTACTCAGACTCGTTTTGAATCTCCAGAAGGACTTATTTACCGTATACAAGAAGAGATTATTGTCCCTGGACAGAAAGAAATAAATGGCGAAATTGTTCCTGGACAAATAGAAGTAATCGTTGTCGCAGATGAAGCTGGTGAAAAATATAATATGGGACTTACTGACTTTACTATTCCAGGATTTGAGGGTGACGCTAGATACGAGACTTTTTTTGCAAGATCAAAAACTAACATGAGTGGTGGTGTTAAAGGGTTGCAAAAATACGTTTCTCCTGAGGACAAGGATACAATTTCTAGCTCCTTACGCGGTAAGCTTCAAGAGAAACTTCTTACCGATCTTCAGGCTCGTCTAGGTACTGAAAAAGTTATTCCACAAAATGGAACTACATTTTTGTTTGATTCAATGCAACAAGAAGATGTGACAGAATCTGAAGTACTTTTTACACAAAGCGGCACACTTACGGCTATTGTTATAGACAGGGTTCAATTAGAAAGTTTTGTGGCCAAACAAGCATCTCTTAATAATACTGTGCCTGTAGAGATAACAAATATTTCAGACTTGGATATATATCTTCCCGAAGATACTGATCTTACCGTAGATGATACTGATCTGTCTGTGCGTGTTGTGGGCGATGCTCATTTGGTGTGGAGTTTTGATACAAATGCTGTGGTAGATAATCTGCTTGGACAGCCTAAAAATAACCTATCAAAAATGTTGAGTATATACGAAGGTATTGAGAAAGCGACAGCTACCATCTATCCATTTTGGAGTCGAACCTTTCCGTACGAGAAAGATGAGATTTCAGTAGAAAAAGTCCTTGACTAATATGATAGGTTTGTTAACATATCTTTCATTGCCCAACAATGGAAGAAAATAAACCACAAGATAATAGTACTGAAGGAGTTGTAACTGAAGCTTTGCCAAACGCAATGTTTCGTATCAAGCTCGAAGGGGTGGAGGAGGAGCAAATAGCATATCTTTCTGGTAAGATGCGAATGAATCGAATTCGAGTTCTTATTGGAGATAAGGTGCGATTAGATCTTGACCCTTACGGGGGAAAAGGTAGAATTTCAAGACGTTTGTAGTTTTTACATAATACATGAAAGTTAAATCTTCAATTAAAAAATCTGATCCAAACGACAAGCTTGTTAAAAGAAAAGGTAAGCTGTATCGGATTAACAAAAAAAATCCACGAAGAAAAGCCCGACAAGGGTAGTTTTTAAACATATTATTTTATGCGTATAGAAGGTATTACAATTCCAGATGAAAAAAGATTAGAGATCAGCCTCACTGCTATTTATGGTGTAGGACGACCTTTGG
The DNA here is from genome assembly GCA_905478465.1 of Minisyncoccota bacterium. Taxonomy (GTDB): domain Bacteria; phylum Patescibacteriota; class Minisyncoccia; order Phycocordibacterales; family CAJQIN01; genus CAJQIN01. The sequence continues at coordinate 36,666 of CAJQIN010000012.1, read as the reverse complement.
CTCTTGAGATTTTGAAATCAGTTAAAATTGATTCAGGAAGAAAGGCAAAGGAACTTACTACTGAAGAAGAGGCCCTTATCCGAAAAGAAGTAGAGAAACTTGTTATAGAGGGTGACTTAAAACGAGAAGTTTCAGGTAACATAAAGAGATTAAGAGACATTCAGACGTACCGAGGAAAGAGACATTCTGTAGGTCTTCCTTCGCGAGGACAGCGAACAAAAACAAATTCACGTACTCGACGCGGAAACACACGAAAGACCATGGGTACAGGACGTAGAGCAGTTGATAAAAAATAGTTTTATATTAATGTAATATTATGGGTAAGAAAAGAATTGCAACAAAATCAGGAGGAGAGTTCGACAATAGTCGTGCGCAGAAGACGTCAAAAGTTGGAAAAAAGAAGCATGCGCTCGGTATATTTTTTGTACATGCCACATACAATAATACCAAAGCCGTATTTACTGATACTGCAGGAGGTACTTTAGCTTGGTCATCTAGTGGTTCTCTTGGATTTAAAGGGGCTAAAAAGGGTACACCTTTTGCCGCTGCAAAGGTCGGAGAAACCGTTGGTGAAAGAGCTGCTGCTTTTGGTGTTAAGGATGTAAAAGTGGTGGTAAGTGGTGTTGGTTCTGGAAGAGAGTCAGCCATTCGAGGCTTTACATCAAAAGGAATTAATATTTTAAATATTAAAGATGTGACACCGGTACCGCACAACGGTCCTCGAGCAAAAAAACCACGAAGAGTCTAATAGGTACTATAATTTAAAATTAGAAATGAAAGCAAGACCATTATATAAATTAGCACGACGCCTAGGGGCACCAATTTTTGAGAAAACTCAAACTCAAAAATTTGCAGCTTCTGAAGCACGAAGAAGTAAAACTCGTAAATTTCAACGAGCTAAAACAGATTTTGCAAATCAGATGAATGAAAAGCAGAAGGCTCGTTTTACTTATGGTATTTCAGAAAGACAATTCTCAAATTATGTTGAGGAAACAATGAAAGATAAAAATACAGAGAAAACAGAAGTCTTGTTTGCAAAACTTGAAACACGCCTTGATAACGTTGTGTACCGTGCTGGATTCGCTCCTACGCGTCGAGCAGCACGTCAGATGGTATCTCATGGACATATTCTTTCCGCAGGAAAAAAGATCGATGTTCCTTCCCATAAAGTAAAGGAGGGGGATGAACTTACCGTAAAAGAAGGAAGTGTCCAGAAAGGTTTTTTTACTGATATTGAAGAGAAAATGAAAAACTACACAGCACCAGCATGGCTGAAGTCGGATATTACTAAAAGAAAAATTACCGTACAGGGGTCACCAAAACTTACCGCTCAAGACCTTCTTTTCAATTTAGATGCTGTTCTAGAGTTTTACAGTAGGTAACATTAGTTGCTATTGTACAAATTTTGAAGTATAATTTATAAGTTATTTTTTAATCCATTCATTTGTATGCACGAGTTTGACATCGTACTTCCTTCAAAACCAAAAGTTGTTTTTGAAGAGGATTCCAAGGCAGTTTTTGAAATAGATGGTCTGTATCCAGGATACGGCCACACATTAGGTAACTCTCTTCGACGAATTATTTTGTCGTCTCTTCCGGGTGCTGCGGTTACTTCTGTTAAGATTACTGGTGTAAATCACGAGTTTTCAACTATCGAGGGTATCAAAGAAGATGTAATCACAATCTTACTTAATCTTAAAAGACTAAGTATCCAAATGCTTACCTCAGAAGCACAAATACTTACTCTAAAAGTAAAAGGAGAGCAAATCATTACAGCAAAAGACATAGCTCTTCCTGGTCAAGTGAAGATTTTGAATGATGATATGGTTATTGCGACCCTTACAAATAAGAATGCGGAACTTGATATGGAAATCACAGTGCAGCAAGGTATTGGTTTTGTACAAAGAGATGTTCTACAGAAAGAAAAAGTAGATATAGGGACTATTGCTATGGACGCCATATTCACACCTATTCAACGTGTAAACTATGAGGTTGAAAATATGCGTGTAGGAGATCGAACAGATTTCAACCGTCTACGAATTCGAATTGAAACAAATGGAACAGTTGCTCCTAAAGAAGCACTTGAAAAATCTATTGAGATAATGATCAGTCAACTTAAAGCTATTATCGGCTTTAAAGAAGAAGAGCCAGAGGTAGTTATCACAGATATCCCAACAAGTGAGGGTGAAGAACTTTCTAAAGATGATCAAGAAATACTCAAGACTCGTATTGAGTCACTAGAACTATCAGCTCGTACAGAGAATGCTCTTACAAACGCCAATATTCGTACAATAGGAGGACTTATCCGAAAAAAGGAAGATGATCTACTAGAGATCGATGGTCTAGGTGAGAAGGGCATTACAGAAATTAAGGCCGCATTAAGTGAGTTAAAAGTAAGTCTAAAATAGGCTTGCCTTTAGAGAGTAAATTAGGTAGTATTTCATTTCACCTTTATGAACCACAGCAAAAAAAACAGAAAATTTGGCAGAGTTAGAAACCAACGAACAGCGCTTATGAAATCACTCGTATCGTCACTTATTAGTCACGAAAAGATTCAAACAACAGAAGCTAAGGCAAAAGAGATGCGGCCTGTTATTGAAAAACTTGTAACACGTGCAAAAGCAGATACACTTGCTGCACGTCGCATACTTACTTCACGTATTGGCTTAGTTGCAACAAAAAAACTTGTTGAAGATATTGCACCTAAATACAAGAGTCGAAGTGGTGGATATACTCGAATTACCAAGCTTGATATTAAGCGTAGTGATGCCGCTAAAATGGCACAGATAGAATTTGTATAGAAATTTTTATGAAAACATACAGCTTTGATGCAACAGATAAAAAGATTGGAAGACTAGCAACGGAGATTGCGGTTGTTTTGATGGGTAAAAATTTACCAGAATATCAACCTAATGTATATCCCGATGTGAAAGTGGAAGTTACTAATGCTTCAAAAGCATCTATTAGCGAGAAGAAACTTGTACAGAAAAAATATTCACAATACTCAGGATACCCAGGTGGCTTGAAGCAACCTCGAATGGAGCAAGTGATTTCACGAAAAGGATACTCTGAAGTACTACGAAAAGCAGTTTATGGTATGCTTCCCACTAATCGACTACGAGCTCGTATGATGAAAAATCTTATTATTTCTGAATAATTATTATGGCAACAAAAACAGCAGAACACACATATATTGAAGCAGTTGGACGACGCAAAACATCGGTTGCGCGAGTTCGTATTTTTAAAGGAGCTAAAAAAACATCATTCAAAATAAATGATCGTGAAATTGAAGATTATTTTCCAACACCTGAGCTTGCAAAAGTAGCTAGAGAAGCTTTTTCTGTTTCTGAGGTAAAGGAACTATTTGATGTTACAGCACACTTATCAGGAGGAGGTTCTCACTCACAAGCAGAAGCTCTTAGACACGGTATCTCACGTGCACTTGTTGCTTTTGATCTTGAATTAAGAGGTAAACTTAAAAAAGCTGGTTTTCTTAAGCGTGACCAGAGAACAAAAGAGCGACGAAAGTTCGGTCTGAAGAAAGCTCGAAAAGCACCACAGTGGTCTAAGCGATAATCTCCTTATCGTGTGCAAATATTTTGCATTTATTGTGTACATATTACAACGCTAGAATTTTAGTATTTTTTATACTCTATGATAAAAAAAGAATCTCACGAAGAAGACACAGATATTATTTTTGAAGACGGTTCTGAAGAAGCACTTCAAGCACCTATTAAAAAACTAAAAGAAAAACTCAAGCAATGTGAAAATGAAAAAAAAGAATATCTTGAGGGATGGCAAAAGTCACGTGCTGACCTAATAAACCTCAGAAAGCAAGATGAGGAAACTATTAGCAAGATCCGTACATATGCATCGGAAGATATCTTAGTAGACATCATTACTACTTTAGATAGTTTTGAAATGGCTTTTTCAAACAAAGAATCTTGGGAAAATGTAGCGAAAGAATGGCGAGTTGGTGTAGAATACATATATAATCAACTCATTAATACCTTAAACACTCACGGTCTTACTGAAATAAATCCAAAAAATCAAGTTTTTGATCCTCAGAAACACGAGGCTGTTGAAATTCTTGAAGGAAAAGATAATATAGTAATCGAAGTGATTCAAAAAGGGTATGAATTGGGTGATAAGGTACTGCGTGTTGCGAAAGTCACGGTAGGAAAAGAGCAGTAATATTTTTTATTAAAAATTGTTAATTTAAAACATATAATTATGTCAAAAATAATTGGTATCGATTTAGGAACAACAAACTCAGCCGTAGCTGTTATCGAAGGTGGTGAACCAAAAATTATTGAAAATGCTGAAGGTGCTCGTACAACACCGTCTATTGTTACTATCTCAAAAACAAACGAACGTCTAGCAGGACTACTTGCAAAACGACAAGGGGTAACCAATCCAGAGAATACTATATTTGGAATTAAGCGCTTTATCGGACACAATTTTGACGAAGAGATGGTCCAGAAAGAAAAAAGTATTGTTCCTTATGAAATGCGAAAATCAAGTACTGGCGGTATTGAAGTAAAGATGGGAGAAGAGTGGTATCGACCAGAAGAAGTTTCAGCCATGATTCTTCAGAAAATTAAAACTGATGTGGAAGCAAAGCTTGGTGAAAAAATTACCGAAGCTATTATTACTGTACCAGCGTATTTTAATGACTCTCAACGAAAGGCTACAAAGGATGCGGGTAAAATTGCAGGACTTGATGTAAAAAGAATCATTAATGAACCAACTGCTGCTGCACTTGCTTATGGGTTTAATAAAAAGAAAGACGAAACCGTTGCTGTATTCGACTTTGGAGGAGGAACTTTCGATGTTTCTATTCTAGAGGTAGGAGATGATGTTGTAGAAGTGAAGTCAACAGACGGAGATTCTCATCTAGGAGGAAAAGATATTGACCAAAAGATCATTGACCATCTAATTACTGAATTTAAAAAAGACTCTGGAATCGACATAAAAACAGATAAATTAGCCCTGCAACGCCTCGATGAATCAGCTGAGAAGGCCAAAATTGAGCTCTCAACAGCCACAGATACTGAAATCAACATTCCATTCATCACATCTGATGAAAATGGCCCTAAGCACCTTTTGATAAAACTATCCCGAGCAAAGCTGGAAGAGCTTGCTAGTGAATTTATCGACCAGGCAATGAAGATTACCGAACGAGCTGTTGAAAATTCTCCCTTCAACAAGGATGAGATTGATGAAATTGTACTGGTTGGAGGACAAACACGAATGCCTCAAATTATAGCTCGTGTAAAAGAATATTTTGGAAAAGAACCTAATAAAACCATTAACCCAGATGAGGTGGTGGCACTTGGTGCTGCAATTCAAGGAGGTATCATTGGAGGAGATGTGAAAGATATTCTTTTGCTTGATGTTATTCCACTTTCACTTGGTATTGAAACTATGGGTGGAGTTGGTACCAAACTTATTGAAAAAAATACTACGATACCAGCATCAAAATCTCAGGTATTTTCGACTGCAGCTGACAACCAAACATCTACAGAAATTCATATCATTCAGGGAGAACGATCAATGGCTTCAGACAATAAGAGTCTGGGGAGATTTATTCTCGATGGTATTCCACCAGCACCACGTGGTGTTCCTCAGGTAGAAGTAAGTTTTGATATTGACGCTAACGGTATTTTGAATGTAAAAGCAAAAGACAAAACTAGTGGTAAGGAACAGTCTATTAAAATTGAAGCGAGTTCAGGACTTTCAGAAGAAGAGATAGAAAAAATGCAGAAAGATGCTGAAGTTCACGCTGAAGAAGACAAAAAGAAGAAAGAAGTTATTGACGCCAAGAATTTAGCTGAACAAATTTCATATACTGCTGAAAAATCTCTAAAAGATGCAGGGGACAAGATACCAGAAGATGTTCAGAAAGGGATTACTGAAAAAATAGAAAATCTTAAAAAATCAAGAGAAGGTGAAGATCTAGAGCAAATAAAAAAAGATACTGAAGCACTTTCTACTGAAATGCAAAAAATTAGTCAGTACATGACTGAAGAGAAGAAAGAAGGAGAGGCAACATCTCAAGAAGAATCTTCTAATGAAAATGTCAAAGATGCTGAATTTGAAGAGAAAAAAGATGCTGATGATAAATCTGAAGACACTAAAGATACTGAGGATAAATAACACATGAGTACCGATTACTATAATCTTCTCGGGGTTGATAAAAGTGCAAGTAAGGCAGACATCAAGAAAGCTTTTCGAAAGCTTGCTCATAAATATCATCCAGATAAAAAGGATGGTGACGAAAAAAAGTTTAAGGAAGTAAACGAAGCTTATTCTGTACTTTCTGATGACAAAAAGCGTTCTGAGTATGATACTTATGGACAAAACTTTAACGGGGGTTCAGGTGGTGGTGCCGGACAAGGATTTGGTGGATTCAGTGGTGACTTTCAGGGATTTGATATTAATGATATCTTTGAAGGTTTTTTTGGAGGAGGATTTGGACGTCGTACCCGTCGAGGGCGTGATATTTCAATAGATACTGAACTATCTTTTGAAGAATCTATTTTTGGGGTTGAGCGTACTATTCTTGTGCATAAGCAATCTAAAGAAGCTGGTGAAGAAATTAAAGTTGCCATTCCTTCGGGTATTAGTGACGGGCAAATGGTTCGTTTGACGGGTAAAGGGGAGAGTATTCCAGACGGAGTATCAGGTGATTTGTACATAAAAGTACACGTAAAACCACACGCCATATACCGCAAAGAAGGTTACAATCTAATAACTTCTCTTAATATAAAACTCTCAGATGCACTTCTTGGAACAACATACCAACTCAAGACTCTTGATGGAGAAATCGAACTAAAGATTCCACAAATGAAAACAATAGGGGAAATTCTTCGATTGAGAGGTAAGGGTGTTCCTATGGGAGGAAATAAACGGGGAGATATTCTGATCAAGCTCAATATCGAACTTCCAAAGAAACTTTCTCGCAAAGCACGAAAGAATCTTGAAGAATTACGTGGAGAGGGTATATAGTTATCTTGAAGAAAAACATTCACAATTCTTGTGAATGTTTTTCTTTTTGCAATTATACTTTTAGGTTATAATTATCTTATGTTTGCAACCTTCGCTAATTCAATTGAATTTATTTCACACCTTTCTACCGATGTACTTTTGATAATATTTCTTATTGGAATTATCTCTATTGTTAGTCTTTATGTAGGTAAAGATAAGATACTTTCTTTTATTTTCTCACTTTTTATTGGAGAAACATTTATGGAAGTTTTTCCATATGAATTTGGGCAAAGCCAAAGTGCTCCTTTTTCATTTGGTTTAGTTATTATATTTGCACTTATTAGCACCTATATTCTGCGACGTTTTATTAGGGCAGAATTTTCATACAAAAAAACGCGTAAATACCTACAAGCACTTTTGTTGGGTATTGTGACAACTATTCTTTTATTAGGAGTTGGGCTTGTGGATTTGTATTCTTTTTCTCCAACGATTGCGCAGTGGTTTACAGGTAAGTTACTATTTTGGAGCTTGTTGACTCCTTTTGTACTATTGTTTCTTTTTCTTAAAAAATAATCCCTACAGGTGTATAACTAAAGTTGACAACCTGTATTTCGAGGCGTACCGTAATATATGGAGCTTGTTTTTATTTACATATCTTTTAAGTCTTTTACAGAATCAAAGGGGCCTTATTATGGGACTAAACCAAGGACGGAAACCTAAAAAAGTTAACTGCCTTAATAATCCAAGTAGACTATGTTCAATACCAGTAAATTGGTTTGAATACACAGAGGATGATACCAATCGACCTCTGGAACATGAAGACCTAGCTCTCAAGGAGTTAGACCACGTAGATGGACTTGTTCACGCCACAAGATTTTAATTTTGTTAGAATCAAAAAAGCTCCAGCACCTGACCAATTGGTTGGGTGTTTTTTTATTAAAAATGATACTCTTATGTTCACAAACTCTAAACATAATAAATGAAGAAAAAAATATTAATTTGGATAAAAAGATATGCACCTGCAGAAATTTTTGGAACCTTAGGTGCCTTACTTTTTGCTAGTTTATTTTTTTTAATCACTAGAGATAAATTACTTTCTGCGTACATGGCTACTCTTGGAGAAAATATAGGTTTTTACGGTTTTTTATTTGCAAGAGAGATACTCAATGATGCAAGGCAAAGAACATCTCTCCAAGAATATGGGTTTATAGGATTAACGTGCACATTGAGAAATCTATTTTTAGAATTTGGATTTTCAGAAATACTAGATAGTTTTATTTTTAGACCATTTATTATGTACTTTTTTTCAAGCATAACAGAAAACTACTTGCTTGGGATAACTGTTGGAAAAATAGTGGCTGATATAATATTTTACATACCCTCTATAATATCTTATGAATTAAGGAAAAAATATTTATAATAAAATATCGTAAAAACCTTGCAATTTAATACATTTAAGTATATGGTACTTAAATGATACCTATACAAATAGATATAAAAATGGTCTATACCAAAAAAGACATCATGGCTTCTTGTCAAGATGGTACTAATTTTTTATTGCAATATTCAAAATAAAAAGGATTTGATATTTATATCAAATCCTTTTTATTTTTATAGAAAACATGATAAATAATAAAAAACAACCTAATATTCTTATACTCGGTGCCTCAGGAGGAGTTGCTCAGGCATTTTTACAGATACTTAATGCTGACCGAGATCTTTTTGGAAAAATAATATTGTTGGATAAAGTAAACACTGTTACACACTCAGAATTTATTAATCACAAAAAAATAGATTATATTTTTTTGAATAAAGCTTTTTCTACAGAAAATATTTATGGACTGTTGTCTGAAATCAAAATACAACACGAAATATCAATAGTCCTGGACATGACAGATCAAGACACACTCCCAACACTAAAAGCTTCTGATGATTTAGGGTTAAGTTATCTAAACTGCTCAGTTAATTACGAAGCACCCACAATGGAAACCTTCGTAGCGGATATTGAATTTTTTTCACAGCGCTTTAATCATGCTACTCACATATTAAGTCTAGGAATGAATCCTGGAATTGCAGATCACTTGCTTAAAAAAGGAATTCTTGAACATGGCATCCCAAAAGAGTTCACAGAAGTAGAGTACGAGACAGGCATTCCTAAAAAAGATCCTGGTATGCCTTTTGTTATGTGGTCAAAATTACAGTTTTTAACTGAAGCTGTTTGGGACCCGTCAGGTTATTGCAATGAAACCGGTCAATACCTGGAAACAAATCAGCCTGCAATTTATAACCTTACAGAAACTAGAGAATTTATAGAGCCCATAAAAACGCTGGACACTTATCCACTAGGAATGATTGTTCCACATGATGAAATTATTAGCTTCGCACATCAACTAGAGATTCCTGGGAAATTTATTTACGCACTTCATCCGTTGTCACAAAACCGTTTAATTGAACTTGCAAACAAAAAAGGATACTCAAAAGTATCTGAAGAAGATATATTTTTTGCTGACAATATAAGCACACCTCTCCTAGGGTCTGATCTCATAACTTTTTGGCTTTCTTATGAAGACAAAAAAGTTTGTTACTATGTAGATGTTGAGCATCAACATATTAAAGGAACAAGTGCAACTTTGTTTATGGTTGCAGTTGGAGTACTTTCTGGCTTACTTACTTTTATTACGAAACCACCCTTAGAAAATTCAACCTATTTGGCTGCTGATCTTGACACAGATATCTATCTTGAAAATGTCAAAAAAAATATGAATATTAGATGCATCGAGTGTTGACAATAATCTAAAAGAGTAGTATACTATAAATAGTTCGAAGTTCTTTACAAACAACCAAAGAAAGGAGTGTCTTGATGGATACTCAAGTAAGAAAAAGTAAATCCGATTCTCCTCTATTAACACGTACCAAAATTATTCAAATTGTCACAGGATGGGGAGTAATCAATGCAATTAATTTTAGTTACGATAATTTTATTTGGCTAGCTATTCTTGTTTATTATGGAACCATCCAAGGTTCCATACTTGCCTCATTAGCTGGAATAATGATCAATCTTCTTCTTCTATATATACATATATGGACTAAGGTTGACTGGCTCGGAGTAAAAGTCTTTGAACAACTCAAGGAAAGTGGAAATACTCATATCAATTATATTGCCCTACGGGTAAAACGTTGGTACTACTGGTCTCGCTTGTTGGTAAAAATATTTACTTTTTTACCAATCATGTTTATGCAGATTCCCATCTTTTTTCTCAGGATGACCATATGGGCAACTAAAAAGAATGATGTTGCTGCTTTTATTGCTCTTTCTTTATATGAAGACTCTTTTGTAACAACGGCTTTTCTGAGACACGGAAAAAAAGACAATCTATCTGCAAAAGATTATCTAATATTTTTTCTTTCAGGAATTGTTGGAACGATATACTGGAGTTTTCGAAATATTGTATTACTTTGGATTTTAAAATATTTTTATAAAAATTTATTTTAAAACAAAAAAGGTGCATATCATTTAATGATATGCACCTTTACTTATTTTTAATAATAAAGTATTATTTTTTATAAAGAATAATACTTTATTAACTATTAACTATATTTATTATGGCATTCTCTAGTAGCAAGAAAAATTCTTTTATAATTCTTTCAATTGTAATTTTTTGTTTATTAATTTCTGCAGGTTTTAGTTACTCTAAATATATTAAGAATTTAGACTATAAATTAATGCTTTACACAGAATGTAGTTCAGACGAAGACGTATGTACAACTGACGGAGAGTATTTTTATACTAAACACTTAGCTCAAACTACCGATATCAAAGAATTTTGTTCAAATGACGTCGAAGAATGTGCCTACATCCTTACTACTCAGAATAAGATAAGCACACTAACGTGTGAGGAGTATCTCGAAGAATGGGAGGAGTGCACAGAGCAAATATAGTATGAATCTAGATATAATTTATACACCCATAACAGAAGCAATAACTGAAGCTAAAAGACGCTCAGAAGATACTGAACTTCGAAACAAAGCCCTCAAACTTTTAGGGGAAAGAGCAGATCAGCCTGATTTTTTTTCTGATAAAAATCATATATATTTTGCACTTTTTAGAAATATTTTTACACCAGATCAAGAATTCGTAATTTTAAAAGAAAAAGCAAAAGAATCAAACGCACGACCCTTATATCTTGAGTACACTACTGATAAATTTGTTACTCGCAATGAAGATAAATATTCTCTCGGTCGTCTTTATTTTTCTAACGGAAAAAACAAAAACGGGGAGACTCTATTGGATAGCTTCAAGGTTATAGATTTTAATAAGTTTGATGGGGAAAAATTTTATAAAATAGACACAACTACAGGCGAAAATATTATAGATTTTCATCATCGTATTTTAAAATATTTTTACCCTGAAGAGATTGAGAATATTGAGGATATTTCTGAGTGGCTGCATAAAAATGGAAATGTCGCTGAAAACTACTATAAAAAAATTTTTATCCTTCTTGCTACCAATACTATTCTTTTTGAAAAATTTTACCCACATAACAAAATTGAAGCGCCTTTTCTTGAAAAGGTTATTTATCCAGCTTTTAAATATGTGGAGAGTACACTAGGAGTCAAACCTCTTATTTGTCCCCTGATAGACAAAGTTGATCCATCTGATGATATTGGTTGGTGGGCATATACAGGCGATAAAAAAGATGTCATTTTAAAAATGGCACAAAATCCACCACAAAATAATTAATATATATTATTATTGTGGTATAATATTTTTATTAGTTAAACCAACAGATTTTTATGAATATAATATATAATTTTCAAGACTGCCTCCTGGCACTCACGGAACAACTTCCCGTCGTACTTATTTATTACTCACACATATCTGTTATCGCTATAGGTCTATTTTTTGCATTATTTGTACTTATAAAAAATAAACAAGACACACTTTCTTGGTTATTTTTTGCTCTAAATATTGTTTTTACCGTTTGGGTAGTAAGTGATCTTATCGCTTGGATACTTTTATATAACAGCTCCTTAACAATGTTTGCGTGGAGTCTTTCTGAAATAACAGAAGTCTTATTTTTCTATGTGGCGTTTGTTTTTTCTTTTTTCTTTTTCTATGAAAAATTACCAAAATATCTAATATTATTTATTGCCCCGGTAATACCAGTTGTTTTCTACACGATTAAAGGAGCCACACTTACTCACTATGATCTGTGGATATGTGAAGCTGCAGAAAATATTTTCGTTACTCAGAATATAATTCCATGGATTGACATCTTTTATATTCTAATGATTGTTATTACTTTTATATTAAGTATTAAGATATCAAAAAAGAAACATCTGCAAAGGGATACAATAGTATTTACAGGCATGCTTGCATTCCTGGTTATATTTATGGTGACTCTTTATTATTCTGCTTTCACAGATAATTATAACTGGTCTCTCTTAAGCTTGTCCGGTCTACCTATTTTTATAGCGCTTATTAGTTTTGCTGCTACCCGATATAAAATATTTAAATTTAAATTACTGGCAACGGAGATACTGGTTTTCATGACAATTTTTCTTGTTGGAATTCAGTTTACTTTCATTGAGGATACAGTAAACATAATCCTAAACTCAATAACCCTCGTCCTACTTACCGTAAGCGGCCTATTTCTTGTTCACTCGGTTGCAAAAGTAGACAAACAGAGGGAAGAACTTGCAGAGGCAAATGCTCAACAAATTACCCTCATCCACTTCATCACTCACCAAGTAAAAGGATTCTTCACTAAATCAAGAAATATTTTTTCAGGTCTTTTAGATGGTGATTTTGGAACATTACCAGGAGAGCTTCGTCCAATGATTCAAGAAGGTTTTGTGTCAGACACGAAAGCCGTAGACACTGTACAGGACATCCTTAAAGCATCCAATATTCAAAAGGGAACTATCGAATATAAAAAATCACCTCTTGATTTCAAGAAACTTGTAGAGGGGGAGATTTTAAGACACAAAGCAAATGCTGAAACACGTGGTGTTTCTATTCAAACAAACTTTACCGAAGGAACGTATCAAGTTCAGGCAGATCAAGAACAGCTATTACATGCAGTACGAAACATAATAGATAATGCTATTAAATATACTCCAAAAGGTTCTGTAGTTATTTCTCTTTCAGAAACTCCAGAGAAAATACGATTCTCCGCAAAAGATAACGGAATTGGTATCACAGCTAATGACATGAAAAGACTCTTCACAGAAGGTGGACGAGGGGTAGATTCAACAAAAGTAAATGTAGAAAGTACTGGATACGGACTCTATATCGTGAAAAGTATTATTGAAGCTCATGGAGGAAAAGTCTGGGCTGAGTCAGAAGGGCAAGGAAAGGGAAGTGAATTTATTATTGAAATTCCAGTTAAGTAGCTAGTAACGAACTATCTGTACTGTATAAAAAACTACTCAATGAGTAGTTTTTTATATGCTACTTATTTAAATTACTATTTTACATAATGCTATACTGCACACATGCCAAGGAACCGTTCAGCTGGAATCATACTAAAGGGTGACGAAATACTTCTTATGCACCGTTTTAATAATGGAAAAGAATACTATGTATTTCCGGGAGGTGGAATCGAAGATGGGGAAAGCCCAGAATACACATGCTCTAGGGAGGTACTAGAGGAGACGAGTATCCAGATATCTATTAAGTACGAAATATATCATATGGAAAGTACGGACGGCACCCAGTTATATTTCTTTCTATGTACACACAAAGGCGGCGAAATAAGTTTTCCAAAAAATGCACCCGAGAGACTGCATATGAAAAAAGATAAATCTCAAACATATAATCCGCTATGGTTTCCGATAGAAAATCTTTCTGAAATTACACTGCATCAAATGGAAGTACGAGATCAGTTGATACTAGATTTAAAAGGTGGTTTTCCAGAAACAGTTCAGAATATTAATTTTCTAAACTAATAATACAAAATATTATAAAAATAACTTTATTTGAGCTTTATTATTAAAAAGCTATAATACACCTACGCATGTTTAATCCATTCAAAAAACAGAAAATTGAGACTAAACCACTCTCTGGATTCACGGAACTTCTTCCAGATGAGCAGATTGCTTTCAATACAATACGAGACAGCGTTAAGCAAACGTACGAAATGTTTGGTTTTTTACCCATAGATACTCCTGTTCTTGAACGAGCCGATGTACTTCTTGCTAAAGCAGGAGGGGAGACAGAAAAGCAAATTTACCAATTCACCAAAGGGGATACAGAGCTTGCTATGCGTTTTGACCTAACCGTTCCTCTGGCACGTTATGTTGCAGAACATTACAATGACCTCGTGTTTCCATTTCGACGATATGCCATCGGAAAAGTGTACAGAGGAGAACGAGCACAAGCAGGGCGTTTTCGAGAATTCTATCAGTGCGACATAGACATTGTGGGAGAAGTGAATCTAGACCTTCGTAACGACGCAGAGATTCCAAATATCATATATACCATTTTCAAAAAACTTGATTTTGGACCATTTACTATCCGTATCAATAACCGCAAAATATTTAACGGGCTTTTTTCCGCACTCTCTGTTGCAGACAGTGGACCTTTAATGCAAGTGATTGATAAGCTGGATAAAATTGGAATCAGTGAAGTAACCAAAGAACTCGAAAATCTGTCTCTCTCAACAGATCAAATAGAAAAAATAGTATCTTTCATTGCTATCACAGGAACAACAGAAGAAATTCTTGCGCAACTCAGAGCACTTAATATACAAGACGAACAGTTTATTACAGGCGTTTCTGAACTAGAAGAAGTGATGCGATTAGTTTATCAATACGGAGTTCCAGAAGACTACGCGGTTATTGACCTTTCTATTGCCCGAGGACTCGACTATTACACGGGTACCATTTTTGAAACAAAACTAAGTAACTATCCTGATATTGGTTCTGTGTGTTCAGGGGGAAGATATGACAATCTGGCAAGTAGCTACACAAACAAAAAACTTCCGGGTGTTGGAGCGTCTATAGGCCTAACTAGACTCTTTGATCAGCTATTAAAAAAAGGAGTTATTATTCCTAATGTACAGACGTCAACTCGCGTACTTCTTGTACCCACGACAGATTCTGATAAAGAAGCACTTACACTAGCAACAACACTCCGGGAAAAGGGTATTCCTGCGGAAATTTCTTTTACAAACGGCAAGGTGAAGAAAAGTATGAGCTATGTAGATAAACTAAACATTCCTTTTGTTGTTCTTATTGGTGAAGATGAAATTGCATCAAATACATATATGTTAAAAAATATTAAAACAGGAGAGCAAAATGCCTGGCAAATCGAAGAACTCCTTAAAAAAATCTCTTAATTACACAAACCTTTTAAAAACTGCTAATATACTAACTATTATGAAAAAAATATTGATTTCAGGGGTTAAGCCGACAGGACGACCTCATATAGGAAACTATCTTGGTGCAATGCGTCAATTTGTTGATTTACAGCACGAATACGATACCCGTATATTCGTTGCTGATTTTCATGCCCTGACCTCCGTTCAGAACAAAGATGAACTCTCGCAGGCCACACTCGATGTCGCCATGGACTATCTAGCCATTGGTCTTGATCCAGAAAAGATGACTATATATAAACAATCAGATGTTCCTGAGGTTACTGAGTTGACATGGGTATTCAATTGTCTAACTACCGTACCCTATCTTTCACGCGCACATGCATTTAAAGATGCTGAGGCAAAAAATAAAGAAATTAACGTTGGCGTTTTTGATTATCCAATTCTTATGGCAGCAGACATACTGATCCATGACGCAAATGTTGTACCGGTAGGGCTCGACCAAAAACAACATATTGAAATTGCCCGTGATACGGCTGAAAAATTTAATCGAATATTCGGAGAAACTTTTGCACTTCCAGAACCACTAATTCTTGAAGAAACACAAACCGTCCCAGGAACCGATGGACAAAAAATGAGTAAAAGTTACAACAACACTATTCCACTTTTTGCAACGAACGAAGAAATAAAGAAAGCTGTAATGTCTATTGCTACAGACTCACTCCGACCTGAAGAACCCAAAAAAACAGAAGGCGACACTCTTTACATCCTACACACACTATTTACACAAGGAAGTGATTTGGAAAAGATCCAAGATGGATATAAAAATGGAGGACTTGGATACAAAGAATCAAAAGAAATTCTCATCACACACATAACTAACCTCATTACACCACTCAGAGAAAGACGCGAAGAAATTTCAAAAGATGTTGATCTTGTGAAAACAATTCTTGAAAAAGGTGGTAAAAAGGTAGAATCTATTACTCACGAAAAAATGGAAGTTGTAAGAGAGAAGACGGGACTTAAGTAGAACCAGGGTACCGGCAATAGTCCCTTGACACACTACTTAAACCCAGTTTCTATAAACAGAAACTGGGTTTTTTCATATTTTGGAGTATACTAAAAACCATATGAGTAGATTTGCTACCACAACAACTATAAGCCCTAAAACACACATTTGTGTGTTTTAGGGCTCTGTATATGACACATCATTAAACATACTAATCTACACAAAACATGGAACCTATAGAAAAAATTAGACATAGCTTTGCACACTTATTAGCCGCTGCAGTTTTAGAACTTTACCCAGATGCCAAACCAACTATCGGCCCATCTATCGACTATGGTTTTTACTATGACTTCGAATTCTCCACACCTATTTCTGAAAAAGATTTGAAAGAAATTCAAAAGAAAATGAAAAAACTCTTAAATGTTTGGAATGAAGTCTCTGGTAAAGAGGTAACTGAAATAGAGGCGAAGAAACTATTTAAAAATAACCCTTATAAACTCGAGCTTATCAATGACATTGTCAAAGCTGACGAAAAAATAACTCTTTATACATGGGGAGATTTTACAGACCTCTGCAAAGGAGGGCACGCTGATAACGCTTCTGACTTGAAAGCCGATGCTTTTAAATTAACAAAGCTGGCAGGTGTGTACTGGAGAGGAGACGAGAAAAATACTCAACTGACACGTATCTATGGCCTGGCTTTTGCAAACAAAGAAGACCTAGAAAATCACGAAAAGATGCTCATCGAATCAGAAAAACGTGATCACCGAAAAATAGGAAAAGAAATGGGTCTCTTTACCTTCTCGGACTTGGTCGGTCCAGGACTACCACTCTTTACTCCAAAAGGACAAGCTATGCGTGATGCAATTGAACAAAAAATTACATCTATTCAGGAACGATACGGCTTTCAAAAAGTTTGGATTCCTCACATCACTAAACCAGATCTGTACAAAGTTTCTGGTCACTGGGAAAAATTTGGCGATGAGCTTTTCAAAGTAAATTCACGAGACGCCGAGTTTGTAATGAAACCAATGAACTGTCCTCATCATACACAAATCTATGCATCAGAACCTCGAAGTTACAAAGACTTACCTGTTCGTTTTGTTGAGACAACAACTTGTTATCGAGATGAACAATCTGGAGAACTTATGGGGCTTTCTCGTGTACGCTCACTAACACAAGACGATGGACACATATTCTGTACACCAGATCAAATAAAAGATGAAGTAAAAAATGTTATCTCAGTAATGAAAGAATTCTACAGTACACTTGATATGTGGAATGAGGGTACATATCGCGTAATGCTCTCAGCACGAGACCCAAAGACACCAGAGAAATATCTTGGAGGAGATGATGTTTGGAACATGGCAGAGGGAGCACTTAAAGAAATTGCGGATGAAGAAAATCTTCCTTATTCTATCGAAGAAGGAGAAGCTGCATTCTATGGACCAAAACTCGATTTCAAGTTTAAAGATGCTATTGGACGAGAGTGGCAATTGGCAACGGTACAACTTGATTTCAATATGCCCGCACGATTCAAACTTGAATATACAGATAAAGATGGAACCAAAAAAACTCCAGTAATGATTCACCGAGCAATTGCTGGTTCCCTCGAGCGTTTCCTTTCTGTCATCATCGAACACTTCGCAGGAGAATTTCCACTTTGGCTTGCACCCGTGCAAGTGAAAGTTCTTCCGATTGAAGACGAACATGAAGAATACGCTCATGCAGTTACCCAAGAAATAAAGAAATCTGGTTTTAGGGCAGAGTGTGATACGCAAAGTGATGGTCTTGGAAAAAAGGTTCGTAAAGCAAAAGTAGAAAAAATTCCGTACTTTATTGTCATTGGAGATGAGGAGGTAAAAACAGAAAAAATAACTATTGAGAATAGAGTAGGGGAGAAAGAAGTACTAAATATTGAAGAGTTTGTGAAAAAATTAAAAGAAGAAGTTTAGGATTCAGGAATGTGTAATTGAAAAATCCCAAGGTTAAACCTTGGGATTTTTGTATAAAAATAAAACAAACATATAAAAAATTGTCAATAGTTTTTATTATCAACTCATACGCTATAATACATCCATAACCAATAACCCAGCTGACACTGGCGAGGTAAGGGAAGAACCTTATTTAGAGATATACCTCTAAATAGCAAGTAGAACCCTTCGGAATCTACACCGATATGTAGCAATAAGAAGCCTTTAATATTTTTAAAATATTCAGGTAAACCAGGGTGGCACCGCGACACGATATCGCCCCTGCGAATTTATTTACAAGAGTTTTGTACTCTTATTATTAATAAATTTGGAGGGGCGATTTTGTTTCTCCAAAAACTACGACATATTATGGAACGAACACACATAGAAAATTTATCAGAATCAGCAGGAAAAGAAGTTCTTGTTAAAGGATGGGTAAATATTAGACGAGACCACGGAAAACTTATTTTCATTGACCTGCGTGATGCAACAGGAACTGTGCAAATGGTTGTTCTACCAAATCACATAGATGCTCAAAAACAAGCAGATGCTGTTCGTCCAGAATGGCTCATTGAGGTAAAAGGAATTGTAAACAAAAGACCTGAGAAAATGGTTAAAGAAGGTGAACAGAATGGTAACATAGAAATCGAAGCAACCGAGATTTCTGTCATTTCAGAATCAGAGAATCCGCCTTTTACACTTTCAGAAAATACTATTGATGTCGGAGAGGAAGTGAGATTAAAATATCGTTATCTTGATTTACGTTCAGAGCGAATGCAGAAAAACATGCGTATTCGAAGTGAGTTTGTTCAAAAATGTCGAGAATATCTTTTCAAAAAGAAATTTACTGAAATAGAAACTCCACTTTTAACTGAATCCACCCCAGAAGGTTCTCGAGACTTCGTTGTTCCATCAAGGTTAAATCCTGGAAAATTCTACGCACTCCCACAATCACCACAACAATACAAGCAGCTTCTTATGGTTGGTGGTTTTGAGAGATATTTCCAAATTGCTAGAGCTATCAGGGATGAGGATTTACGGGGAGACAGAGGTTTCGAACATACACAAATTGATATCGAGTCATCATTTGTAACTCAGAATGACATACTAAATCTTGTAGAAGAAATGATTATTGAAACAGTTGAATCTATGGGTCACACCATCAAAGAAAAACCTTTTCCACGAATTAGCTACAAAGATGCAATGGAAAAATATGGTGCTGATAAATTTGACCTACGAACAGAAGAAGATAAAGAAAAGGGAATACTTGCTTACGCATGGGTAGTAGATTTTCCATTCTTCGAAAAAACAAAAGACGGTAAATGGACCTTCAGTCACAATCCATTCTCAATGCCTAAGGATGAATGCATTGCTGATTTACTAGCAGGAGAAAACATCGAGAATATAATGACTCAGCAATATGACCTTGTATGTAATGGGTTTGAATCTGGAGGAGGAAGTATTCGTTCACATAGAGTCGACATACTAAAAGCTGTTTATAAAATAATGGGAAATTCAGAGGAAGAAACAGAGGATAAGATTGGACACATGCTTGAAGCTTTTAAGTACGGAACACCGCCCCATGGAGGTATTGCACTTGGCGTCGAGAGAAGTATCATGAATCTAACAGGTGAAGACTCTCTTCGGGAAGTTCAATCTTTTCCTATGACAAGAGGAGGACAAACATCTGTTATGAATGCACCCAAAGAACTTACCCCAGAACAACTTATTGAACTCCATCTTAAAACTGATCATGGAAAAAATAACAAATAATATAAGCAAAATAGAGGAGGCTGCAAAAAATAAGTTTAATAATGCCGTTGAACGACCAAGAAAAGCACTTGAACGTTTTCCTACCATTTTCCTTCTTCTTGTAACAGCTGGAGTTGTTCTTGTGTTATCCGGTTTTGAACGTATTTTCGATAATATACCTATATTTCGTGACAATCCTATACTTATGGTTATCTTCGGAATTATAATCCTTCTATTTACTGGCAAACTTTATAAAAAACTAGATCTGTAATAAAAATAATGACACTAAACACATCTTTCAGTATCAAACAAGAAACATTTGAAGGTCCACTAGACCTTCTCTTGAGCCTTATTGAAAAAAGAAAAATGCATGTTAGTGATGTTTCTCTTTCAAAAGTAACAGATGACTTTATATCGTACGTTCGGACATATGATGAGATGCCGATTGCAGAAAGTGCCCACTTCATACTTATAGCCTCTACACTTGCACTCATTAAATCTCGTACACTTCTTCCTACTCTTGAACTTTCAAATGAAGAACAAAGTGATATAGAAGATCTAGAAAAACGTCTCAAGGAGTATCAGCGAATCAAAGATCTATCATTACATGTACAAAACATGTTTGGAAAAAAAATCATGTTTGCTCGAAGTAAACAGCCGCATATAGAACCTGTGTTTTCTCCAGAAGAAAACACAACACCCCAAGGAATGTTCGAATGTATGCAAAGAGTAATTGCTAGTTTTCCTCAGACAGAAAAAATAGCGAAAACTATTGTTACAAAGGTCATTAGTCTTGATGAGATGATAGGAAAATTAACCGAACGTGTTATGACCAGTCTCAAGATGAGCTTTAGTGAATTTTCGGGAAAGAAAAATGGCACAATGTCAAAAGAAGAAAAGATACATGTTGTCGTTAGTTTTCTGGCCATGCTAGAGCTGGTAAAAGAAGGTGTTGTCTCTGTAATACAAAATAATCATTTTGATGATATACAAATGGAAACACAGGAAGTTGGAGTACCTAAATACTAGTAACTAATATGATAATATTTTAACTATACTTAAAAATATGCCCGAAGAAAACATTCCGACTTTAACAAATGATGCCAAAATAGAAGCGATTCTTTTTTTTAAAGGTGAGCCCGTAAAAAGAAAAAAACTGGCAGAAATATTATCTATTTCTGAAAAAGAAATAGATGCTGCAATCACCGTTCTTCATGAAAAACTCAGAACTCGTGGTCTTAGACTTATTTCAAAAGAAGACATGCTAGAACTTCGAAGTGCACCTGAAGCTGGAAAAATTATTGAAAATATTATCAAAGATGACATTTCAAAAGATCTCGGAAAAGCTGGCACAGAAACTTTGGCTATTATTTTGTATCGAGGACCCGTTCCTAAAAGAGACATAGATTATATTCGAGGAGTTAATTCCTCTTTTATTCTTCGGAACCTAATGATTCGAGGACTCGTTGAAAGGGTAACTAATAAAAATGATGCTCGCAGTTTTGTATACAAACCAACAACAGAACTCCTTGCACATCTTGGGGTAAGTAAGAAAGAAGAGCTGCCAGAATACGGACAAGTACATATTGAAGTTCAGAAATTCGAAGATTTCCAAAAAGAAAAAAATGACGAAACTGAAGTATAAACAATTAGGAATAGTTCTTATTTTTGTATTAGTGATTATTACACTTGAATATTTTTTGTCTTCTGCAGCTACTGATATAAAAAATACAAATCAAGAAACAGTATTATCATCTAAGACTCAATATTTTCCGACAACACAAGTAGTTGCTCAATCAGCAATTGTTTGGGACGTAACTAATCAAAAAGCTATCTTTGCAAAAAATGCAAAACAAGCTCTGCCTCTAGCATCTATTACCAAAATAATGGCAGCACTTACAGTAATTGATCTTATTCCTTATAATACAGTAATAACAATAAACACAGAGGCTATCCTGTCAGAGGGTGAAAGTGGTCTATTTCCCAATGAACACTGGAAACTAAAAGACCTTCTTGATTTTAGTCTAATAGAATCATCAAATGATGGAATGTCTGCTATAGCATCTTTAGCTGGAGCTATAGCAGAGGGAACTCCGAGTGCACGAACAAAGGGTCGCTCTTCTTTTATCGTTCATATGAACAACAAAGCTTATGAATTAGGACTTTCTAATATGTCTTTCTTAAATGAAAGTGGTCTTGATATATATAATGAAACCGAAGCAAGTGCTGTTGGGTCAGCAGAAGATGTTGCTAAAATGTTTGACTACACTCTCACATACCACAAAGACATCTTGGAACCCACGGCACAAAAAGAATACACCGTTACTTCTTTAGACGGACATACTCATATAGCAAAAAATACTAATAAAGTATTGAATGAGATACCGGGAATTATCGGTTCAAAAACCGGATATACAGATATCGCAGGAGGAAACTTGGCTGTCGTTATAGATCCAGGTATTAACCAACCATTCATTATCGTAGTTCTGGGGTCTACATTTGAAGAACGCTTCTCTGACGTGGTAACATTAGCAGAAGCAACATTACAATATTTACAATCTTCTGAAAAATAACAACTAATTCCCATGATTATCGATATAATAAAAATACTTATACCAGCTTTTGCCACTTTTATGATTGGTATTCTTATTACTCCGGCCATTACAAACTTTCTTTACAAAAATAAAATGTGGAAAAAGAAAGCCGGAAAAGTAGACATGGAAGGAAAAGAAACAACTGTCTTTAACTCTCTTCATAAAGATAGGGAAGTAAACACGCCTCGAATGGGAGGAGTTGTTATCTGGCTTTCTGCTTTTATTGTCATGTCTATAATTTGGATTATTTCAAAAGTTTTTCCTGGGGAAATAACACAAAAACTTGATTTCGTAAGTAGAAACCAAACATGGATACCCGTGGCAACACTTCTTATAGGAGCACTTACGGGTCTTGTCGATGACTTTTTTGAAATAAAAAAAGGAAACGGAGGACTATCCTTAAAAAAACGCCTACTCATTGTTGGGACAGTCGCACTCCTTGTATCACTGTGGTTTTTCTTTAAACTAAGTATTGCAAGCATTGGACTTCCTTTTATAGACGATCTATTTATTGGATGGCTTATCATCCCGCTTTTTATTATTGTAACCTTAGGAATTTATTCTGGAGGAGTGATAGACGGTATTGATGGATTAGCAGGAGGTATCTTCGGTATTATTTTTCTTTCCTATGCAGGGTTAGCGTTTTACCAGCAGCAGTTCGATTTAGCTGCTTTTTGTGCAGCAATATCAGGAGGACTCTTAGCATTTCTGTGGTACAACATTCCACCAGCACGTTTCTACATGTCTGAGACAGGTTCCATGGCCCTCACCATCACGCTGGCTGTTGTGGCCTTCATGACAGACTCACTCGGTGAAGGGTACGGACTTATTGTTCTACCTATCATCGCATTTCCTCTTGTTCTAACTACTGCATCTGTCATTATTCAAGTTCTGTCAAAAAAGTTTCGTGGAGGCAAAAAGGTTTTTCTTTCTGCTCCGATTCATCATCATTTTGAAGCTATCGGTTGGCCTGCATACAAAGTCACTATGCGGTATTGGATTGTAGGAGTTATGTGTGCGATTTTGGGACTTATAATTGGATTACTAGGATAAACACAGACCCTTTATATTCTGTTATAATAACAATATATGAATATCATAAAAAAATATATTGAATATCTTAAAGATAATCCTGAAGGATATTGGTTTAAAAGAAAACTATATGGATGGGGATGGACGCCAGCACGTCCACAAGGATGGTTAGTTACCTTTGGATACGCTATTCTTGTGTTTATTTTTGCTCTTACTCTAGATGCAAACTCAACAACAAAAGAGACGATATTTACTTTTGTTTTACCTGTCATACTACTAACGATAACTTTTATTCGTATTGCCTATAAAACAGGAGAAAAACCAAAGTGGAATTGGGGAATATCTAAAGAAGGTTCAGAAAAATAATATAAAAAAACACCAATTCTTAAAAAATTGGTGTTTTTAGTATTTAAATCTAATATTTTAAATCTATCTGTTATACTAATGTAAATGCAAGTACGTACGTATAATAAACCATTTTTTTTTACCGTTGCTATTTTAACAGTTGTGGGTATTTTTATATTTACCTCTGCATCTATGGGACTTCTAGCAAAAGAAGGGGCTAGTTTTGGATCAGTTGCTCGAAGTCAGATTCTATTTGGATTATTAGGAGGCCTCATCGCAGCTTTCATTACTTCACATATCAATTATACATTTTGGAAAAAGAATGCCTTTTATTTACTCCTAATCTCTCTTGCTCTGTCTCTTCTTGTGTTTGTTCCCGGTATCGGACTTTCACACGGAGGGGCTCAGCGCTGGATTAATCTTGGAATAACAACTTTTCAACCTTCAGAACTCTTAAAGTTTTCTTTTATAATTTATTTTTCTGCATGGCTATCAAGTGCCCACAAAAAAATACATAAATTTTCGTTTAGCGTTCTACCTTTTCTTATTATAATGAGCATAATTGGGAGCATCCTACTTATCCAAAATGATAATGATATTTTAATCATTCTTTTTACTCTTGGTTTTGTCCTACTTTTTACAGCAGGTGCCAAATGGAAACATCTCAGCACTATTATCCTTATTGCACTCATTGGTGTTACGGTTATTGCTTTCATGCGCCCACATGTTCTTTCCCGTATTGAAACTTTTATTCATCCTAACAGAGACTCCCTCGGGTCTTCATATCAAATAGAACAATCACTCATCGCTATTGGATCCGGCGGACTCACTGGACGTGGTTTTGGACAAAGCGTTCAAAAGTTTAGCTTTCTTCCTGAGCCTATAGGAGATTCTATATTTGCTGTTTATGCTGAAGAATTTGGCTTTGTGGGAAGCATTTTTCTAGTGGGTCTTTTTGTATTTTTGGCACTTCAAGGGCTCCGTATAGCATCGCGTGCTCCAGATATATTCGGTAGACTGCTCGTGACAGGAATTGTTATACTAATAACCATGCAATCACTGCTCAACATCGGAGCAATGCTTGCTATTGTACCGCTCATAGGAACACCGCTACTATTTGTAAGTCACGGAGGAACAGCACTACTTGTTGTACTTGCTGAGATAGGTATTGTGTTAAATATCTCAAAATACGCTAAAAAGTAGCTTCATTTACTCGCGCACCAAATACTGGACACTAATAAAATAATCATGAAAATTGTATTTACCGGAGGAGGATCAGGAGGACATTTTTATCCAATCATATCTATCGCCCAAAGTATCAACGACATTTCTGCAAAAGAACGCCTCGTATCAGTAGACATGTACTATATTTCAACAGAACCTTACGATGAAGGGTTACTGTTCGATAACAGTATTACTTTTATACAGAATACTTCAGGAAAGAGACGGCGATATCGATCCATTATGAATGTGATAGACATGTTTAAGATTTTTTACGGTGTTATCCAAGCAACATGGACCCTGTTCAAAATTTATCCAGATGTAGTCTTTGGAAAAGGGGGATATGCAAGCTTCCCAACACTTTTGGCTGCACGTATTTTACGTATTCCTGTTGTTATACATGAATCAGACACAGTACCGGGAAGAGTAAACAAATGGGCTGGTAAATTTGCAAAGAAAATTGCTATAGCTTTCCCCGAGACAATAAAATTTTTTGATAAAGAAAAAGTTGCTTATACAGGAAATCCTGTACGCAAAGAACTTCAACATCCAGCACCAGAAGGTGCTTTCGAATTTCTTCAGCTAGAGGAAAATATCCCTGTTATTTTTATCCTGGGAGGATCTCAAGGTTCTGAGATTATTAATGATGTTATTATTGATTCTCTCCCTCAACTTCTTGAAAAATATCAAATTATTCATCAAGTAGGGACATCTAACAAATTACAAACACAAGAGATGTCACATGCCACACTTCTTCACCACAAACACAAAAAGCGTTATAAGATGTTTCCTTATCTAAATACTCTTGCTATGCGCATGGCAGCAGGTGCCGCTGATGTTGTTATTTCACGATCGGGAGCAGGTGCCATATCAGAGATAGCCAGTTGGAATGTCCCTAGTATATTAGTACCCATAACAGACTCAAACGGAGATCATCAGAGACAGAATGCTTTTGCATACGCACACGCTGGTGCATGTGAGGTAATTGAAGAAAAAAACCTTACCAAAAACATCATTATTTCAGAAGTTGATAGATTGATTCAAAACAAAGAAGCACGCACATCTATGATTGAAGCTACTAAAGTATTTAATCAGCCAGATGCAAGTAAAAAAATTGCTCAAGAAATTATTGATCTTGCATTAAAACACGAAGAATAATCAAAATATAAAAAATCATGGAACACACATCAGCACAATCAAATATAGTTACCCGTTTTGCTCCGTCACCAACAGGATACTTAACACTTGGAAACTATCGTACGGCGCTTTTTAGTTATCTATTTGCCAAACAACACAAAGGAAAATGTATTCTTAGAATAGAGGATACTGACAAAGAGCGTAGCAAGCCTGAATACGAACAAGACATATATAAAAGTGCTGCGTGGCTCGGAATTTCATTTGACGAAACGTATAAACAATCTGAACGCACAAAAGAACACGAGGAATATTTACAAAAACTTATAGATACAGGACATGCCTACATTTCAAAAGAAACAGAAGTGAAAGAAGGTGGACGGTCAGAAGTAATCCGCTTTAAAAATCCAAATAAAAAAGTAACGTTCACTGATCTAATCCGTGGAGACATAACTTTTGATACCACCGACTTAAAAGATTTTGTTATTGCAAAAAGTATGACTGAACCGCTATTTCATCTTGCGGTTGTTGTAGACGATGCTGACATGGGAATAACACATATTGTTCGTGGAGATGATCATATCTCAAATACACCTAGGCAGATACTTATTCAAGAAGCGCTTGGTTTTCAGATACCTACCTACGCACATCTACCACTAATGCTTGCACCTGATCGAAGTAAACTGTCGAAAAGAAATGGAGCAATTTCTATCAAAGAAATACGTGAAAAAGGATACCTTCCAGAAGCAGTCATTAATCTATTGGCTCTACTGGGATGGAATCCAGGAACTGACAAAGAAATATATAGTCTAGATGAATTATTAAAGGATTTTGATATTTCTCGCACACAAAAAGGAGGAGCTATCTTTAATGAGGAAAAACTTAACTGGTTTAATAAAGAATATCTTAAGATGCTTCCTGAAGACAAAAAACAGGAAATTATAAGGAAATTTGTAGATACTAGTATCATAGACGAATATGCCTTAAAAAGAGCCTCTGAAGTCATTTTTGAGCGTATAGAGACCACTGAAGACATGTCTAAAGCCTTTAAAAGTGGTGAATTTTCATATCTTAATAAAGAAATAGAATATGCCACTGAAATGCTTCTCTGGAAAAAAGAACCATCTTATGAAAAGACATCCGAGAGACTCTCAGCAGTAGCCATACTTTTAATGGAAATGCCAGAAGAACCCACGCGCGACGAGGTAAAAAATATTGTGTGGGATTTTGCTGAACAAGAGGGAAGAGGGGAAGTCCTTTGGCCTCTTCGTGTTGCTTTATCTGGCAAAGATAAATCACCTGATCCATTTATGCTCCTGGAAATTCTAGGAAAAAATGTTTCCTTGAAACGCATTCAAGCTGCTATACTTAAATTACATGCGTAGTAGAAACCTTCTTATACTAGGAAGCATTATTTTTTTGACCACCTTAATTGTAGGGCAAAATTTTGTGTTGGCAGATACTGCCACCGAGCTGAGGGAAAAAATTAGTAATTACAATGAGGAAATAGATAAACTTGATGCAGAAATTGCCAAATACGAAAAACAGCTCACTACAGTAGGTGCCGAAAAACAAACTTTGCAAAAAGCCATTAATGAACTCAATGTTACTCGTCAAAAATTTTCTACTGAAATACAAAAAACAGAGAATCAGATTTCAAAAACAAATCTCACAATAGATCAACTTTCTGATGAAATAAATGATAAAGAATCTCGTATCACAAGCAACAAATCAACTATTTCTGAAACTCTTAGAAAAATATCTTTTTCAGATGATGTTTCTACACTCGAAACATTATTGGCATATGATAATATTTCTGATTTTTGGGGACAAATTAGTGAACTTCAAGAAGTTCAAGCAAGTATTCAAGAGTCTATCAACGAACTAGAAGTACTAAAAAAAGTTCTAAGTGAAAAAAAACAAGATACTGAAGAACAAAAAAAAGAGCTTATAACCTTCCAGAAAAATCTATCCTATCAAAAACAGGCTGTTGACGAAACTAAAAAAAATAAAGATATACTTTTAACCCAGACAGCAAACAAAGAGTCCAACTACCAAGCCCTTCTTGCTGAAAGAAAAAAAACTCGTGAAGAATTTGAACAACTGTTACAAGACTTTGAATCACAATTACAATATATTCTTGATCCAAATAGTATTCCTCAACAAGGTACCGCGGTATTTTCATGGCCATTTAATACCTCAAAATTTAATCCTTTTGCAATACTTACTCAAGAATTTGGAGGAACAGCATTTGCAAAAAATAACCCTCAAGTGTACGGACGTCCTTTTCACAACGGAACAGATTTCGGTTTGCCATCAGGAACACCTCTTTACTCAACAGCATCTGGAACAGTGCGAGGAACAGGTAACACTGATGTTGGAAGCTGTCTTTCATATGGAAAATGGGTACTTGTGGATCACGAAAATGGACTAACAACTCTTTATGCACACCTTTCATCTGTTACTACGCAATCAGGACAAAATATCAGCACAAGTGATATAATTGGTTACAGTGGAAACACAGGTTACTCAACAGGCCCACACTTACACCTCACAGTCTTTGCAAGAGACGCTGTCCAAATAAAACGTTCAGATGTTATTTTTGGAAAGACAAACTGTGGTCTGGCACAAGTATATCTTCCTGTTGCTTCAACTGATGCGTACTTTGATCCCATGTCATATTTACCAAAAAATTAAATAATTAATGCAACATATGCCAACAAAACAAAATAGTGGTTTTATAAAACTAATTATTGTTATCATCGTAGCACTTGTTATCCTAAAATTTTTCTTTGATTTCGATGTAATTGAATATTTACAATCAAACCGATTTACTCCTGTTTGGGATTATATTGGTAAAATATTTTCTTATGCTATAGAAAATGGTAAGAAACTTGTTCAATCAGCTATAGATACATTAAATAGCCACAAATAACTACCTGTAACAAATCAACTTATTTACCGGTTATAACATATGAACAGGTCGATAATTAATGCTAATACATAAACACCAGACAAATATATCTGGTGTTTATACTACAAAATGTCTACACAACACACTGATTACACAGATGAAGAGGTTTTAGAATTGGTAACTGATCATCCATACCTATTCGAAATAATTGTCGAAAGATACGAGAAAAAATTTACAAGAAAAATATCCTCTGTTCTCAGGAATCAAGAAGATATACAAGACGTGGTACAAGATTCTTTTGTAAAAATATTTTTGAAAGCAAAACAATTTAGCAAAAGGGAAGGGGCTTCTTTTTCTTCCTGGGCTTATAAAATACTTCTTAATACAAGTTACACTGTTTACCAAAAACAAAAGAAAACTAATACCTCAACAGTATCATTAGATGATAAACTTCTAGCAGTACTTGGAGATACTCATAAATCAAATTTTACATCTATACTTGACAGAGATGAAGTTTTATCGTATATATCAAAACTTCCGGATATTTTTCAACATGTATCAAAAAAATTTTACGTAACAGGGAAGACGCATAAAGAAATTTCTAAAGAGGAATGTATTTCAGAAAATGTTGTACGAACACGTTTACACCGAGCACGAAAAGAAATAAAAAAGATAATGCAAAAATCAACCCTAAACAATTAAAATATGTACACGATTAAAACAAATGTTATGCGACGTATTCAAAGAATTTATATTCTTAAAAAAGTAAGTATTAAAACACTACTTTTACTAGGATTACTTGTACTCGCAAGACACTTCATGTCTGTAAAAAACATCGCTCAAAATGCCCTCAGGGCGATTGAAACACTCAACCCGATAGTTTTGTATGAGTTTTTATATAGCATGTTCACACACACAGAATTTTTGACACACGTATCTATGGGAATCATTACCGTTGTCATTATTTGGATAGTACAAGATATTAGAAATATCAACATGTACAAAATTGAGATTCAGTAATTTTTCTGGTAGGCTGTTATCTTAGATGAAAAATTTCACCAAAAGGTTCAAACTAATTTTGTTTTTTATATTGCTGCCAATATACGCACCTTTATATATATTTCTGCACACAACATTCTCATGGTGGGAAGGTTTAATAGATTAAACTAATCCTTTTATTTTAATAGTCTTAATTCGTTTTACATATATTGTGCGAATGTATATGTATGATATTATATATACATGAAAGTAGTCCAAAGCAATAAACCACTTCCTGAACACATCCTCCCCTTTCTTGATTACTGTGAAATTGAGAAAGGCCTATCGAGTAACACTCAAAAAAATTACAAACAATATCTCCAACTCTTTGTTGGCTGGCTCAAAAAAACCAATAAAGAAAAATTACTTCCGCATGAATTAACAGCAGACCATATTTGGGATTATCGACTCTATCTCGCTCGCACATACACAACCCCTTCTGGCGGCACACTTGGAAAAAAATCTCAGAACTACTATCTTATTGCTCTTCGGGCACTATTGAATTTTCTTACGGACAGAGACATGGAAACTCTTCCATCATCAAAAATAAAGCTTGCCAAACAAAAAGCAGATGAGACCATCTCTTTTCTTGAGGTACGTGATATAGAACAAATGCTAAAAATACCAAAAATCGAAACACCTTCAGGTCTTCGGGACAGAACTATTATGGAACTCTTCTTTTCATCAGGTATGCGTATTTCAGAACTCGTAGCTCTTAACGTTGATCAAATGTCTTTTCTCAAAGATAACAATACAACCAGAACCTACGAACTTTCTATTGTTGGAAAAGGAAAGCATATTCGTACCATTTTTATATCTCCTCGTTCTGCCGAATGGTTACGTATCTATATCGCCTCTCGTCGTGACGTACACAAACCTCTTTTTATAAATGTACGTTCTAAAGATCCAGAAAATAAAAGACTCTCTCCTAGATCTATTCAAATGATGATATCTAAATCGGCTATGCTAGCGGGTCTATCAAAAAAAGTTACCCCTCACACACTCAGACATACATATGCCACAGACCTTCTAACCCATGGTGCGGATTTGCGTAGCGTACAAGAGCTTCTGGGACACAAAAATGTGGCTACTACACAGATATACACTCATGTTACAAATAAGCACCTTCGGGACATACATGAAAAATTTCATGGAGGTAGTGGTATGGATGATAAATAAAAAAGCGCACATTTTACTGTGCGCCGCGTCCTTTTTTTATTTATAAGCAATACTCCTCAACACTTCTACAGTCACCACATGTAATTTCAACATCCCCCACTTCCATGCAAAAATCTTTTTTCCCAGGGGTTACGTCAAACATAAACAGATCTAATAACTTGTCTATCAACCAACTTGGAAACAAATCACCTTTAAAAGCTGAATGTTCTTGAAAATGTAAAAGATATTTTTTTTCGTAATCAATAAATATCTCAAGTGCAAGACTAACAACATCCCTGCGTGACGTACTATTTGTAATACAAAGACGTTCCTTTTCTTCCTTATCAATAACTTGCAACGGATTCTCTTTTAAATAACAATAGACAAATATACTTGCGGGATTCAAATTATACTTTTCAGAAACCTTACAAAGTAGTACCCAATGACTATTCAACAATTGGTACATTTCCTGGTACCTATTATTGGCAACCACACACTCTGAATAATTAATGCTTGTTTTTTCACTTGGCATCTTAATACTCTCTTTCAAAAAATGTTATAGACCACCCTCTAAAACGAATATTACTCCCCTATCTTAAAAATGCAATACAAAAATCCCCCGATTATTCGGGGGATTTTTTGAATCAAAGTAACAAATTACTTAAGTGCAAGTGACGATGATACCGGAGATTGAGACCAACATTTTTTTGAATGAATCCAAGGAGCATCTCCCTGTCTTTCGTAAAGGGCACGTGCATAAGCAACATTTCCTTCAAGAGTATAAATATCATGTCCAAGTTCTTCAGCATCCTCAAGGTGATAACGTGTGTTAATTTGCATAACACCAACATCACGTTTGTTTACTATACCCAGAACAACCTCCCCTTCTTCATTAAACTGACGAAAAGTTGATTCACAGAAAGCCACGTCAACCATAACAGGGAGATCAGAAAAATAATGTCGTACATAACTCTCTGTATCCATAAAGTCCTCTGGTTCTTGTTTCACCTCTTCAATGAGTCGTTCTTCAATCACAGGAGCCTCGGTAGGCAGTTGAACTGGTACCTCGGTTCCGGTAACGCCTGAAAGGAGCGTAAGCAAACCTACAGTCGTAAAATATAAAATAAGCCGTTGTTTAAATGCTAATTCCCTTAATCTCGTTGTTTAAAAGACATTGGGAGGTTCTTACCATATCCCGCGTATTAGACCCATCGACAATACATGTACAGGTCCTCACAGATAGTAAGATAATCCAGGAAAAGAAAAACACAGCACTACTGCTGTGATTAATAAAGTATAGCATACTCGGTATGCTTGTCAAGCAACTTATTTCTATTTTTATTATAAAATCCTTTATATTAGCCCTATAAATGACGTTATTGCATATCACAATTTTTAGCTATTGTGTACCCAGCATCCTCTGCTAACTGAGGAGTTTCGAAAAATATTTTATTTACCTCAGACAAATCTTCTACACCCTCACACCATAAAAAATAATACCTACTACCCTTCTTTGAAGCCACCACTTCCCTATTTTTATCCAAACTCTGCTCTGCTCGCACTAAGACCTCTTCAGGATACAAAATAGTGGCAGCATATTCATACGGATCAACAGATAGTCTCCCGAGAGAGAAAGCTGTTCCAGCTGTTAATATAATCAGAAACACCACATATATTTGATGAATTGACTCTAAGGAGAAAGACTTGATTTTTGTTTTGATTTCAGCTATACTCATCTTCATTGCTATTGTAGCACAACAAATATATGTCAAAAGTTAAAGCCGGCGGAACAGCCAAAAACCTCACAGATTCAAATCCAAAATACCTTGGTGTTAAACTTAATCATGGTCAATCTACAAAAATTGGCTCAATTATTGTTCGGCAGCGTGGAACTGATGTTCTACCAGGAGAAAATGTCGGACTTGGAAAAGACCATACACTCTTCGCATTAAAGGAAGGTACTGTTGAATTTGGAACTAAGAGAAAAATACATTTTAATAACAAAATAGTTATTAAAAAAGTTGTTCACGTAAAATAAAAATCCATTTTTTGAATTAAAAATAAAAACCATACAAGTCTTGCTTGTATGGTTTTTATTTTCTTATATATTCTATATAAATTATTCGGCTACAACCTCAACAGTAAATTCTGATTCTACCTCTCCAACTTTCACACGAACCTTATGTTTTCCAACCTCTTTTAGAGGTTCTTCGATCAAAAGATGTTCTTCATCAATATCAAGTCGTGTTTGTTCTTTTACAGCAGGGATAATTTCAGCAGCATGGATACCAGCAAAAAGATGACCCTTATCATTTGCTTTTCCTATAATTTTTACCACCGTACCCTTCATATCTTCAATATTTTTTATCAATAAATCTTCTCTTACCTTTTGGTGTACAAGAGACTCAGATCTTTGCTTCTCAATATTTTTCAAAGATGCTGGTGTGGCAACCATAGCATCCCCTTGTGGAATAAGCATATTTTGTGCATGTCCTCTAGACACATCCTTCACTTCATATTTTTTTCCTAGCTTTGGAACGTTCTTGAGTAATATAACTTTCATAGTTTTTTGTTTATTTAGTAACTGGATACTTATACTAGTGTTTTTTGAGAAAAAATCAAATAATACCCGAATTTGTTACTTCTGTAATAATACCTCTACAGCCTTGTCAAACTGAATATCTCGTCCAGCATTAATATCTTCTTGAGTAACTTCAACCTTGATATCGGGATGTAATCCTGCTTCAGATATAGATAAACCATTTGGTGTGAGCCAACGAGCCACAGTTACCTTGAGAGATGTACCACCCTCCAAACTAACTAACTCTTGTACGGACCCTTTTCCAAAAGTATCCATCCCTATGAGAGTTGCTTTTCCATGCTCTTGTAACGCTCCAGCTAGAATCTCTGAGGCTGATGCGGAACCACCGTCAACAAGGATAACGAACTTTAAATTATCAGTAAAAATGTTATACCCCTTACTTCTATAGGAAACCTCATCTATATCACCATTAAAATCTTCTTTCACAATCACTTTTCCTGAAGGCAAGAACCAACTTGCCATATCAATAGCAGCATCAAGGTACCCACCAGGATTTCCTCGTAGATCAAGTACAAGTTTATCTGTTTTTGCTTTTATAAACTCACGCAGTGCTTCTCTGAACTGTGAAGTAGACACCGCAGAAAAATTATATAATCTAATAACAAAAATATTATCTTCAGTAAGCTCTGTTTCTATAGCAGGAATATCTATACGATCTCGGACAACAACAATTACCACAGGATCTTCGACATTCTCTCGACGCATAGTAAGTGTAACAGAGGTACCTTTTTCACCACGAATCATTGCCACAGCTTCTTCTGTTGAAAGAGCGGCGGTTACATTACCATCTATCTCAATAATTTTGTCCCCTGACCGCACACCAGCCTTATCTGCAGGAGTATTCTTTAAAGGTGCAACAACAGTAAGGACATCATCTCGAATATCAATTTCCATACCTACACCTTCGAAATTACCAGAAACATCTTGTTCAAAACTTTTTGACTCTACTGGAGGAAAAAATACAGTGTAGGGATCATCATAAGATGCAGTGAGACCTTTGATAGCATTAAAAAGTTTCGCATCATCTGTTAGAACCTCCGTTGATGTGCCGTGTGTTGGCACAAATTTTTCGTCAAGCAAATCCCAAACATCCCAAAAAAGTGCAATGTCAACATCACGATGCTGACCAAGAGAAAGCACAGTTTCCATATCAGAGGCGCCAGTACCACTTGTGTCTTTTTTCTCTCCGAGATACAGACCACCCAAAAATGCAAGTGCTATAAGACCAATAACAATACCTGATGTTGTATATAGTTTCAAAAGCGGGTGTCTCATTATCTGATCATTATTACATAGCGTATTCAACATGGTCAAATATTTTGTTATACTAAATAGTAATGACACAAGAACACACATACCCAAATACAAAATGGATTCAACTTATTAGTCCCACGCAAGAAGAACTCTCTGAGATTGTCTCAGCATATAATATAGATTCAGAAATAGCACAAGATTTAGCTTCCCCTACTCCTAGACAAAGCATAGAAGCTCACAGCAATAGTATATATGCGATATTTCATATTCCAGCATATAAACACAGCCATAGCAAAGGACATATTCAAGAAATTGATATTATTATTGGAAAAGATTTTGTTATTACCGTACAGTTTGACACTATTGATACCCTTGATCGACTTTCAAAAGAAGTACAAGTTGAAACCCTACTTAAGGGAGAATTAAAAAACTCTATCACTCCAGGAATTTTATTTCTTGAAATAATGCGTAGCCTATACGAATCTATAAATGATGAAATAGAACATTTGCAAGACACTCTTCGTACCATTGAAGATAAAATTTTTAATGGCCAAGAAAAAGAAATGGTTTTTGCTCTGTCAAAAGCAGGTCGTGATCTCCTAGATCTCAAGCGTACAATCGTGCCACACGAAACTAATCTCAAAAGCCTCTCTCTTATCGCTTCGAAAGCGCAAGATATTGATTTGTTTGAACGAACTAGACACATCCTTGAAGAAGAGTACAAAAAAGTGAAATCTTTTTTATTACATAATATTGACCTGGCGGTTGAACTACGAGAAACAAACAACTCACTTCTCTTTACAAAACAAAATGAAGTAATGAATACCCTTACCATTCTTGCATTTGTAACATTTCCACTATCTTTGATTGCAGGAATATTTGGAATGAATACAAAAGTACTCCCTATTGTAGGTATCGATAATGATTTTTGGATTATCACAGGGTTTATGCTTGTAGCAACTATTGCAATGGTTATTCTTTTCAAAATAAAAAAATGGCTATAGATAGCACCTCTACCATATATGTTTTCTATTTTTAAGAAAAATAAAAAAATACCCATTTTTCTATCCAATACTCTACATAATAGAAAAAAGGAACAACTCATTCCCAGAAAGAATATAGTTACTATGTATAGCTGCGGACCTACAGTATACAACTATGCACATCTTGGTAATCTACGCTCATACATTTTTGCAGATACCCTGAGTCGTTCGTTAAAATACCTAGGACATAAAGTACAACATGTTATTAATATTACCGATGTAGGACACCTTGTTTCTGACGATGATGATGGTGAAGATAAAATGGAAAAAGGTGCTGCCCGAGAAG
>CAJQIN010000011.1 GCA_905478465.1 Minisyncoccota bacterium | reverse complement strand
TTAAATCCATACTTAGTGTAGGGGGTGGTTGTTTTAGAGTCGAGCCGAACTATACTACATTTGGGGAGGGAGGGGTAGGAATATTCTACAATTTTAAGGCTGGGGTTCGCAAGCGCAGCAGGGGCTATATGATAATTTTTTCTGAAGTCGGTGCCTTCGCCACCGGCGGCCTCTCCGAATTTAGGGCAGTCTGGTGTTAACGCTATATCCAAAGTGTCAGACGAACCTTCAACATCCACATTTTGCAGTGTCAAAGTTAGTTTATCATCTAGACTAGAGTGACCTGTAATGAAATATTTCGGACCATGTGTATCGTCGTATATTTTATTATCGTCGCGCATATCCCACCACTTACCTATATCATCATATGGTCTATATCCTAACATTTCTCGTATTTTATCACGAGTTTCTCCTTCCCATAATTTAAAGGCGAACCCATCCTTCTTAAGTAAATTCAAATAAATTGCATTAAATAATGTATAAGATAATCGCTCAATGTGTTTTGTTAAAAACCTATCGCAAAAATTTTCCTTTCCGCCTTGCTCCCAGTGTGCGTTGAAGGCTGGTGACTTTTCTACACTGAAAAAATTTGTAATTGGTAAACAAATATTGGCATCGCCGCACTTAACACAATTTACACCATCATTATAACTACTCCATGGAGTTAAAAAACAAAGCCACATCTCATTTTTTAACATGGCCTTTGCAATATTGGTAGTTTCACTGTGAGTGGGGGTGGGGGGTTTGTCGTTGTTAAACCACTGTTGCATGGGGGACTTCGTAATAGCCCCGCCATTGGGCACACTGATTTGATTAGCACGTTGGTTGCCAGCACTTGTAGTCATTGGAGAGGGAGGGAGGCGTGAGGCTATTTCGAAATGTGGGAGAGTGCTCTTTTTTGGCATATCAATTAAATAACTTGCTTTAAGAATGTCTTCTTCCGTAATTGTTCCGAAATCTGTGCATCCATTTATCAATGAAAAAATTAAATTTGACGCCATTGCAAATCTTTGATAAAGATTGCGATCTTGTGCTTCCCCATGTTCCTCATGGAAGTTAAATGGAAACATATTAAAGAATTTCTTTAAAGGAGTCTTAATCAATTCAGTTATAACATTAGGTTTAACTTTAACGTCAACAGCGTCGTTTTTAATACTGTCCCGTACGTTTTTATACGTATTATTTATGAAATCGCGAACAATATAACCTTCGCTGAGGAAACTCTTCGCTTGGGGCTGCGGTTGATAATTATTATGAAGTAAACTAAATGTATCATCTTTCTGAAGACTTCGAAATTTTATAAAACTCCTTCTGTTAATATTCTCGAATTTCTTGGAAACGAAGTAGTTATAGTTTTCATCTTTGCTTAGAACGGTTTTATATTGGCCCCAGGTCCCATCTTCTGGCGGGTCGTATTTCTTCTTATATATGTGGAAGTGATGCGTCATAAAATCCT
Source organism: Minisyncoccota bacterium (assembly GCA_905478465.1). GTDB lineage: Bacteria > Patescibacteriota > Minisyncoccia > Phycocordibacterales > CAJQIN01 > CAJQIN01. The sequence goes on along the minus strand of CAJQIN010000011.1, from coordinate 19,562 downwards.
TATATTCCTTAGGGATGACCGGCATGCTTTCGTACTTGATATGGGATGTCAGCTCCCCATTAGTGGCATTCAAAGCAATTGCATAGCATTGTTCCTCCTCATGAATGTCGCTCCAGTTCGGTGGGGGTGTGTGCACCCTCGTTTTGCCGGCGCCATAATAATAAGTATTATTTGTATAATTAGCTTTATATGCAAAATCTCGGCCCCAATTATATGTTGGAACTAGTTTATCTTCAGTAGTGTTGGCAGTTAAGTAAAAAAATATACGACACTTTACATCGCCAGCTTCCGGGTTGTAAAGATTATAATTATTATGGCCGCAGTTGCCTGGCGCGTCGCCAAATGCGGAATATGACATAACTGCATCCCTCGGGGTGTTGTGTTTGATATGGACCGCCAATAAGACTTCTCCTTGAATTCTGTCTTTCCAGCCATTATCGTCCAAAGCAAATGACCATAAAACAGGTTCCTGTGTCATTTGTTCATTATATAACTTCTTACCCAACGCTTTAAAATGCGGATCCTTCATCTCTCCCGTGCAAAAATTGACCGAGGGATTTCCTGCATCACGTTTCATTATGTCCAGCCCCTTCTCAATCTCTAATTTTGTCTTAATAGTCGTAAACATTTTACCATCGGAGGTGCGGGTTTTAAATCTATCCCCTTCTTCCGGTGGGGTGGTGTTACTAACTTTATTATGGATGAAGAAATCCTTCGCGTCAATGCCCTTTGCAAATTTTAAATAATCCTTTATTTTGGTTGAATTACTATATTTAAATGGGGCATCTATGTTGAGATAAATTGGGGTATCACCATCTTTAATGAATGGCTCCCCCTCACCAGCCTGCAGCTGCGACGCTTGGATTATACTTTTAAAGTTAAGGTCAGGATATTTCTGACCAGTTGGAAAAACAGGATATTTTTTAAAATAGTCGGAAAATCCGTCAGGAGTTTCGAGTTGATTATATTTAATGGTGGGGTGGGGGGTGTCGGTAATGGTCTTGGCGACCAGCGGGTTATGTGCCTCCTCCTCCTCTAAAGGGACTAAAATGGCAGCCATCTCCTTAAATTTATCAACAGATGTTTTAAATTTTATGACATGTGCCATCGCGGTATCGGCATTGGGTTCCTCGCTCTGTGATTTCGTTACAATATCCTCATAATCACGTTTGAGATCTTTGAAGGGAAGATGACTATCAATGTCTTCACTATCAATGGCTTCACTATCAATGGCTTCCCTATCAATGGCTTCCCTATCAATGATTTGAATTAATTGATTGAAGATTCTACCATGTTTTTCGTCACTAGAACAATTTTTTAATGTCATTTTCATATTCAAAGCCCTCATGGATGTGACAACTGAGTCAAAATATACACTAGCAAATTTATCAATTACCAGGTCATGGAGTTTTTTACATTTTTCTGTTTCGGGGGAGATGCCTTCTATAATTTTGTTCACCATCGCCACAAACATTTCTTTCACCTGGACCAGATTGACGTCGCCACTAATATCATCTATAGTGGACGGCAGTTTCAAATCCCCCCATTTGTCTAAAAACTCCTTGATGGGTCCGATGGTGATGGTGTCAGTATCAAAAGTGTCAGGGTCAGTACCAAAAGTGACAGTAACAATTTGTTGGGTCGCTGTGTTCACTGTTTCAGGGTTCACATTTTCCGTGTTCAGCCATTTAATTTTATATTTGGTTTTATACAATTCAACAGCCTCTTGCAATATTTTAATATCAGCTGACACCGTATTAACGTCACTGTCTTGCAAAGCTGCGCAATTGCGATTGATAACAACATTAATAGGATCATTAATAGCATCACTTTTTTTAAATGTAAACATTTTTTTAAATAGATTCCACTTGTCTGGTGTATCTTGGGGGTCATTCCACTTTCCCAACGGTTCGTATATTGCCTCGGCGACCATGGCCTCTAACTCCGCTGTAAATACATCTTTGATATTATCATTCAATTCGCCCGCTAAGAGACCTAAATACTCAACAAATTTTTCACCGATATTTTTTTTGGCAAGTTCAATATCCGCCCATTTAAGACGCATGTCTTCCAGTGTTGCAGTTAGGTTCACCTCCAAACAATCATATGATTGTTTCATTTTCATAGTGGTTGGTATTTTAAATTTGTCATCTGGAAAAGGCAGTTTAAATGCATCTTCTGGCTCTCCATTTACCTCGGTGTAATTGAATCCACCAACTGTATCGGGGGGTGGTTGGTCGAATGTACCCATTTCCATAACCCACTTCAAATTGTTTTTAATCAGCGAGAACTCTTCCACCTCATTATTGTAAGCAACAGTGACATCTTGACTGAAGGCTGCCCCCTCCCCGACGAAAAATGTATCAGCAATAGTGGTCGGGCTTTCCCTGGCTGTATTAATCATCTTTTCTCTCTCCTTTAGTGCTTCCACGTCGGCCGGTTCTGATAAGTTCTTGAACTCTTGGCAATGTGGAGGATTCTGCGAAAACAACCACGCCCCCTCTTTTAATGTCGCCATGAAACTATTGTTGTCGTAGTTGGGGGGTTCTCCACCATTATTCGACAACGCGTTTAAAATCTCGTCAAGTGTTGTGCAAGTGCCTACCGTGTTGAGAAAGGATGCAAATATACCTTCCTTGTCGACAAAGTGAGGTGGGGATTTGATATAATTTATATAATATTTTGTAAAGTCTGTGTGTTGTGTTGGCTCGAATGTCCCCTCTTTCCATAAATCAAGGGACACCACAATTGGATCTGTCACATTTTGAATTAGTTCTGTGAGATGTTCTGCAGTGCACACCGTCTCGTCTGGTTGAATTGCGCGTTGATTTGTCTCCCACTTTGGTACCTCGTCAAAGATTTTGGCGAGTGCTTCGGGGTATACTGTATCAATATATTTTTGCAAGGAAACCCAGGCATCCAGCTTGTCTTCGTCGCCATTGAGCTGGAGAGGGGTGTGGCAGGTTTTGCCATTTTCCCAGCACTTCAGCTCAAGAAAATTTTTCGACTCGGTGCTGTCGTCTCTAGATATATTTATATACATAGGGCTGTTTTCCACCCAGACGGTAGCGTCTCCTTTCTCCAGTTTCGTTTCGAGTTCCTCATTGAAAGTGTCTTTCCACTTTTTAATAAGTAATTTTATCAAATGGATTGGTTTAATAGGTGTCAAATAATCGACAAGTTTTCCAATACCGGTACTTTCCAAATCTTTTTTAATTTGCTCAGTTGTTACCTTTTTTTTTAGCCCCAAAGTCTTCACCAGTGTGCGCTTTTCCTCTTGATCTTCACTTTTTTTGATACGTTTTAATATATTAATATAGTCATTCACCTGTTCAATTTTAAACAAATATAAATTTTTGCCCCCTGCGTTGCTAATTGCTTTTATGAGTTTAGCATTAGCAGTAGTATTATCAGTAGCATTAGCAGTAGCATTAGCATTATCAGTAGCATTAGCATTAGCAGTAGTATTATCAGTAGCATTAGCAGGTACAGGTAGTGGTTCCATGTTATGATCATATAATAATCCTGCTTCCAAAAAGATTTCAATGAATGGCATGATGTGGCTGGAGAGGGGGTCATCGAGTTTTTTGGATTTGCCGCCAACAAAGTCATAAATTTTAGTAATTTTGTTGACTGTGGCGTCTAAATTCGAACCTGTGTGTATATCATCAACAAACGTTAGCCATTTGGAAAGGATCTTATTATGTTTGGTCGTGAACTCCTTGATTTGAACTTGTGTTGAAGGCATACTATATAATAATAATATTATTTAATATTATAATGCAACAAATCAATATTAATAGCAAATTTAGAAATAATTATGAAAAAACATTATCAACCGACTTTATATTTAATTTACCACATGAGATTAAAAATGTAAAATCATTGCAATATGTATCTAGTGAATTTACGAATATACCGTTTTCAATAAATAGCCGAATGGGGAGTAATAACTTTAAATTCATAGATGCAACAAACACGACGCATCAGTTAATCGTGCCGGAAGGTCATTATACTGGCTCGGAATTAGCAACACAAATAACAACAGATATATCAAATATTTCGGGATTAGCACTAAATAATAAACCGATTGTGGAGTTTGATGTTAATTCTCGTAAGTTTCGTTTTTATAATTCAACAGGAGTAACCCAGCCATTTGCATTAGATTTTACATATAAATTGTTAGACACAAATGACAATATTTATCATGCCAATTTTAATACAATAGATAGTAAATTTTTAACAATTGGTTGGATTTTGGGATTCCGAAAGAGCCGCTATATATACGCAGATGATTATAAACATGATTTTGATACGGTTGCTGGTAAATATAAAAAAGGCATAAGTTCGGAAGGTGTATATGAAAAAATGGGATTACGATATTTTATGTTAATGGTGAATGACTATAATAATAGTCACAAGAATGGATTGATATCGACGTACCAAAATAATGCAATGGTAGATAATAACATTTTAGCTAAGATCCGTTATTTCATTGATAGTGATTATTATACAATCGACACAGAATGTGCAATAAGTTCTGTACGAAAGTACAATGGTAATACAGATATTAATCGATTACATATAAAATTACTAGACCAATATGGAAGGCCGATAGATTTAAATGGAATGGATTTTTCACTTACATTAGGGTGTGAAGTGGAAAACTAAATAAAATGCCGATTCATATGGCGTTGAATCGTAAAGTATGTGATTTCATCGCCTTCTTTCGTGCTCCATAAATGGTGTAGGGCGTCATTAGGTATAATTTGTTGTCGGTTTGTTTTGTTTTGTAGATCATTTTCTTCGATATATTTGGCAATAAACTGTGTAACTTCTGTGCGAGCAATCATTGTACCGCATTCACGATTCATAAAAAGACACAATTCATCACTGATATTGGTCGGTTTAGCAAAGCCAGATGGTGCTTTGTTGCCTTTATTTTGCTTTCCAGCAAGTTTGGAATATTTTTTCCGTTCTTTTTTGCAGGCCTTTTCGAGGTTTTTAATTTTAGTTTGCAAATTTGAAAAATCCTGTTTAAATTTATGCATGCTAAGCATAATATCATTAAACAATACATCTGTGTCGGGGTCGCCCCCAGAGTCCTGGGCAAGGTCAGGTGCAAGGTCCGGTGCAAGGTCCAGACCAGGTGTAAGGTCCGGTGCAAGGTCCGGTGCAAGGTCCGATTCTAATACAGTATTATCAACATTCAGTGCATTATCTTTGTTTGATACGTCTAGTACATTATTAGAGGACATTATAATAATTTTATAAATAGCCTTTAAATCGGTTCTTAATAATACTATTTAAGGTCATTATAAATAGATAATGTCCGGGCACTAGAATCAGTGGCATTTTCTACAAATCGTGGCATCCAGAAATATGGAACAATATATCCACAATCTGGATAGTGGCCTTCAAATAGCATACGATAATAGCGTTGTTCTCTAGTGGTTGGTGTATTATAGGTTGTTCGAATACTATTCACGTCTCCATAACTTTCTGCGAGTTTTTCATCAATAATTTGATACCATGATTTCTTTTGACTACTGACGCCGTCACTAAAAGCTTCTTTTGTTCGCCATAAAACCTCTTTTGGCAATAGGTTGTCATAGTCAAATGCTGAACGCAGTAAATATTTTTCACATTGGTTTTTTCCAGGATGATATCGAATCTCTGGTGGAATACTCATAAATGCATTAATAAATTCTTTATCAAGAAATGGTGTCCTAGGTTCGAGACCATTAGATGCAACGGATTTATCACTCCTCAGCACATCAAAATAATGAATATCTTCCAACAGTCGATAACATTCATCGTCAAAGTCCTTTGAATTAGGCGCTTTATGGAAATACATATATCCGCCTGTAATTTCGTCAGAACCATCACCATTAAAAATAACTTTTGCTTCACTATGTTCGGCAATATATTTGGAAACCAGATAATTGCCAACACTGGCTCTAACCGAAGTAGTATCATAGCTTTCAATTGCCTCAATAACTTCTGGAATGGCGTCAAAGAATTGTTGTTCTGTCATAACGATTTGCGTATGTTTAGTACCGAGATGGTCTGCCACCAATTGTGAATATTTAAGGTCTTCTGAGCCGGGCATGCCGATGCTATATGTTTCTAACTGACCTTTTTTGTAATATTTAGAGACGAGTGCTGTAATAAGGCTGCTATCAAGACCGCCCGACAATAGACATGCAATTGGACGGTCACTTGTAGTTACACGTCGTTTGACACATTCACTAAGTGTGTTACTAATTAATTTAAGAATAGGTCTGGTGTCATCGTTCGTAATAGCGACATTCATCATATATCTGCGACAACAATTAAAGCATTCACACCCCTTAGGGTGTAAATCGTGATTATATGGTTTATAGTATTGAACCTCAGGGCTCATAATCTGCCATTTATTATTATTTTCTGTGAATGTTAAAAATGTACCGGGGTTAAATTGTTCAATGTGCATATAACTATTCATGAATGGTTGTAACATTTTCATTTCAGATCCAAAAATAACCATTTCACCTTCATTTTGGTCAAAATATCCGGCAGTATATAACGGGCGAACTCCAATAGGGTCCCGGGCCAAATGAAGTGTCCCATTTTTAAGGTCATATAGCGCGAATGCAAATTCACCATTCAATTTAAGTAGGGTATCATGAATACCATATTGTTTATACATATGAATGATAATTTCACAATCACTATCGGTTTTAGGATAAATATTTTTGGTGGCAAGATGTTCATATAGTTCTTTATAATTGTATATTTCCCCATTACATATTAATACGCAGTTATCAACACATAATGGTTGTGATGCTTGATCATTGAGACCATTAATAGCAAGGCGATGGAATCCGAATTCTGTAAAAGCGTTAATGATTTTGTATTGAGATGTTTCAGGACCTCGTTTTTTTCCTCTTTGGAAAGCGTGGTTGATGAAGTCGTGTTGATATGAATATTTAGCGGTTTTTCTGTTGAGTATCCCAAATATCCCGCACATTACATTAATATGTATTAAATATTTTATATCATAATTAATATATATATATGGATAGAGTAGATGAATTAAATCATAGATTAAATGGTAGATTAACATCAACACATGCATTAGAACCAGTATTTGACCCAAGACCAAATGGTACAAGAGGAGGTTTATCGATTCATGAAAAGGAATCAAATGTTCCATTGAGAGAATATGATAATTATAATCCAGAGACGATGTTTGTCCCAATGACAAAAACGGGTCCTTTCAAGGGATATGCAAAACGCATTCATTTGGAAAATGAATTGCGCCACCAATTTTTTGCATTACAACGTAGTGAAAATGCTGATTTTATACCATCATCAAGAAGTGACCTATATACGGATGATGTTCCATCGAAACCTAATAATTATGAAGATAGAGCACATGAACATCAAGACCTATTTATAGAAGAGGGGTTTGCCGATTTTGACCCGGGTGAAAACATTCAGTCAAAGCAGAGTTTATTTAATAATCATACACAACAATATGTTAAGGATTCGAAAATAAAATCATAAAATAATGTAGTATGGAATCACAAGCGTATGTTGATAAGATTACATTGGAATATTTAGGAATAAATATGCCAATTGACCCACATACAGACCAAATATCAATAGAAACAGAATATGTGAAATTTTATAAAAAACGTTTATATGCTGCGATAAAACAGCATATAAATGCTTTGCTAAAATCGCCAGACGGAACGAACATATCTTCAACAGATAGTATATTAACGACATATATTGAAAAAAAGATAAAGGAATTTCGGATAGATGATTTTGCAGATTTACAAAATACAGATTTATCTAATAGTGATAATACTGTCAACGTGACAGATGATGTAAATATATTAGATGTAAATAGCTTATTATATAATAATCAACCGGAACCTATACCAACATTAGATGATTTTGTAATTAAAAAAACAATAATAACTGCACCCAATTATCCACGTCAAAAAAATATAATGAATAAAAATTTTCGATATAAAGGGGTAAAAAAATACGAGAAATAAATTATGAGTATATACTATATGTTTGGCGGTATTTTTTCTGATTCAAAAAAAAAGAAAAAACGGAAAAAAAGAAGCCCGAAAGGTACGCGTAAAATATCGAATTGCTATGGCGGTGCCGAAAAGCGCAACGGTACTTGTTATTCAAGGGAAGACTTGTTAACAATGCGCAACTTATGGAATGCAAAACATCCAGACAAACACATCAAATCAAAAGACCCTAATGGGGTTTGGAAAAAGTTTGATACGTATTTACAGCATGTATGCACGTCTGAATCATGTTGGTTAAAACAGCAATTTATAGATAAAAATATAGCATCAAATATATTTGAGGAGAGTTTTACACCAGCCAAACCACAAAAATGGAAAATAAATCCAGTTGAATGGTTAGATTCCTTAGATATAGAAAAGGTGATGCATCAATATGAAAATGAAAATGACAACTTTGAATTTTTAGGACCATCTCCAATTGATTTTGACGCCATTGCAAAAGGTGGCAATGATTGTGTATTTGATGAGATTTGCAACTTAAATATAGAAGAAAAGTATAACAAAGGTATTAAAAATTTGGGGTTTATATTTAATTTGGACCCGCATTATAAATCAGGAAGTCATTGGGTATCGATGTTTGTTAATTTAGATACTAATTATATTTTTTTTTTAGATACAAATGGTAATTATATACCAGAGCAGGTAAAACAATTAGTAAAACGTATAAAAACACAATGTAAAAGTGATTTGCATAAAAAGATGCGATTTATAGATAATGCACCAAGACGGCATCAGCATGAAGGGACTGAATGTGGAATATATTGTTTATATGCAATAGTTTCTCAGCTTAAAGGGATACATACCCCTCAATGGATAAAACGTAATCGGATACCAGATAATGAAATGAAAGAATTTCGAGATATATTTTATACAGATCGAAGTCCTAATAAATTAAACCCTATCTTGTAAATCATGAATAGCATTAATAATATATTCCTGATTTTTAAGTATTTTTATAATTGCTGTTCGCATATCTATGTCATTTTCGTTAATTTCTGAACCTACAATGGGAGGATCTATATCATTTGTTTCTTCTGCCCATTTTACGTTTTTTTTGATAGGAGTAATATCAAGAACAACATTTTGATTTACTAGTTCGCCAATTTTAATATGAGCATCTTTATTTTTAGGTTGAGTCGGTGGTAAGTTACTTGATTCGCCAGTAAGCCATTCTTTAACACTGGTCTCATCAATGTTATTATAGGATGGTGTATCTAAATTTCTTTTTTCAAGTTGTTTAGAGAGAAGTTCATCAATATTACCGATAGGTTCATCACCATTTTTATCCCCAAAATCTACTGTGGCTGGTGCAGGTACTTTCATCATATCTTTAAAACTTTGTTCTTTTTCCTGTAATGTATTATTAAATGATTCAGTTTTATTTTTTTTGAGCAAGCTGGGAGAAGTATAAATAGATATATCTTCTAATAAAGATGCCAAAAACAATTTGTTCATATTAACAAGCGATTCATTTCCTTTGCATTTAATTTCAGTTTTTTTAACATGTGACTCAAATATTTCGCCAATATTGACGTGTGATGGCACGCCATTAAATTTGTTTTGCTTATCCATTAATGACCATAACATACCTTTGTTATTGTCTGTATTAAAAACATTCATCTTAATATATATGTTTGTTGTTTATATCCTTATTTAATAATGTATTATATCCTCCCGTTTAGCCCCCTTTGAATCAACATATCGTTTGATTTCCCCAATCGGATCTGGCATATTTCCCTCCTTTTTCGCCCTCATTGCTCCCATATACGCAACAAACTCCCCGTGATTATAAAAAAGACTTGTTGCTTCATCTATAATAAACTTCTGCTTGATACCCGGTTTCTTCCCAACCTTCTTCCCTAAAAATTCTGCCACAATAGGTACCATTTTTACAGTTTTCTTATTCTTCTGTCTTATTTCATCATTCTCTTCCTTATTATAATCTGGTATGAAGTTATATCCATCTGGATTACTAACCGAATAACATACAAGATTTTGTCCATTATGAAATTTACAATCTATCGATGATTTCTTTATTGCTGTTAATAAATAATTCGAAATTGTTTGTTTTAAATCTGATTTCTCATGCAAAAACTCATCTGTTGTAATTACACGCTTCCCATCATCACTTCTATCCTTTAGTTTCATCTCAATTGCATTTTTATCACCTTCATCCAATTGCTTTTTACTCACCGTCATTATATACATAAATACTTTGATATTTCTCAACTCTGGTGGCAATGATGTATGACTACATATTCGTTTGGCACGACCTATTACCTGTTCTCTCCTCACTGGATGCCAATAGGGTTCAACTATATGTACATATCTTACATTTTTTAGTGATATCCCTTCCGCCCCCGATGCTGTAATCATAAATATTTTTATAAAGTCACCCATTGTGTTTTGGGGCTTAGAACTCTTAATTTGCTCTTGTAACTTCGTTGGTAACATATCTAGATCATCATTAAATATATTCCTTGTTAGCTCTTTCTCCTCTGCTGTCTCTGTACCAGTATATAATGCAAACATTGGTCTGTCTTCTAGACCTGATGGTATATCCATTACCCATTCACCATCTGCATCGCGTTTCAGTTTAAATTCAATAAATCCATTAAATTCAAGTATCAGTTTAATAATACCAATCCCCTCTAATGTTCTAAATTGACTGTATACTAAATGCTTTCCTACATGTCCATCTGTCAGCAAATTTTCTACTAATTTTTTAAACTTTGGTGAATATATTTCTAATGCATCAAATGATAATGCATCTCCTCCCATTTCTTTCAAGGATATTAATGATTCTTTAATACGTTGCTCATATGTTTTATCAACCAATTTGTTTATCTCTTCTGTTACTGCACCAACTTCATCCGCCATAATACCATCGATACCAGATACTAACTCGTCTTCTGTTACAACGTCAATTACATTTTCGTCAAACCCTTTCTTTATATTGTCTGCCACATCTAGTTTTTCATTTGGCATTGGACGTTTTATTCCATCTGGAAATACAAAATTGCAAAACAATCTAGAGAATATACGATATGTAGATGATACCTCTTCATATAAATCACCCGCCTTCTTCTTCTTCTTTGCTATGTTCTTCTCCTGTGACCGCTCAACCGATCTCGCCTGGTTATAAATTCCAAATTGATAATCACTTAGTTCTGTCGCCTCTATTATAAGGTCCGTCTCTGGATTATAATTTGGCATTAAACCCTCCTGAGCACTTCTGTAATATGATGTCAATCCTACAATTCTCTTCATTAACAACGTCTCATTTGACAATTGTTTCGTCTCAAAATTTATAAACTTTTTCATAAATTCTTCAATATCGTCCGGCAGTGCTTTGTACTTTATATTCTTTACTCGTCTTTTATCAAACGTAATTTTATCCTTTCCTAGAATAAGTTTCACGTCATCTATAAATACTGCATCTGTTATACCACCCGTATCATGTAATACCACACCTTTATATTCATCTCCTTCATAACGATTTATGAATCCAAATGGCGTTCTGGTTACTTCAAGCACTTTTGAATTTGCACTATAATTGATATAATCAACATAGGTTGACTTACCTAAGGTATTTTCAAAATATTCTTGGTCTACTTTTTTGGAGGTTTCTATATTAATCGGGATTTCCCATGTAGAGATTTGTCCCCGAAGTATATTAAATAAAATACCAATTTCATTTGGATAATTAATCATTGGTGTCCCAGAAAGAAGTACTATTTTTGCATTATTTGCTTTCATCAATGCTAAATACATTTTATATGCCAATGATGCATCCCTTTTTGTTTTTGCACTTTTTAATTTATTAACAATACGACTTATAAAATTATGCGCTTCATCAATAATAATCACTTTGTTATCAAAGGGATTTATCTTCCCATTTTTGGTAAGCTCATCATATTGTTTATTGCGAATACCATTGTAGTTTATAAATTCATATTTGTTTGTAATCATTTTATTAATTTGTTTGTCGAGAGAAAGTTTATCTGCTGGTGATAATGTTGAGTAATTTTCATCTTTGTCATGATCGACGACCCATGCCCCTCGCTTTTCTATAATATATTCTTCTTGCAATCCAAGTTTCTCTGCTACAAGTTTAAGATTACTCTTAGCAGATGCTACATCCATAAATGTCCAGAATTGTTTTCGTTTATATAAAGGATCACCACACTTTTTCAACTCTTCTACATAATTCATTCGCAATGATGCTGGTGTCATTATCAATATTTTTTTGAAATTTTTGAGTCCCTCGGCAATTGCTATTGAACCACATGTCTTTCCTGCCCCTAAACCATGATATAATAGTAATCCTCTATATGGAGAGAATATGTTTAAATAATATTGAATGATTTTCTGATGAATCAGTAGTTCAAATGATGATTCTGTGCTAAAAATAGAATCACATGTTGGAGGGGCCACATCCTGTCCACTACTTCCGAAAATTTTATTAAGCGATGCATTCATTTCTTTAACAAAAATTTCCTGATTATCAAGATAATGAACTGGTGTTTTAACATTAATATCATCTGGCATATTCTCGAAAATATTACTTACATTCTCATTCATCTGTACAATAGATGTTTCTTTCACTTTTTTAGCAGGAACCTTATCTGCACCTTTAACCTTAATAATCCTATCCTGTTTTGGCACTGCATCATCCGCCTCTATTATAATTTTATACGCTGGAAGTTCTGATTCTGGGGGAGACTGTTTATCTTTTAGTAAGTTATTTCTCTCTTCCATTAACATCACACCTAATATATCACCTCCTGGTTTGGTCCACCGATTACCCTCAGGCGATCTTGCTGGCGATTGTTCATGTAAAATACTTGGATGGGTTTCTAATAATAGAGTTCTATATTTTGGAATCGAATATTTCATTCTGAGACATTCTCTCATATCATCATCATTTGTTTCACCAGCATTCTCTACTACTTCTGCTGGCGTGATACCAAGTTCCTGAGCAATTCCGTTAATGCGTCTTTTAAACTTTTCTGGTTGAACAATAACAGCACCAACCAATTTTGCCAATATACCTCTTATTGGTTCTGCTCCCCTAAACCAGTATTTTTGCTGACCAGGTGTGAATTTCTTTTCAGGTTGTAATAATTTAAGATATCTAATAAATTCTTCCGCATCACAAGTTTTAAATATATTAAATAATTCAATCATTTTCAGATTCCGAAAACGTTTTTGCATATAACAAATTTCTACATCACCATAAAAATTTGATAATTCGGCATATTTGCCACCCAATTTAGAATTAAAATTTATTTCAGGCACATGCGCAGCAGCTACAACACCAGCTACACTTGGCATAACTGCACTTGGCACAACTGCACTTGGCACTGGCACTGCAGCTACAACAACTTGGCCTTTTCTTTTCGCCTTGATTCTCTCTAATAGTTCATCTCTATTTACACCACGTTCTTCATTTCGTTTATCAGTTATAAGAAGTGTCTTTTTCAATGGCTCATCCATAACATTATCTGGAATACTCCCACCAAGTTCCTCCTCAACTTCTTCCTCACCAAGTTCCTCCTCACCAAGTTCCTCACCAAGTTCTTCCTCACCAAGTTGTCCTCGATCAATAACATGAAATTCCAGTGCATCGCCGGCAAATTTGACTTCATTTTTTTTCTTGGGTTTAGGTACAGGTCGATTTCTCATTTTTTCATCCATTGATATACATATATATTAATATATTTATATCTAAATAACAGAAAGAGCCAATTGACAAGCAATTTGTTCCGCCTTTTTCTTAATTTTATGTTTCGATTCGCCTAGGAAAACCAATGCTGTATCATGACTTTCAATATGTTCTTGTATCTTTTGGAAAGATCCAAATTTGTGAAATGGAATAGCGCTCTCAGGCGAGGTTTCATAAATCTGCTGACCTAGACAAAGATATACTCCCATATGATAACCTTGCTCTGCATCATAATCCAGTTCCAAATAGTGTGGTGTTGTTTTAAACTCCTTTTGAATTTTCACTTGGAGAATATTTTTATAATTATCGTCATTATTAATCAATTCAATCCAATCAATATGTTCTTCAAAAATATTTTCTATAAATTTCTGTGCCATTTGGAAACCTGGACCAGTAACAAATACATTTTCGAACCATCCATCTTCATCCTTAACAGTAATCTTGTTAAAATCCAAAAACAATGCACCTAAAAATGATTCAAATAGGCAACCCAGTTTTTTGAGATTTGTGCGAGTCTTCTTTTCTTCTGCATTGCTTGACAGCACATACCATTTATTTAATCCCATTTCATATGCGAGGGAGCCTATATTTTCATTTTTGACGAGGGCGATTTTTTTCTCGGTCATGAATCCTTCGTTTTCCTTAGGAAACCTGCGATAAAGATAGTATTTGGTAATGCATTCTAGGACACCATCGCCTAAGAATTCCAAACGCTCATTTGATTTGGTTGAAAGTTTCATGCAATTTGGTGGTTGCGGTGCCAGTACAATATCATTCTCGATATTTTCTGAATCAGGCCGTTTAGTATAGGAACGATGGACAAATGCTCGGCGATAAAGTTCAAAGTTATTAATACGTGGTGGCAAACCGTATTTCTTCAATATAGTCTCAATATCCTGCCGAGTAATCTCGACGTTATTGGGATTATATGGATTAAAAATATTGTCTTCCATGTCTGTCATATATATATAGTTATGTTGAGATGTCTTTAAGTATTTTTTGCGATTTAAGTTCGACCTTGATATCCTCGATAGCAATTTGAGAGGGTTGATTGGCCATGTTCCATTGAGCATCAATGTATGTCTTGGAAAAGCCCGAGCTCAACTTGGGTGTTTTTTTGTTTTTCTCATAAATGCTCGTGTATCGAGACAGTGCGCTGAGCCGCCCCATCGGCTTAAAAAATCCATTATTTTTCATATATTATTCCAATATAATATTCAGGATAATTATCTAAATAGTATTTATAAATGATTACTGGGGCGTTTAAGGATTTTACAATGGTAATGATATTCATTTTCATAATAACATACTATGTTTATTTAGCATATACGATGGTAAATTACGTAAATGAGGTTAATAATGTCGCACATTGTAAGACAATTTTAGAAACAGATGGCAATATCATACAGATGTATGGTGGTGTTCAATTAGCCCTTTTTGGATTAATTGCATTAATGATTGTCTATACATTTTTAATGTCTTTTTTCGCATAAAATATTATAATTATATATAAATGCTGAAAAATATGCGTCAAAAAATGACTATGCTTAAAAAAAATGGTATATTAGCGATAATCGATTTGATTGTTGTATTAATAGTATCCTATTGTATTATTCGATATACCAAGACGATGAAGGAGACCCCATCATGTAATCAAATAAAGCCTGACCAGAGAGAATTTTTAGCATATGGTGGTATATTAATGTTGTCACATGTTATTTTATCTCTAATACTAAGAGGAATATATAATTAATTTCAAAACATATAATATATATGTTTTCAAGTAATATGCAACGATTTGTAAATTATATTATGGCAATATTTATAATTATAGGTAATTTAGTAATTTTAAATTATTTTAGAAAATTGGATCGGATTGAAGAGTGTAAAATTGGTGCGCAAGAACTAGAATTTATTGAAAAATATTTATATTCATTAGTGTTTTTAAATATAGCTGTCTTTGCCATGCAAATGATGCAAATTGCATAATTATTTTTTGTGTAAATTTTTAAGCATTTTCAATACTAATGTAACTATTAATACAGCAAGTACCCCGGAATAGGTATATGCAAATAATGGAAAAATACGAGATTGTTCTAAAATGATTTTATCACTTGGCGTAAGTTCATCAGAATTCATATTTTTTAAATGAATCTCTTTGAAAATATTGGTTGATGTATTTCCCATTAAAATTGCCATTAATAATACACCAATTGCAAATATCTTCACTAATTGACGTTTTTTATAAGAAAATCTATCAGAAAAACCTACTAAACCAATTGCAATTGATGATAATAGAAACATATTACGTAAAGAAGACATGTAAAAATTAAGAAATGTAATATTCATTATATATAATAAAAAGAAATTATTTATAATGACCTCGAAAATCGTCAAGTGTTTGATAACCTTTTTTATTCATTATACTTCTTAATTCTTCGGCTATTCTCTCTATTGAACCCAAACCTTTGCGATTAAGATGCGTTCCAATTTGTACAAATGTTGCGCCAACTAAGATATGTTTAAACACATCTTCTCCTGAACGAATACCTCCACATCCAATAATATCAATATGAGGTAATCGTTTTTTAAACTGATATACATTAGATAATGCAATTGGTAAAATATAATCACCACCTAATCCTCCCAATCCTGATTTTGGTATAATAACGCTACTTTCAGTATCAATATCAATATGTAACACATTTCCAACACTATTAATACATGTTAAAAATACAATGTTTGGATGAGATTCAATAATATCACTCACCAAATCAATATGAACAGGGTCAAAATATGGTGGTAATTTCAGACCATATGGTTTAGTGTAATTTTTATCCAGAATATTTGTAAGAAAATATTCTAATCCTTCATAATCATATGCCAATTGTTCCTTTCCTTCAATATTAGGACATGATACATTAATCTCTGGATATTTAATATAATCGAGTTCATTAATATATTGCAAAATATCTGCGGTCTGTTCATTATCAATGTTGGCAATAGAGAGAATACATGGTTTGCCTTCTGGTAAATCTCTTATATAATCTACATAATACTCTATCCCATTATTTGGTAATCCCATGGAATTCACACTTATCTGTGAATTCTCCCAATAAGCAGGCCACTTATTGCCGACTCGTGAACCCAATGTTGCACTCTTGGTCACCATCAGACCACTATGCGTACGAAACATTTGGTCTAATTCATCAGTATGCGTTCCAAAAACACCAGCAGCATTTGAAATAGGATTGTGTAATATTAAACTTCTAAATCTAGTTACCAATGAGCACATTATTATTATTTGTATAATATTCTCTCTATAATCATTTAATAAAATCTTATTACATAAGGTATGGTTGACCATTTAGTGAATGAGTTTTATAGAAAGAACATAGTTCTCTCTGGTGAATTTACATTGAAAAGTGGAGAGAAAAGTGATATGTATTTCGACGCCCGAAAGATATCTATGTATCCGAATTTAATGAAGGAAGTTGCAAAACAAATGGCTGGGTGTATGTTGAAGTCAGATTGGGTATGTGGTGTGCCATATGGTGCGATGGCATTAGCAACCACTGTCAGTTTAATCACTGAAACACCACAATTGGTTGTAAGAAAAGATAAAAAAGAGCATGGTACTCAGAAACAGATAGAAGGGGATTTTAAAAAAGGTGACAATGTCATCGTTATAGAAGATGTAGTAAATACTGGTGGGTCAATGAATAAAATATGTAAAATAATAGAAGATAATGGCATGCATGTTATTATGAAACTATGTATTATAAATAGAGGTGATATTCTCTCTGTAAGAAGTCTATTAGTAAGCAAAAATTTAGTTGAACCTAAATCCTGTTTGGTACATCATATGGATAAAAAAATAATATGGGCCGCAGACACTGGCACTATGAAAGCATTATTTACAGGATTAGATAAATATGGTAGTAAAATTGCAGTATTAAAAATACATATTGATACATATTGTGATTATTCACATGAGAATATAGTTAAACTGCAATCTTACAAGGAAAAATATGGATTCATGATATGGGAAGATAGAAAATTTGCGGATATTGGTGATATAATGAAACAGCAAATTCGTAATTCTATATATAGTTATTTGGATTGGGTTGATATCTTTTCCATACATGGTTTAGTAGGAAGCGAAAGTATAAATGCAGTTATCGATGAATTTGATAAAATGAAATGGATTTTAGTTGGACAAATGTCCGCAAGTAATAATCTTATAGAGAGAAAGTATACAAAATCCTGTATAGAAATATATAAATCACGCGATAACATTATTGGAATGGTATGTCAAGAAAATTTAGGAAAAGATATTATACATATTGTACCCGGTATTTCTAAGCATATCGCATCAGATAACGCAGGACAGAGTTATAGCCAGATGTGCGAGAAACCTTTTGCCGATTTTTTTGTCGTTGGCCGATCAATTAGTAAATTTTTAGATTAAAGATATCTTTTATATAGTATATAATGGAAGACCGGTTTAAAGAGAAATGTACAATAGAGCAGCGAATAAATGAATCTGCACGCATTAAAGCAAAATACCCTGAACGTGTCCCAGTTATTGTAGAACGAGCTGATGGGTGCAAAAATATAGAAGAGATTACGAAACACAAGTATTTAGTACCGAATGATTTAACAATTGGTCAATTGGCATATGTTATTCGAAAAAAAATACCAAAATTAGAATCTCATATTGGAATGTTTATGTTTGTAAATAACGAGATGCCATGCAATGGTGACATGATCGAAATTATATATAACAAACATGTAGATGAAGATGGATTCTTATATGTAGAATATTCAGGAGAAAATACTTTCGGATATACCCATTAAATGAACCGTATTTTTGTACCATTTGGTGTAATAATGACACCACTAATATCACCTTCGGATTTAAATTCTAGATTGGATATGGATGCAGAATCATATTCAATTACATTGGTTGCGCCTCGTAATGATACATGTCCCTTTATCTCTACCTCATTTAGTTTCAAGTATTGAGTTGATGTAGAATTTTCAATAGAGAGATTATTGCTAATATCTAGATTATGTGTAATATGCATCGTTCCAGATAAGTCTGTTGCACCTGAAAGGTCTATCTTACCAATAATGGTAGTATCGCCTGAAATATCAACAGTGCCATCATGTATGATAGTGTTGCCAGAAATGTCACAAATACCAAAGACAGTCACATTGCCTGATATTTCAGTATCACCTGTAACATTAAGGTCACCGCTTGTATTAATGCCACCTGAAATATCAAGATGATTTATACTAAGATCGTGAGAGCCATCAAGAACTCTATAATTTTCCCATACGAATGCTCTATCGCCATCAGTCTTGTTATTCCATCTTAGAATATTGTATGTTTTTCCAGGAGATGCATTACCGGTGCTCTGTTCAGGATTGGCTGCCGAGGTGAGTAAAAATCGTTTATTATTGATTTGTAATTTATCAGCACCTTCGCCAACTACTATATTAATTGCGGCTTCATTATCTTCCACGCGGTCTTCAAGATCGTCAATACTTGTGGTAACCAGATTTAAATTTGTATTATAAGTGCCATTTAAAAATGTTTCTTGTTTTCCCGAAATGTCTGCTAGTACATCATGAATATAATTAATACTAACATCGGTGCCTCTTATTTTTAATGTATCTGCTGAAATGTCATATGCGACTATCAAATTTTTAGAAATAGACGTGTCACC
>CAJQIN010000010.1 GCA_905478465.1 Minisyncoccota bacterium | reverse complement strand
CCTTTCCAGATAATGTTTAATAATAATTCGCTCTTATACTTACGCAGAAGGCGGAAAGTTTAGATCTAATTATTTTGAGAAAGGGGCTTTGCCCCTTTTTCTGGGTGAATACCGAAGGTAGAGGGAGGTATCTCCCCTTGATACATTAGCACATCCTGTCAAAATTTTTGACGGATTTGGTAATAGGGTAGGGATTTCGCTATATTTAGCGAATGATAGAAACGCTACAAAAACGACGATATGCCAAATGGTTGACACAACCTCTGGTAAAGGAGTTATTGATATTGGATAATCCACGCAAGTGGCATTATCAAAACATCACTAATTGTTGTTCTACCGGATTCATAGAAGATGATAGAATAAAAATGCACTACTGTAAGTCCAGACTTTGTCTTGTGTGTGCAAGAATTAAAACTGCAAGCATGCTGAATAAGTATTATCCAGACCTAAAAGGTCGGGATATGCGCATGGTGACTTTGACTTCTCGGAATGTCCCTTTAAAGGACTTGAAAGAGAGGATAGCATTTATGAAGCAACAACTTATGTATGTGCGTAGGCTCAACACTCGTGTTGTAGGTGTAGCTATGAATGGTCTTTACACTGTGGAGGTTACATATAACCCCACAAGTAAAACCTATCACCCCCATGTCCATGCTCTTTTGGAGGCTTCTGCCGATAAAGCGCATTGGTTTGTAAACCAATGGTTACTTGCTTGCAAGAAGCATGGTGTGAAGGCCTCTATTAGAGGTCAGCACATTGGACAGCGTTTAACCAACCCTCGCCAACTGCTTGAGATATTCAAATATGTGACGAAGTTTCCTCACGGAAAAGAGTTAAAAGACGTTGAATCCTTAAGGCAAACGGCCAAAATGGTTGATGCTATCATGGTGACGATACACAATAAGCGAATGGTTATTACCTTCGGTAATATCCGAGCGCATGACGAAAGTCAGCATGAAGTCAGCACCATTACACTTGATACTAAGTATGAAAGTCCTTTTTCTTGGGCTAATGATAATTGGTATGACCAAATTACAGGCGAGGAGTTAGTGCCTATCAAAATCCCCACACCCAAAGTAATAAAGTACAAACGAAAGGACAAGGAGTACTACGACGAAGTCCCTGGGGTGCCGAAAGACGCTTGGGAACTTAAGCATTAAGTTCGGGAGTCGGCTTTTGGGGGAAGCGGATAGCGTACCCCGTAGGCAATTGAGAGAGTTTACGACACTGAAAATAAATGTTAGGTATTCCTAACTTTCAGTTGTATCTTTATGCTTTAACCTTAAAAAATATAAAATGGCTAAATCATTCATCGTAGAAGTTGCTTCTATTGCAACTCTCGCAGAGGTAACAGCTATGGGCCCGTCCATGTTGTTTGCTGATTCTATCATTCCTACTTATCACCAAGATACATCTGGAACTTCTGCAAATGCTCTAATTGTTACTACCAATTTTGAGCCTGACTTTACAGTCCTTGCCGCTACTGATTATCAGACTTTGTCTGATGATTCACAAAGTGAAGTCGCATACGACCAATCAGTTGGTAAGTTCGTTGAAGGTAACTTAATTTTTGGCGCAGCCACAAAAGCACAAGTTCAGGCAGACGTTCGTGATTATGTTTTTTATGAAATTGCCGGAAGTGACCTTGGTCTTTTCAAAGGTGTGTGCAATAGCACGCAGAGCCAGGATTATACTCCTGCGCTTGTATCTGCGAATAAGAACTATATGGTTAGTGCCGCACAGGTTAAAGTTTTACTTCAAAATCAGAAGTAATGCCTTATGTTCCTAACACATATACATTAGACCCAGGTTCTGCGCCGAGTTTTACTCCAAGCACGACCTACTCTAATCAGCAGTACTCCGGATATGGTGGTAATACGCAGAAGATTTCTTCCGAAGCATGGTGGAAGAAAGTCGGCGGATGGTGGAAAAATATTAAGAAAGGCGCAAGTTTTGTTAATCAAAATTTTACCGCTGTTGACCAAGTCCTTGGCTCAGCCCAACAACCACCATTACCTTTGAGTAAAACCGCATCACCACTTGTTCAAGCTGGTGGTTTGTCACAACAAACTTTAATGATTGCGGCCGCTTTGGGTGCTTTCCTAATTCTAAAGAAATGAAAAAGATGAGAACATTTTTTACACGCAAGGGTAACCTCGTGTATATAATTTTATCCATGGTACTTGGATTCGTCGTCATCTCATACTCTGGTATGGGAGGTAAGATTTTGGCTTGGGTGTCAAAATTGATGCCGGCAAAAACTGCGTAAGCAGTGAAGCCTGTAACAATAAAAATTATTTGGGAGTTCGTTGTCTGCTTTACAAAAGCAATCAAGAAACTCCTAATAAAGAGTAAGGTATGAAAGCATTGAAATGGTGGTTGGAACTTATCAAAGGTATTTTTGAAGTCTATGAAAAAACTTGCATTAACCATTCTGGCTATTCTCCTTTCTCTAAGCCTATGGCGAAAAATGTTACTGCGAAAAAATGACAAGTGGGGATCAGGAGTCTTCGGTGCAAGCCGAGGCGAAAGACCCCATCTTGGAGTTGACATCGCCATGCGACCAAATGCGCCAGTATTTGCGCCAATTGACATCGAAGTCTATGCTTCGTCAATGCCTTATAGTAATGATTCTTCCTATTCGGGTTATAAGTTTACTTATCACGATGGGCCTAATTCTTACGATGGCCGCATGTGGTATGTTAATCCTGATGCTTCTTTGCTTGGTAAAACCATTCGCAAAGGTGAATTTTTGGGCTATGCCCAAGATTTGACTCTGAAGTATCCAGGTATTGAGAACCATGTACATCTACAATTACGTCAAACTAAAGGTGTAACCGGGGTTGACTCAATTGAATATAAAGGGGAGAGTTATGCGAACCCATTAATCTTTTTTCATTTCTTTTAATATAGAATTATGATTCATTCAGAATATACTTACTCCGACACTCAGGAGTCTTACGTTCCTCCGGTTCAAGGTTTCACCATGAATATTATCAAATTTGATAATGATAAGCAAGGCGCAGATGCGGACGGAAACCTTCGTCTAATCCCAGCTGGACAATATAAATATTGGGAAGAAGGTGGTTATTGTTGGATTGAGTACAATACCGAATTCTTGAGGTATAAGAAGGTTGATGAACCTTTATCTGAGTGGTATCATTGGGGAAAGTATGATGTTTCAGACTCTCCTGGCTTGTCACTTGTTGAACCAAGTCTGCTGAAACGATTAAAATGGGTGTTAATAGCAATTGCGGCCTATTTAATTTTTAATAAAAAATAAAATGAACGAATCAATGAAAAACATTTATGAGATGATTACCAAGTATTGGTATATCCTGGCCGTATTAGCTCTTTTACTTTTTACACCTGGTAAGAAGCGTACTTACCGAAAGGTTAGACGTTACGCTACAAAGAAGCGTCGCACTTACAAGGCTCGTAAGAAAAGCCCTACCCGTAAATTCAAGTCCAAGACACGCGGCACCGCCCGTCGTCGTCGTTACTAAATAAATTGATCAATTTATTTCAGCTCGATCGAGCTGGGGTTTGAATCAATAATTAAACAAGAAATTATGTCAAATACAAATAAAACAAGAATTTTGTATGTAGATAGAGATGGGGTTTTCCCATATCAAGTTGTTTTAACAACGGAATTCTATATATGGCAAGACGCTATAGATTATATAGATACTTTTTCAAAAGAACTTGCAGTTCTTGGAGCTAACAGTACTTGGAGATTGTATTTGTACTCATATGATAATACATCATATATGTATACTGAGGAAGGTGGTTCAGTTACTAAAACTGTAATTACCTTTCCAGATAATGTTTAATAATAATTCGCTCTTATACTTACGCAGAAGGCGGAAAGTTTAGATCTAATTATTTTGAGAAAGGGGCTTTGCCCCTTTTTCTGGGTGAATACCGAAGGTAGAGGGAG
>CAJQIN010000009.1 GCA_905478465.1 Minisyncoccota bacterium | reverse complement strand
CACCCAGGCTTTTCGTGTCCTGGGCTACTCAAGAACAAGAACAAAGAAGACTATGTGTTTTCGAGTACGGGACTATTACCCTCTAGGGTCTATCTTTCCAAATAGTTCTCCTAACACATAATTTTGTAACTTCTCTTACGTAAACGCAACATTCTTGCCTTACAACCCCGAACATCACTCCCGTAACACACAAAGTGCGTTGCGAGAGTGAAACTCGGTTTGGGCTTTTTCCGTTTCGCTCGCCGCTACTCAGGAAATGTCGCTACATTTGTAGCATTTTTTTATTTTCCTCCGGGTACTGAGATGTTTCACTTCCCCGGGTACACTCTCTGGATCAAGTCGCAGAGTTCCTGTTAAAAAACAGGAGGGTTTCCCCATTCGGACATCTTCGGATCAAAAGTTGCTAGGCACTTCCCCGAAGCTTATCGCAGCCATGCCACGTCCTTCATCGTCTTTTAGAGTCTAGGCATCCACCATATGCTCTTAATTTCCTATTAGGAAATTTAAAAACCGCTTATCTTAGTTTTATTTTCTCTCGGTGATAATACATCACATTACGTGATGTGTTACCTCTTTTTATCTGTATTCTGTTGTGTAGAATCACAACGATTAAATTGTCAAAGTTCTTGCCTACAGAAAACAAAAAGTCCGCTTCTGTGCGCATAGACATACAAGGCGACCCCAACAGTTACTCTTGTAATCTATAATAACCTTTGATTCTCATACATAGACACGTGAATACAAGTATACGCACAAACCTTTCAATGTCAACACATTTTTTAGGGAAAACATGATTTAAACCTACATAAACACGCTCACACCAAAAATATCAAAAAACACCCTGTATTCCTAAAAATACGGGGTGTTTTTGTCTACAAAAAACGAACTAGAGACCTAGTCCTTATTCTCGATTTCTTTTCGTGTTTTTTCAATGAATCGTGATGCAGCTTCTTGTCCTCCAAGACCGAATGAAAGTCCTAATGCAAGAGCAAGTGCAACGATAACACCTGTGAAAAGTGTCTGAATGAATGCGGCACCAATACCAAGTTGACTAAGTGCAACAAGAAGACCGAAAATCCAGATTGACCATTTTGAAATACTTCCAGCAGCATTTGAATGTCCAAATCCAGCAGCTTTTACTGAACCTGTCACAACGCGCTTAGTAATATCCCCAAGTACTCCAGCAACAACAAGAACAAGTGCTGCAACGATTACCTGTGGTAGATATGAAAGTACTACTTGTTGTAGAAAGACGTTTACTTGTGAAAGCCCAAGAACATCAAATGCTGCAACCAAGAAGACGATGATGAAGAACCATTTTACAAGTGCCCCAACAAATGCCCCTGAATTAAGAGGTACTCCTGCTTTTTCAAGAACCTCTGACACTCCCGCTTTTTCAAGTGCGCCGTCAATTTTTAATGATTTGAAAAGTTGTGATACAACTCGTCCAAATAGTGCTCCGATGATTAACCCTACAATAAGGATAACAAGAGCCACAACAAGATTTGGTAGGTACAAAAGAATTCCTGACCAAAGATCATTGAAAGATCCAAGAAGGACCTCACTCCATGTATTTACTGGCATATATAATATTTATTAAAATAACTAATAAAGGTAAAACCCTTAAAGACAAGTTAAACTCACATAGAGCTTGTTTGCCACAGAGCATATACCCTTTATTAGTTCCTCACTCGATAAACACAAGTACGTTACTAATAAAGAGTCATCGGCTCAGCATCTGTACACACATTCTGTTCAGAAGCAGCAAACAACAAACTTACACAAGGATCAACCCTACTTATATATTACCACAGAGTACCTAAGATAAGTCTTCTATCTTATTCACAACTATCTCATGTGGATAATCTAAGACATCTCGAATCAACTTATCATACATACTTAAGCGATATTCAAAATCTCCTGTATCAAAAAAGGCGTACTCTAATTCTCTACCAATCTCCGCTTCCATGTTACGTACTACAGAATCAAGAACTTTTTCATTTAGTTTATCCCCCACCACAAGCATATCAAGACGACTATCGGGGTCTTGTATGAAGAGTCCCGCTAAAACAATTAGCTTTATTTGTCCTGTATTCTTAACCCTATCTAAAATATCACGATGTTTCAAAGGAGCCATTTCAACAAGAAATTCTCGCAAAGGTTTTATATAAGAAAACTTTGCATTAAGTGACCATGTTGGTTTTTTACTTCGACGAGATTTCTTTATTAAGTGAATTTTCTCAAGTACATTCACCTCCTTTCTAACCTTATCTCTAGAGACTTTTGTGCGCTCCACGATATCATCCATATTAAAAGATTCTTCCTGATTAAAAAGAAAAAGTCTCATGATTTTAACCTTCGTTGCATTACCAAATATTTTTTCTAAAACTTCCATAGATTTCATACATAATATTATACCACTAAGATAAAGATAAAATTATTGACATTTTCTCACAAATGTTCATTATTCTTACCAGAAACCTTAACAAAGAAAGAGAGGCTGGAATGTCCACGACGCACGTATACACAGTAATCTTAGCCTATAATTATATTTCAGAAAAACCACGTAATAACGGAGGCACAGAAAAACGTATTTCCGCAGTACTCGAGACACTAGGAAAAGAGGTTTCCTGTAGCATAATTTCAAGTGCTGGGACAAAAGACCCTAAACAAGAATCTCTTGCAACACAAATAAGAGAGTACATGTCTTCGCACTATCCAGAGTACAAAAAACTTTTTTTTGCACATTGTGAACATCATGTTTGGGGAACTATGGCAGAAATTGAGTACGCCATTGATCGTATCCAAGGAATCGAAGAAACATCTCCAGGTGAAGAGGTACATATTTACATTTCCTCAAATCCAGGACATCTTTTTGGAAGAGTATGGCTTTGCTGGAAGATTCTAAGAAAGCCACAACACTGGAAACTACATCTCATAAAAGCAGATCATGCTTTTAGCAAAAAAGAGTGGTTCCAAGAAATATTTTACAAGATGCCCGTATATCTAATACAACTACTCTTCAAAAGGTTCTTTTCTTAACCAAGTATTCATACAAAAACACCATGTGCTTTCGCACACGGTGTTTTATTTTTAGATAAGATTTTATTGAAATACTTATTTCAATTCTACCTTTCCTCCAGCTTCTTCGATTTGTTTCTTTAGATCTTCAGCCTCGGCTTTCTTCATTCCTTCTTTAAGCATTGAAGGTACTCCGTCAATAAGATCCTTTGCTTCTTTTAGGCCAAGACCAAGAGCAGCTTTCACTACCTTAATAACAGCAATTTTTTGTGCTCCAGCATCAGAAAGTTCAACATTAAATGAATCTTTTTCTTCCGCCTCTTCACCTCCAGCAGCAGGTCCAGCAACAGCAACTGCTGCAGCTGATACTCCGAACTTATTCTCAAAAAGCTTCACAAGCTCATGTAGCTCCATAACTGACATTTTTTCAATTGCCTCAACGATTGTTTTAAACTTTGCAGGAACTTCAACTTCTTCAACCACTGCTTCAGCAGGTGTTGCTTCTGTCTTTGTCTCCTCAACAGGTGTAGCCTGCTCCTCTTTCTTTATTTCTTCTGACATAATAATTTTTTATTGTTTTTAAATAATATAATTTCCAAGAACAAATTAAACTTTTTGTTCTTTAGACTCTGCGATTGCATTTAACACCACTGCAAGACCTTGAATAGGTGAATTAATAACATTCACAAACTGAGCCTGAAGAGTATGCATATCTGGAATCTGAGCAATTTCAGTCATCTGCTCTTTATCCATTAGCTTCCCTTCAAATACTCCTCCTATAATAGAGACAACTCCTTTTAGTTTCTTTTGGAAACCAAAGACCTCTCGTGCAGGAACCGTCATATCTCCAGTAGAGTACGCAATACCGAGCTCTCCTTCAAGAACAGGAATATCCCCTTCAAGCGAAGACTCACTTAATGCTCTTTGTGCAAGAGTCTTTTTTGAAACAAGATATTTCACTCCGTTCTCATGAAGCTGTCGACGAAATGCGTTCACATTTTCAACGTTGATTCCGTGGAAGTTTACAAATACAAGAGAAGTTGCAGATGCAACAGCACTCTTTAGAGTATCGATAACCTCCTTCTTTTTTGATTTTGTAAGTGCCATAAATAATTGTTATAAATACAATATAAAATACTGTATTTCTTATTTTTATATTCGACCTTTTAGTGTATAAGGTCAAGTAGTTACTTGTAGTCTCGGTAGGACTTATAAACGCCTACTGTCTTTGACCTTATGAAGAAGAAGTATACAGATTTAAAAAATAATGTAAAGACTCATATTTGACTTCAGGGTCGATAGGTGCTTTAATAAGCATAGGTTCGACACATGGACGTGATCGAAGAAAAAAGGGTTCTTTATAGATAGGGGCAAAAAATGTGTCAAAGTGTCACCAACCTAGATCAGGTTACAAATGGTTTAGGGGTTCGATTTATCGGGGACGAAGAGAAAATACCCCTTGCTATACTTCGGGAAGTTAATCTCCAGCTTGTTTTTGTTTTACAAGGTCTTACAACAAAAAAACCGTTAAAAGGATTTTGTATCACAGATAGAGATATTCTTGAAAACTGCAAAAAACTGGCAACAATAGCGGACTACAGCCTATGGGTAGTGCCCGAAGGAAGCCTCAAATTAAAAGATATCAAACGTATTATTTATAATTAAATATGCGAGATATCATCCCACACACCCCTAAAAAGGTGTGTTTTTATTTAGAAAATCTTGCAAAAATACTAGCGATTAAAATAATTATCAAACTAATAACAATTATCAAAAAAAATCTGAACAGAAGCCGGAAAAAAGTTCTATCAAACATAAATACAATATACTACAGATTCTGAAGTTTAATAACCGTAATATTTGGAAAGTTTTTCTCCTGTTCAAGAAGATACACCTGTACCTCTTGAACAAAAGGAACTTCAGAATTCAAATTCAAAGCCTCCTCTATTTTCTCTTTTGCTCCAGTGATATTTCCACTATACAATTCAACAATAGAATCAAGCGTCGGAGTAATAGGACTCTGTGGAGAAAGTTTGTATGAATAATCCAGTATTTGTTTTGCTTCAGTCAGTTTGTTATTCCCTAAAGTCGTTTCAATAATAAGCAGGTACGCATAATTCATTCGGATACGATAATCATTTGGGCGTGCTTCAATAGCAGCCTGGTAAGCATTTTCATAAAGATCTAGCTGCGAAAGACCTAACGAAACAATCTTTCCTGCCTCTTGCGGATCACCTTCAATTTGAGAAAGAAGACCTTTAATAAGAGACATGGAAGACAGGCGTATCGCCTCAAAGTCTGCTGGCTCAGATAGTGCTCGCACAATAAGCTTCTCTTGTTGCACGGGGTCTTTCGTTGTGAATATATCAAACAGTGCATGTTTGCGGGCATATTCTCCAAAAAATAAGCTCTGAGAAGCTACAAGTACCAAAAGAGTAAGAACTCCGGCGATAGCACGTGCATACACAGTAGCTAGAACCCTCTCTTTGACTGATTGCCTCTCTAAAAAGAGAATATATCCAAATACTAAGGCACACAGAACATACGTTCCAGCTATATTAAAAGAAGTTTGTAATTGTAGAAAATGTGCTACAAAAAATGCTCCCAGGAGGTACCCTTCTATTCCTACAATAATCCTTTTTTGTACAGAACGGACAATAAGAAAAAGAAGGTACACAAA
This sequence comes from Minisyncoccota bacterium, assembly GCA_905478465.1. GTDB lineage: Bacteria > Patescibacteriota > Minisyncoccia > Phycocordibacterales > CAJQIN01 > CAJQIN01. The sequence continues at coordinate 60,947 of CAJQIN010000009.1, read as the reverse complement.
CGTTAGCAGAAACACCAGAACACCAAATATTCCCACACTCACCAATGAATCAACCAATACATTATGCGCCCTATCAAACCACACCTCTCCTCCGTTTTCTTTTAGATACAAATTACTATCAACATGTCCCTCAAGAGCGAGCGACATATTCTCTGGACCCCAGCCAAACACAGGTTTTTCCTTGAAAGCATCATACGACTGTTCCCATACCAAAATACGCGCACTTCCAGATTCTTCTATATATTTTTGCTGAATAACACTGCCAGATACAAATAATAAAGAAAGAGAGGTGATGATACCCAGCACCCAAAGAATACTCCACACCATCATCAGTTTTTCTTTTGCAATCTTCTTCAGACCCAAAAGACCTCCTGTGTATATGAAAAATGCCAATGCCGTTGCAGAAGATGCTCTAGCAGAACCTAGTATTCCAAAAGGATGTCCCAAAGAAAAATCAAAAGGATGCAGAAGAACTGGGGAGAATAAAATAGCTAAAGCAGATATGCCATATATATATCTTTCAGTATTTTTATTAGATAAACAAAATTCTATCAAAGCAAATATTAATACCAAAACAAGAAAAGATCCGGCAAATGTAGAGTTTGCAAAGGTTAATCCAGATTGAGACAGGTTTATATATCCAAACTTTCCACCAATACCAAACCCCCCTTCCCCGCCAAAATATGTCAAAATAGCAAAAAGTAATCCAGAGAAAACAACTGCCCTGCGAGTAAATTGCCAATCAGCTCGCGAAAATAACTCACTAATAATAAATGCAAAGAGTGCTACGTATGTAAGAAAAAAGACTCCGGTAGATCTAAGAGTGTCGGGCAAGAGAGACTGCGCAGGATACACACCCTTAAAAGCAGACAAATACAACACCCCTATAGAAAGTGACCCCAGAAGCACAAGCCATCTAGCACCAGCTTGGATAGTGTGTTTTCCAGAGAATACAAGGTAGCAAAAATATAGCACCATAATAGAAGTTACTCCTACAACAAAAAAATATTTTGCGGCATCTGCTCCATAGAAGATATTTTGTGAAATAACAAAAGGCAGTATAGCTACACATATACCTATAATTACTCCGAACCAAGTTCTTTTTTCCATATCCGTATATAGTACCCTACCTGGAAGAACAGCACAAAAAAATATTACTCAGACAACAAAAAACCACCCGAAGGTGGTTTTTTGTTTTTCTCTTCTCGAGAAAACTTAAGACATTCTTGTCTTACGAAACTAGCGAACTAGTTAAGTGAGATTGGATCTGTCTTGAAGTCTTCAAGATCAAAGTCATACACATTGTAAACTGTTGCTGAGTCTGTTGTGTTCCATCCGATTGACTTAAGAAGCGCTCGGTATAGTCCATCATCCTCAATTGAGTCGTTTGTTTGTGTAATTGTAAGAGTGAAGGTTGATGATTCACCATCTTCCAATTCCCAGTTACCACTAGCAACTTGTGAAGCATCTCCTGACTCTGTAAGAAGGTCAGCAAGATCATCAGTTGTAGCTGTTCCTGAATCCTCTACAAGGTAAAGAACTCCATTAGCATCAGTAAGTGATGTTTCAGCAATTGAACTTGAAACTGTTGCAGCTGAAGTATCAGCAATATATACAGTTCCGTCAAATGCTTCTACAAGGAACTTGATAACAAATGTTCCTGTATCGTCATCTGATCCATCGTCAGTTGCAACTGTTTCTGATGTAGAAACAAGAGTAACCATGATTCCAGCGTCGTAAACAACACTAGCCTCTGATGAAGCTGATCCTGTTTTATTGGCATCAGAAAGGTTGTTTCCTTCCTCATCTTCTGCGTCAAATGAAGAAAGGTCTGTTTGAGTTTCTCCAATTTCTACAGAGATAGTATCTCCTTCATCAAGATCGTCAGATGTTGAATTGAAGTCTGCCTTTACGACAACTTCTACAGTATCTCCAGCGTCAATCACGAAATCAAGATCTTCAAAGACTTGAGTTAGTGTTGTAGCTGCTGAAGTAATTGATTCTGATCCCATCTCTTCACCGTCAACGAAGATGTATGCAGTGTTAATTAGATCCTCAACTCCTGTAGCTCCTGTAACTGTGAATAGAAGTGGTAGGTCCTTAACCTCGATATCAGAGTCTCCTTCTGCTTCTAGTTCGAATGAGAAGATTTCAACTTTATCAGTATCGTCTGAAGAATCAACGTTAATTACGTGCGCATCGTTGATTGTGTCGTCACCTGAAGTAATTTTCAACTCAACGTCTGTTGCAGTTGCGAAATCTTCAAATGAGAATGTTCGAGCAGCAGTTGTTGGGTCTTCTGAAACAGTAGCCCCGTCTGCATCCTTGAATCGAACTTGTCGGAAATCAACTGTCCATGTATCTTCTGCATCTCCTGAATCAAGGTTATTGATTCCTGAAACAGCAACGATAAGGTCAGCAGTCTCTCCTTCCTCGATAACAGCGTCATCAAGTGAGATTGTTTTTGTCCAATCATTGTCGTCTGTGAATAGATCAGCATCAACTCGAGCAACTTCTACACCGTCAAGGGTAATAGAAACTTCTGAAGCATAATCCTCGAAATCACTTCCGGCAGTTCCTTCATCAAATACAAGCTTTACAGCTGTAATCTCGATGTCTGAACCATCGTCAACTTCAATTTCAAGTCCAGCAACTTCTACATCATCTTGCCCTTCTCCAACTTCTTCGTTAGAAAGTGATGAGATGATTGTGTATGAGTCAACTGATCCTGCTCCACCCATAAGTCCGGTTGAAGTAGTTGTTGTAGTTGTAGTTCCTGTTGTTGTAGTCATCATTCCGTTCACAGCATTTCGTGTGATTGGGCCGAAGTATCCAACAGCTGGTGCAATTCCTTGCGCAGCTTGGAACTTAGCAAGGGCTGCAGTTGTAGCAGAACCAAAATATGTTGATTCGTTTCCAACTGATCCAGCTCCTGTTGCAGCAACTGTGTATCCCTTGTTATTCAAAAACATTTGTAATTGTCGAACATCTTCACCGTTTGCACCTGTTGTAAGGTTTGCAGTGAATGTGTAAGACGAAGTTGTAGTACCTCCAGATACAAGTGCTTGAAGTGCAGTCTTAGTTGCAGCATCACAGTTTGTGATTGTGCAGATAAGATCAACTTCACTCTGTGAAAGAGCTTGTGCCTTTGGTGCTACAGAAATAAGAGCTAAAGCAAACATTCCAAGAATCGCAATTCCTGCAACGAGCTTTGTAGCCTCGATTTTTCGTAGTGTCATATGACTAAAATTTAAATTTTTAATAACATCCCTCATTTATTTTTAATAATGTTTTGAGAGAGTTACGTCGTATATATATGTCGTTTCTAATGTGGACATATATACACCGCTTTGAAACTAATAACTTTGTTACTTACAAAAGCAAGTAACCAATGATTCAATCTTCTAAAAAAGAAAATTGAACCAGCTACATTTTCATAATCCTTATTGTTCGAATTCGACCTCAAACAATACGGAGTAGCCGGAAAGAATAGATCTGATTTTCTATCGTTAGCAACCATGTCCAACATAATAATGTTGGAGTGCGGGACAAGTGTGTCTGTATGTATAAATCCTTAATTTAATTGTCAAAGTTCATACCGTATTAGATACGTATATAAAGAGACGTCTTATCATCTCTTTTCTTACGAATCCATTTATACAGAAAAATCTGTACTCCACAATTATAGCCTGTTTCTACGTTTAAAAACAAGCGTAATGTGGATAACCTCACCATTCGAGGACAAACCATAAGATTACTACAAAACCCCTAAAAGTCAACTGTCCTTTAGACTATGCGAGAGAGTACCGACTCCATCGACGCTCACCCTCTTTTAAGACACGACCATCATCAATAAGTACATTAAGCTCTCTCTGAATAGTCTTTTCACTGCAACCTCTTACTAGGCGAGCAATGTCTTTTATACTAGCATCCCCTTTCTTTTGTAGAGCTTCGATAACCATCTCTTTTCTTTTGTCTTTACGTCCAGATGTCTTTTTAAGCTTAGGAGAAGTTAGTATTTTCTTAAAAGACATTTTAGCAATCGGTGTTTTGTCTTTTATATCTTCTTGTTTGTCTTGTGCTTGAATCCTTATCTCTTTTGAAATACTAGGCATTTCTGATTCCTGAAAAAAATCTTCGGGAAGAGTATGTCTCTGTTGTATAAAAGTATTCATACTACGAAGTTCTTCTATAACAATATCTGCATTCATATCAGAAATAGACTGACTAGTTTTTGCCAAAAAACACGTTCGTATTAAATTTTCAATAAGAGACAGAATCTCTTGATCATTACTAAAACTAGCTCTATTCATAAGCTCAATAGCTTGTTTTCTAAGTGCCCATTTTAATGGCTCTTCCTCAAGCATAAAGCCAGTTACAAGATACATAGCAGCCGCAATTCTTTCTGTCTTATAAGAGACAGTCTTTAAAAAATCCTTCTTTACAGGCGTATTTTTAGATATGTCTATTTGTTTGTCTTTTTGAATATTCATCATATTGTCCTTTTATGTGAGACATTTTCTAGAGAAGTAAGAGACTCTTGTATCCAATAGTACTCTCGTCTTTTATAAATGTAAAGTGTCTCATACGAGCCTGTGTTATTATAACTTCGTATAGAACATTAATTTCACCTTATGGGAAGAAAAAAACAAAAAAAAGAATCCTTTCAACACAATCTGCAACAAGAAACTATCCGTGCAATTATCGCTATCGTACTTTTTGTTGTAGCCCTCGTATTCATACTTGCATCTCTTGGTTATGCTGGAATCGTCGGAGATACAATATATAGATGGCTCACTCTCCTTCTTGGAATAGGGTACTTTCTTCTACCTATCCTGTGCGTCCTTCTGTCATTGTCTTTCTTTAAAGAGCTAGAAAGGAACTTTGCCCTACCACAAACACTTGGAGCAATACTTTTTGTCATTTCAGGACTTGGATTAATAGACATAGCATCAAGTACAGGAGGACTTGTGGGTGGAGCTATTTCATTTCCCCTACTAAAACTCGTTGACGTATATGCAAGTGTTCTTATACTCACGGCAATTTTGATTATCTCAGTTCTCTTTATGTTTGATGTTGGTATTCACTTACAAAAAATTCTTTCCCTTTCTGCCTTCAAAAAGAAAGAAATGATTGATGACGAAGAGTACGAAGAAGTCGAGGAGGAGGTAGAAGAAGCTCCTGCAGAAGAAATTGACGACACCCCTGAAGAAGAGGATGAAGAACCCCAAGTAAAACCTGGAATTGTTTCCAGTCTTCTGTCTCGAAAAAAGAAACCCGAATTAGACATGGAACTTTTTGCTTCATCATACTCAAATAAACCATATTCAATCCCTCCCCTTTCACTACTATCCGTCGATAAAGGAAAGCCTGGTGTAGGAGATGTAAAAGCAAATTTAAACATCATTAAAAGAACCCTAAAAAACTTCGGTATCCCAGTTGAAATGGACGAAGTATCTATCGGTCCATCTATCACCCGTTACAGCCTTAAGCCTGCGGAAGGAGTAAAACTCTCAAGGATTATAGGACTCCAAAGTGAACTTGCTCTTGCTCTTGCTGCGCACCCAGTACGTATCGAAGCTCCTATTCCAGGAACATCACTTGTTGGTATCGAAATACCAAACAGTGTCAAAACAACAGTTGGTCTTGGAACCCTTCTTGCTTCGAACCTATTCGAAACAATAGAAAAACCCCTTCTTGTTGCTCTTGGAAAAAGTATTTCAGGTATTGCACACGTGGTGAGTTTAGCAAAAATGCCCCATATGCTTATCGCAGGAGCTACAGGTTCTGGAAAATCAGTAACCATTCACGCCATCATCACTTCCCTTCTATACCGCAACTCACCAGAGAATCTTAGACTAATCATGGTTGACCCAAAAAGAGTTGAGCTTACTCTATATAATAAAATCCCCCACCTACTCACCCCCGTTATCACCGATCCAAAAAAAGCCATTCTTGCTCTAAAATGGGCAGTGAAAGAAATGGAACGAAGATACGACATGCTTGAAGCAGAAGCTGTTCGAGATATCGCTTCTTATCACAAAAACATCCTTGCCCCTGCCATGAAAAAACATAAAGCAGGAGAATTGGCAGAAGATGCACAAGTACCAGAAAACCTTCCTTATATAGTAATCATCATCGATGAACTGGCAGATATTATGCAATCCTACCCTAGAGAACTAGAGGCAGGTATCGTACGTCTTGCCCAAATGAGTCGGGCTGTAGGTATTCACCTCATTCTTTCAACACAACGTCCTTCCGTAAACGTTATTACAGGTCTTATCAAAGCAAACATTCCGGCACGTATTGCCCTACAAGTATCCTCACAAATTGATTCTCGAACAATTCTAGACACAGGAGGAGCTGAAAAACTCCTAGGTGCAGGAGATATGCTGTATCTTTCAGGGGAAATGTCAAAACCTCAACGTCTACAATCTGCCTTTATCTCAGAAGATGAGGTAAAAAGTGTTGTAAAACACCTTGTAACAAGTTATGAAGACGAACTACCAGATGAAATAGATTTCAGTGTTAATCATGACAAAAACTCTTTCTTTGACGCGTCACTGGAAGACAAAGACGACAATGAAGATGACCTCTTTGAAGATGCCAGAGATCTAGTTATCCGCACAGGAACAGCCTCAACCTCATATCTACAAAGAAAGCTTGGTGTTGGATATGCTCGTGCAGCACGCCTTATCGACACCCTAGAACAAAAAGGTATCGTCGGTCCACAAAATGGCTCAAAACCAAGAGATGTTCTAGAAAAGATGGAATCTGCCCTAGAAGAAGCTGCAGCATCAGACTCTGATGATGTTGAAAATGAATAATGAAAGGCCTAAAAATAACTTTAACAATCATATTCATAGCCATAGTTGGTAGCTATGCCCTATTTCAAGCATCAGACTTCATACGAGGGCCAGTTCTAGTCATCACCTCTCCACAAAACGGCACCCTTTTTACTGATCCAGTGTTTGTTCTAGAAGGCACCACAAAAAACATCTCATTTATGTACATAAATGGAGCTCAAACGTTTGTAAATGAAGACGGAGAATTTAGTGAAAAATTGCTCCTAAGTGAGGGCTATAATATAATGACAGTACGCGTTACCGATAGATTTAATAGAGAAGCTCTAGAAGAACTTCACTACATTTTAAAACCTAACGAGTGAGATACATTTACCCCTAGACACATATAATAAAATTATGGCAGTTAAAAAAAAGAAAGAAGAAATTAATGACATTGAAGATGCTCTAAGAAGTATCAAAACAAAGTTCGGAGAAGAATCAATTATGAAACTTGGTGATCGTCCACGAGTTGATATAGATTCAATTCCAACAGGATCTCTAGGTTTAGACTGGGCGCTTGGAGTTGGCGGTCTCCCCCAGGGTCGTATTGTAGAGATATATGGACCAGAGTCCTCAGGAAAAACAACTCTTTCATTACACGTTATTGCCGAGGCGCAGAAGAAAGGAGGTTTATGTGCTTTTGTTGATGCAGAACATGCCATGGACCCAGAATACTCAAAACGTCTTGGAGTAAAGATAGAAGACCTCCTTATATCTCAGCCAGATACAGGTGAACAAGCTCTTGAGATCGTAGAAACTCTTGTTCGTTCAGGGAAGTTAAGTGTCATCGTTATCGACTCCGTAGCCGCCCTTACCCCAAAAGATGAGATAGAAGGAGATATGGGAGCGCATCACGTTGGAAAACAAGCAAGACTCATGTCGCAGGCACTCAGAAAGCTCACCGCTGTTACTGCAAAAAGTAATACTGTAGTTATTTTCATCAACCAAATCAGAATGAAAATTGGTGTAATGTTTGGTAATCCAGAAACAACTCCAGGAGGAAATGCTCTGAAGTTCTACTGTTCAGTTAGACTCGACGTACGACGTATAGCCCAGATCAAAAAAGGCGAGGAAGTTATGGGGTCACGTACGCGTGTCAAAGTGGTCAAAAACAAAGTCGCTTCCCCATTCAAAGTCACAGAGTTCGACCTCATGTATAACGAAGGAATATCAAGAACAGGAGAACTCCTAGCACTTGGCGAGAAACTCGGATTTATTTCAAAATCAGGAGCATCCTATACTTACTCCCCTCTCAAAGAAGGAGAGGAAGATATAAAACTCGGAAGAGGTTATGATGCAGCCAGAACATTCCTAAAAGAAAACAAAAAAATACAAACTTCAATTCTCAAAGATATTCAGAAAAAGTGGAAAGAAGAACTCCAAGAAAAAGAATAAAAAAAGGCCTTGCGTGTAGCAAGGCCTTTTTGTTTTAAGACAAAAAAACTTGTTATTCAGGGTCATTAGCATGCTCACAGATAATCTGAATAACTATTGCTTGCGTAGACCAGCTGTGTCGACTGCGCTCAAAAGCAAAGAAACGTTCTTTTTCAGTAGTTGCACTCCGTGCATATGCGATAATTGCCCCTTTTTTCGTATCACTGTTTTTGGGTGAATGTATCATACAGAATAAGAATTCCTCTCGACTTACAGACGCTCGCAGGTAATCTGCCAGAACAAAATCTCTATACGGAATTTCTTCTGGCAAAGAACAAATAACCTGCGCACGACGAGCCTGAGTATCTCCCTTCAAAAGATATTCTTTAGCCGCTTCAACGATCTTATTTTTAAGATCACTCTTACCCAGGCTCCCAAAAGAAAATCTGTGCCACATACGACAAAGATTTCCTAAGCCTGTCATCTGTTCAATTTTTTGAAAGGTCTTCGCATCCTGCGGAGATGTGATGCCGTATGCATTCGCAATACTTTCAGCAATTACCTTTCCATTAAAAGCCTTTGCCAACCTGACACAGTCCTCATACGTTTCCGGTGTTGTTTTTACACGTTCCATTTAATACCCTTTCCTGTTTGTAGTTTTTGAATGTGCTAAACCTAACATCACACTACATCTAATTTAACACATGTCAACATATCGTGACTTCAGTAGTATTTTAGTGTAAAGTTTTAAATTACAGTAGATAACCTAACAAAATAGATACATGCTTGAATACAATGAAGTGCGCGAAAGAAAATACATAGTTTTTAATGGAGAACCTCATGAGGTTATCTCTTCTCATGTCTTTCGAAAACAACAAAGGAAGCCTGTTAATCAAACCAAGCTACGAAATCTACTTTCTGGAAAAGTAGTGGAAAACTCCTTTCATCATACAGACAAAGTAGTTGAAGCAGATATTTCAAAGAAAAAGATTCAATACCTATTCCAAAAAAATAATCGACAGAAAAATACGCCAGAATACTGGTTTTGTGAAGAAGGAAAACCTCAGGAACGATTCTCTCTTTCAGAAAGCACTCTTGGAAATGCCATTAAATTCATCAAGACAAATAGTCTTGTTACAGCCAAACTCTTCGACGAAACAATTATTGGCTTAGATATGCCTATCAAAATAGATCTCAAGGTAACAGAGGCTGTTCCGGCAGTAGCTGGAAATACATCCCAAGGAGCGACCAAGCAAGTAACTCTTGAAACAGGTACCACAGTTACCGTTCCCCTCTTTATTAAAGAAGGAGAGGTACTCTCAATAAATACAGATACGGGAGAATATGTAGGGAGAGTGAACTAATTAGTGTTTACTATAGAATGCGACCGTATTTTATCTATATCTTAAAACTCCAACTTTTTCCTAAAATACTTCCAGTTAGAAATCATAATAGACCCTACCCCGACAACAAGTCCCAGGAGTAGCCCAACATCATTATGTGCATTTACTAAAATACGTTGTGTAGAAATAATACTAAGGACAACAAGAGAGAAGATTAGATACGGTATTCTCCAATTTTTATTCTGATCAATAAAATACCAACCAATAAATAACACAAAAATAGCACTTGTTATATGTAGTGAAGCATCAAAAGTTATATCATATCCCCATAAAAGCATGGGGATGAATTTTAGGAATAAAATACCAAGCGCCATATATACGCCGGCTATACTGATACTTCGTATTTTATCTTTGTTTTTCATAATGTAAGTATAACAAAAACCACACAAACATTGTTTATGTGGTTTTTGTTCACTATCTCAAATACTTAGTATGAGATATATGGAAGCAATCCCATAAATCTAGATCGCTTTACCGCTTGTGCCAACTGTCGTTGATTTACCGCAGTAAGTCCTGTTCGATTTCGAGATTGAATCTGTCCATGTGTGGATAGAAACTTTTTCAGTAACTCAACATTTTTGTAGTCCATGTGAGCAATACTGTTTTCTTTTAAATAATCTGCCATTGTAATTTTCTAATTAAAACGGAATATCATCAGGATTAATTTCTTCTTTTGGGTATTCAATAGCTGGAGCATCTGTACCAGCATTTTCTCCTGCTGGCGCCTGACCTGCACTAGGTGCTTGTCCGGATCCCCCACTTGTTCGTGGTCCAAATTGAACACTGTCTGCTACAACTTCGGTTCGATATTTCTTCGTACCATCTTGAGCATCCCAACTTCGTGTCTGTAGTCGCCCTTCAATATATGCAGAACTACCTTTTGTAAGATACTGTGCAGTTGTTTCAGCTTGTCTTCCAAAAATAACTACATTATGAAACTCTGTGTTTTCCTGACGGTTTCCGTCTTTATCTTTCCATACTCGATTAGTCGCAAGACCAAGCGATGTTACCTTAATTCCTGAAGGAAGTGCTTTTAATTCAGGATCTCTGGTAAGATTTCCGAAAAGAATAACTTTGTTAATATACATGAATGTTTTTCTCGGTTATGTGAGTAATACACTCTTATTCTATCACCAATTCATCAATACTCTTATCTATTTCTTTCTCTGAGATTTCCTCTTTCTTTTCTTCTTTTTTAATCTCAGATTCTGATTCTTCACTTGGTGCTTCTGATTCCTTTGTAGAAAGAGTATTCTCTCGAACTGTCTTTACTACAATATATCGCAATATATTTGCATGGGTATCTAGAACTGTTTTTATCTCAGCAATTGCCTCGGCATCAAGCTCAAATTTTACCCAACCAAAATATGCCTTACTGAAAGAGGTTTTTTTCGTATCAATGTATTTCTGCATTACATACGTCAAATCTCTCATCTTTGGAAATTCTTCAGAAATAAAGACTCCTCCAGCTTTTTCGATAGCCCCTTTGATGATAGCAACTTCTTCTCCAAGCTTTTCTTCTGCCACAGTTGGCAAAATATGGAACCCTATTTCGTATATTTGTTTTGTATCCATTTATATTCTATAAAATTCAACTGATTTATAATATCACCGTAATCTCATTGAAACTGGACCGAGCTTTCGACCAAAAGTCTTTGTGCGTCTCGGGATTACGATAAAAAGTACTTTACCACAATAAAAGTTTATAGGCTAGTTAGGTGTGTAAATAGAAAAACCGGACTCGCTTTGCGAGCCCGGTTCAAAAGAGCGCAGACTTTAGCCTTTCTAAAGCTTATTCGTCCTGACGCATACCGACGGCAGTTTTGGTTTCTTCACCTGAGTCGATGTTGGTGCCGTGAGCAGGTTGTCCATGAGGAAGAACTTCCTTTAGCACAGCCTGCTTCTTCTTACGAATTCTCGAACCTGATGTCTTGTGGGCCATCATGGCCTCCTTTTCAAGACGTAGCCAAGCTTACATTTCTTTACAAACAACACGTCTGCAAGATGCAAGCGAAGAACAAATTCATTTTTTAGAATAACATAATATAAAAAATAAAAAAACCCAGTTTACAGCCTCTCCGAAGAGAATTTGTAAACTGGGCGGATGGACTCTTGCCTGGAATTTTAAGGCGCATATTCGAGAACATTAGAAATATCCGAAAGACCATCGACTCCATGAGATCATGGACCCCTCCTTTCCCTGTTTTACCGGGTGGTGTGAGCAGATAGAACTGTTAGCAGCAACCGCCGCCAGGATGATCCCTTTGAGAATCCTCTATTAAAGAACAATGTACAGAAAGCCAAGTGGTAATACCTCTTGTGTAAACTTCCTATAACAAAAAATAATATAGCATACTAAGAAATGTTGTCAACACATCTTATCAAGAGGTTAATTTAAACAGATCAAAAGCATTTTCTACCAACTGCTTCTTTATATCCCCTAATTCAATCCCTTTTATCTCCGCCATACGTTTTACTGTTTCTTGTACATAGACAGGTTCATTTCGCCTCCCCCTGTGTGGTGTTGGTGCCACATACGGTGCGTCAGTTTCTGATAAAAGAGATGTGAGTGGAGTATATTTTATAATCTCATCGTAATCATGTGTAAATGTAATCACGCCAGTAAAAGAAATAGTATATCCAATATCTAAGAATCCCTTAGCATCCTCTAGAGATCCAGCAAAGAAGTGCGCATTTCCTCGAACTTTTGCATACCGCTTCAAGATATCAAGGGCATCTCTATATACGTTTAAATTTTCTTTTGATGGACGGATATGTAGCATTAGAGGCTTCCCCACCTTGTTTGCAAGTTGTATTTGTACAATAAAACTCTCTCGTTGTTTTTCGATAGTATCCGAATTGAGATGAAAATAATCTAAACCAGTTTCCCCTATTGCCACAACCTTCGAATGCTGCGCTAGTTCTTCATAGTATTTTGAATCAAAAACTTCCCCTCTAGAAACAAAATTCTTATTCCCCTCTCCAAGCTCATCCTCATCATGAAAACTTTCTGTTGTATGTATAGGATGCACACCAACTATGGCATATACCCCTTCATCATATTTCTCTGCAAGTGTTACAGCACTCTTTGAAGTATCTTTTTGCGTACCTACATTAATAATCCAAGTCTTTTGTGCGAGAGCTCGGTCAATAACTTCTTCCCTGTCCTCGTCAAAAAGAGCGAAGTTTGTATGTGTATGAGTATCTATGTATTCTGGTTTCATTATAATGATCGTAGCATCTTCATGTACATTTGTATAAGTAATTCTCGTCCATAACGAGTTATGAAAGCATCGAAAAGAGGTGTCGTATTTACTTCCAAAACCCATAGTTTTCCACCCTGATCTTCCACAATATCAATACCAGCATATGAGATATTTCGAACAGAGCATAAAGGATCGAGCAACTCCATGCATTTTTTTTGAAGTTCCTGGTCTAATCCATATTCAGATTCTTTTAATCTGTTTTGTACTTTTTTCCTATCTTCTTTAGAGAAAAACTTTGGCGTCTTTTCGTATAATAATTCCAAATTTCCATTTAAAATAATAGCTCTATATTCTTTTTTTATACTAATACATGTTTCTGCAAGAACAATGTTATCTGCCTTTTCAAAAATACTCTGCACTGCATCTTTTATTTCGTCATGATTGTGACACAAAAATACAAACCGACTCTTGGTACCGGAATTCATTTTGACTACCACGGGGTATGAAAATTCTTTTTCAATATCCGAGACAATTTCATTGATATCTAAATTTCCAGCATATTTCTTTTGAGAAGTTTTCTTTGGTTCTGGGTTAAAATACCCTTTTGTTTTTGGCATAGGGAGTATTTCCTGACAGGTATCATATGTGAATTCCTTGTCATTAAAAAGCATTCTGTCAGAGACACTTCCAAGCGGTACAGCTCCTTTTACAAACATTTGTTCTCTACCAGACACCATGATGCCGAGTACGTTGTGATGTGTGTCATATGCTCGCGAAGGCAGGTTTAAACGCTTACAAGCTTCTTCTAGGCAGGATAGTTGGGTAATTTGTGTCATGTGTGGTTTATAGTAGAGAAATACGAGAACTTCGCAAGCGTCTTTCTATCTAAAAAATACCAATAAAACTTGTACTGAATAACAAATGTAAACAGAATCAAAACTACTTATTCACAAAATACCTTAAGTACCTCTTCGTAGGTGACAGATTTTACAGAAGAAATTACAATGCTATTATTTCCTCGGAAACAAAGATTCTTCTGGTTTTTTATTGACACGAATAGACTTAAACATCTTCTCCGCAGTATCAGGCATCATTGGCCTAAGCATGTGGGCTATTTTAATCAGAGAGAGTATACATGTATAGACATCCTCTTGTGCTTTTGTTTTGTTTTCTTTTACCATCTTGAAAGGAGCTGTTTCTTGAATAAAGGTATCTGCTGACTTTACCTCTTTCCAAATTTCATCCATAGCGGACATAAGGTTAAAGCTTTCTATACTTGTTCGATATTCTCGGTTTAGTTCAAATACATCTTCTTCAATACGCTCAATAATCTCCCCTATCTGTTCTTCAGTATATTGAACACCAAAATCTTCTGACATTTTCAAAACTCGGGAAAGAAGATTTCCAAGTCCGTTAACCAAGTTTGCATTATAGGTTTCTTTGAAACGCTCTAGAGTAAAAGCAGAATCCTCAAATGGATGCACTTCACGAAGAACATAGTATCGAAGAGCATCAGTTCCATATTCATTAATGAGTTCCACAGGATCAACAACATTTCCAAGAGACTTCGACATTTTTATCCCACCCTCGGCCGTTACAAAACCATTCACAATAATTTGCTTTGATAGAGGCAATCCGACAGATAACAACATCGCTTGCCACATAGCACTTTGTTGTCGAGTGTTATCCTTTCCGCAATACTGAGTCATTCTTCCCCACTTCTCAAAACTCTCCATATCATCAGGCCATCCAATAGCTACAATATAGTTGATCAGAGCGTCAAACCATACATACATCACCTGGTCTTCATCTCCTGGTACCGGTACTCCCCAAGGCATTTTTTCTTTCACCCGAGAGATACTGAAATCTTCCAGTCCATGTTGTTTCAAAAGAGATTTCATCTCATTCAGGCGAGCCTCTGGCAAAATGAATTGTGGGTTCTTTTCATATTCTTCAAGAAGTCTTTCGGTAAAACTACTTGCTTTGAAAAAGTAATTCTCTTCTTCAATTTCTTCGAGTTCTTGATCGGGATGATTAGGACAACGACCATTCACTAACTCTTTTTCTGTCATGAAAAGTTCATCACCAACACAATACAAACCTTTATATGTTCGTTTTTCAATAAATCCTTTTTCATCACACAACTTCCAGAATTTTTGTGCTGCTTTAATATGCTTTTCATCAGTTGTGCGACTAAAATTGAAAGTTATATTAGGTACATCAGTTGCCATACCCAACATTTCAATCATGGTCTTTATGTGTTCAGCATTTTCGTCAACATATGTTTGTATTTCTTTCCCTTCAGCTTGGGCTTTTTGGTATATTTTTAATCCATGTTCATCTGCTCCAGTGTTGAAAAATACAGGATGTCCTTGAAGTGCTTTGTAGCGAGCAATAGCATCAGCACGAATAAATTCAAGTGCGTGCCCTATATGAGGCTTAGCATTCACATACGGTAATGTGGTTGTTATGTAAAAAGATTCTTTCATGTGTTTAATAGTATTATTTTCGAGCAAAAACCCCCTTCTGCATATCAGTAAAGAGCTCCATCAAAATAGCAGCAATAGGGACTGAGAGCAACATTCCAAAAAATCCAGCCAGTGTTCCTCCAGCAATAAGGGCTACGATAACAATAATAGCAGGTACCCCTACCACCTTCTTCACCACCAGCGGATAAATTAGTTGATTTTCAAATTGTTGAATAACAATATAGAAAGCAAGAACGATAAGAGCTGTAGTGGGACCGTCAGCAAGAAATGCCAAAGCAATAGCAGGAATAGCAGCAAGAATAGGTCCGAAGAGTGGAATGAGTTCAAAGAGCCCCGCAAGAACAGCTAGTGCTAAAGCATACTCAACGCCAATCAAAGCAAGTCCTAGATATGTTAATACAGCAATAATGACCACCAGAAGTAATTGTCCTTGAAACCAGAGTCCAATTTTTTTCTGTGATCGCTTCCACAAATCAAGAACATATTCTCGGTGGTCATTTGGGGTAATTGTTTTGAGAAAATTATGAATACCATCTTCTTGTACAGCTAAGTAGAAAGAAATAACAGCAATAAGCAAGAAACTTATCAAACTTCCAAACAAAAGACTTATTGTAGAAAAGATACCGGCAGAAATATTATTTGTGAAAGACTGCACCTGTGTGACAATATCTTGTACTGAGAAATTGGCAGAAAGGTTTTGTATGAATTGTTGTGATCCGATAATAGAATCATTCCCTAATGGCTCCCATAGATTTACTGAACTTACATATTCTGGCAAACGGTTAAGAAGGGACGATGTTTCGTTAAGTAATGGAATAAGTAGAAATGATGTCGCTGCCACAATGAGCACCGCCAGAGATAGATAAATAGCCATTACTGCAGGTAAACGTGCAACTCGATATTGTCGAAACCACTTCACCATAGGTTCAATAGCTGAAGCAATAACTACAGCTGCAAGTAGTATCAGGAGTAAATCTCGTAATACATAAGCAGCAGCGAAAAGAAAAATAACAAGGATGACTCTAACAACACTCATTGTGTCTATTTGAAACACAACGTGGTCTTTTTTGGATGTATTCATATACATAATACTACCACCTCTATACGCTAGCGAGAAGTGTTTCTATTTTCTTGTTTTTCTTTATATTTCCCACTACCGCAAGATTAATACCTTTAGACACAAAGAGCTCTTGTGCTACAGCCATAACTTCATCAGCAGTGACCTTACGTATTTCTTTTGAAATGTCTGGCAATGTCTGAATTTTTCCTTCCAAGACTTCCTGAAATACATAGAACTGTGCCCAAGCATCAGAAGACTCCAAAGACAATGCCGTTGAACCGAGTAGATATTCTTTTGCTTTATTAAGCTCCTTAATCGAAACCTTTTCATTCTTTATATCACGCAATAAACCAATAATTGTCTCCAAAGCTTCTTCGAAACGGTTGTTAGCAACGCCCGCACTGACAGTAAAAGCTCCGTGGTCTGTACTTGCTCCATGTCCTGCTTTCACGTAATAGCATATACCAAGTTCGTCTCGCATTTTTTTGAAGAGTCGAGAACTCATACCCTTTCCTAAGATAGCTGAAAGGACTTCTAATGCGGCAGACTTCTTGCTTTTTGCATCAAATCCACGAAAACCAAGAACGAAGTGCGTCTGATCTGTTTTCTTTGGGACAATCTTCATGCAAGGTGCAGATTGAATATCTTTTGTTTTTTGTTTTGTGCCACCTTTCGTATTAGCAATATCTTTAAAAGCTTTTTCTATTTCTTTTTGCACCTCTTTTTCATCTATCTTCCCTGCCACGACGATCAAAGTTTTTTCAGCCACATAGTGTTTCTTTCGATAGTTCACAAAATCTTTTCGTAGAAAAGATTTTATATTTTCTTTTGGTCCGATGATCGGACGACTTGCAGGTTGGCCTTCATACATCACCTCTTCAAGAACTTCCCAGACCTTTCTTTGAGGAAGATCTTCATACATATTAATTTCTTCGATAATAACTCCTCTTTCTTTTTCAATCTCTTCTTTTGGAAAAGTGGAGTTTAGATACATGTCAGAAATAACATCAATCAATTTTGTTCGATGCTTATAATGTGCCTTTGCCCAATATGCAGTGTATTCATCTCCAGTGAAAGCATTACTCACTGCACCAACTCCGTCTAATTCTTCGGTAATATCATGTAAAGTTCTATTCTCAGTTCCTTTGAAAAACATATGCTCCAAGAAATGAGAGAGGCCGTTTTGTTTTTCTGTTTCGTAGTTTGAGCCAGTTTCAACAAAAGCCATGACAGAAACTGTTGGATTTCCTTTTACCGGAACAGTAATGATTCGGAGTCCATTTTTGAGTGTTTTTTTGGTGTAATTCATTATAAAAATATTATATCAATGCACGTATCCTACCGTGAATAAATATAAAAAACCACCATACGTTAGTATGGTGGTAGAGGTTATTTATATTATAGTTTTTTAATCTGGTATTTATTCATACCTGAAACACAAATCACGTTTTTTAAGAACGTCCTTAACACGATCAATAGACCTCTTCCCCATACCAGGAAATGATCTAAGGGCTGAAGGTTCAATTTCTATCAATTGCCCAATGTTTGTGACCCCATTTTCTTTCAGAATATTCAAAATCTGAATAGATAAATTCAATTCATCAACAGCCTTAAACAAAAGGTGATGTTGTATATGACATTCAATAATGGCTGTAATTATATACAACAAACTACCGTCAGCGAGGGTGCACACATTTGTTTCCGTAGAAATAACATTTCCCTGACATCTGTGCAACCTGTTATTAATCTCCAGCTCGGGAAGTCTGCCCACACTCTCAACACAGATAATTCTTTGGATATTCAAAATACACCAACCTTTCTTTTTATAGTTCTGGGAATCTAGAATTTAGAATACTGATTTTTATAAAAAAGTCAACTCACCCCCAGCACACTAAAATGTGACAATGTTTTTTATTTCAATTTTTCCAAAATATCAGAAGTAGCAACTCTTTCCTGTTCCCCAGTATCTCGGTCACGTACTGTTACAGTAGCATCTTCAAGAGTGTCAAAATCAATAGTAATACATTTAGGTGTTCCAATTTCATCCTGTCTTCGATATCGCTTCCCTACATTTCCATTATCATCAAACATTACCTGGGGAATTTCTTTTCTAATCATTTCATATACCTCTCGTGCCTTTGCTACAAGTTCTGGTTTATTCTTCATCAAAGGAAATACGGCTACTTTTATTGGAGCAATCTCTGGTGCAAGTTTCAAAAAGACGCGGGTGTCATCCCCTTCTCCCTCTTCTGCATATGCAGATGAAAGAACGGCAAGAACGGTTCGGTCTACACCAAGAGATGGTTCAATAACATGTGGAATAAATTTTTCTTTATTATCCTCTGGATTAATATATTCCATACTTTGTCCTGAATGTTCCATGTGTTTTGAAAGGTCGTAATCTGTTCTATATGCAAGACCATATAGCTCTTTTTTTCCAAAAGAAAAATCAAATTCAAAATCAATAGTTTTCTTTGAGTAGTGTGCTCGGTCAGCTTCTGGCACATCTAGCTCATGTACTTTGTTCATATCAAGACCAATTTTTTTCATCCATCCGATCATTGTCTCTTTCCACATAGTGAAAGACTCTTCCCAATTTTCTTTTCGAACAAAGTATTCAATTTCCATCTGTTCAAATTCTCGTGAACGAAAAACAAAATCACGCGGCGCAATCTCATTTCGAAAGGCCTTTCCAATTTGTCCGATACCAAAAGGAAGTCGTGGTCGCATAGTATCCACAACATTTTTGAAGTTCACAAAAATACCCTGAGCTGTTTCTGGTCGAAGGTACGAAACAGAATCATCATCTGCCACAGGTCCTACGGTTGTTTTGAACATCATGTTAAATGTTCTAGTGTCTCCAAGCTCATTTCCATCAGGGCTTTTAATTCCTTTTTCCTTTATCATCTCCCCGAGTTGTTCAATACTCATTCCAGACACATCAATACCAGCATCTTCCAAGAGATGATCTGCTCGATATCGTTTTCCTGTTTTTATATCTTCCACAAGAGGATCGGTAAATCCACCAACATGACCACTAGCTTCCCACACCTTATGATTCATCAAAATAGCAGCATCAAGTCCGTACACATCTTCACGAGAATCAACAAAGGTATTCCACCATGAAGCTTTGATATTATTCTTGAGAGCGACACCCAAAGGACCGTAATCCCATGTACCAGTGAGTCCTCCGTATATTTCTGATCCTTGGAAAATAAATCCTCGACGTTTTGCTAGCGATATTAGTTTTTCCATTGAATTTTCATTTGTATTCATACGACTAACTTTAACCTTTTTTACGTATTGTTTCAATAAAAAGCTCTGCATTTGTGATATGCAGAGCTAAAAAGATACTTTCCTACTTGATTAGGTTTCCAGGCAAGCCGACCGCTTAAATCTATTAAAATTACTCTTCAGACAGTGGTGACCTGTACATGGCTTACCGTTACGCCAGTACATAAAACGGACAAACACTTGAGATTCTCCACCTTGAAACAAAGAACCCCAAGAAGTAATATCAAGTTGCCCACCCTGTTCATTCTGTTTCCAGTGCTCTGGGTAGAGTTCTGGATATTTGTAGAGATAATCAAGTAGATTAGAGTTCAAAAGTGCTCGACTCCCACCTTCGAGTTCTTCACGTAATTTGTGACCATAAATTCCACCAACTTCATTCTGCCCTTCAGACAAAAAAATTTCAACTTTTTTTCCGCCAATATACAAATTGTCTGAGCATAGCTCGATGGGTCCGATCTCTCCAACTTCATGTTTTAGAACACTAGCACCAAGAAATGGAAGTTTTGGAGGTTTGGATAGATCTAAAAGATACGCAACACTAGCATCGCCATAAAGAATAGGCCGTAATATATTCCTATCTCCAAATTGACCCAAAAGAGTCAAGTCTTCCCCTGTCCACCCTTTTCTTTCTAAAGCTTCCATCAACAAATGTACTTGTCCTTCTTTATAAGACGACATGTCATCTTCCTTTCTGGCACATGTGCCAAAGAACCCTTCTCTTGTTTTATAGCAAGAAAATGAATATCTTAGATCAACCACCTTGGTTAATCACTATTCAAGTATAATTTAAAAGAACTATCTTCAGTTATACCAATATCTATACCTATGTCAATAGTTACTGAACAACCTTGTCAGAATCATTTACATATTCAGGATCTGTATAGGTACGTGTAGTTAATCCAAGCTCAGAATCAGACAAGCGTGTGTTTGTAAAAGTATCCAAACCTATTACAGCACTTTCCCCTAGCAGAGATGGAGATACTCCAATCTGACTGATACTTGGTATTATACTTACCCGAAAAGCCACCTGCCGAATAACATTATTGTACCCAGCACCAGCGCTCACAGCTTTAGCATCCCATGTAATTTGTCGTGTTACCTCATCAAAAGAAATTAATTCACTTGAAGGTGTGGTAATACCACTCCAGGTAACATACGAAGGAAGTTCTGCTTGCACTTGTACATTTGAAACATTATTAAATGAATTTGTCAGAGACCAAATTACTGTATATGTCGTAGCTTGTCCGACCTTGGGCGGTATAGGTCCGCTATTTTCAATAGGACCAGATGAATGCAAAACTCTGGCAGAAAGATCTAGATCTGAAGCAATTTTTATAGTTTTGTTAATAATAGTCTGCGCATCTTCTGATGAACCTCCGTCAGAAAACTGCTTACCAGCAATTTGCATTTGTAGATAAAGTGCAGGGTTTCGCAAATTTGAAGCAAGTGCAGAGGTTAGAGGCTTGGTAGCAATTTCAAAACTGGCACTACTTCCTTTTCCAGGAATAATTTCTGAAAGATCATTTTTTGTTGCAGACGTCCACAGCACTTCTTTTGATGTAGATTGATAGAAACCTCCAGAATTTGCTGAAACAACATTTTCATCAAATAAATCTCCTGAAAAACGTGCAAGAATTTGAGCATCGACAAGACGCGTTGGTAAATTATTCAACCAGGAAATATTAGTCTGAACACTGTCTCCGGCATGTATGACAATATTATCACCAGAATTTCCGTTCACTTGTGCAAACAAACCTAAATCTGTTTGTTTGATAGCAATAGTTCGATTTGTTGCCACAAAAACAGTTCCCAGAGTTCTCTCGTCAGCGCTACTTTGTGTTCCTATATTAAATCTAAATGTTCTTTCTTCATTATCTTGACCTTGCAAAACACCCTGAATTGTTATTCTTACCTTTTTTTCTGGCTCAAGTTTTCCTAATACCCATTTATTTGTATCAAATGAAGGTTGTATATTCGAAGATACAAAAGAAAAACCAAAAGGATATTCGGCGGTTAATAGCAAATTGTTAAGATCTGTACTTGAGTTAGAAATGACATCAAGAGAAAATTCAATCTCTTGATTTGAACTTGTCTCCTGCGGATATGAAATATTCATAATAACCGGAGAAGAACTTATTTTTATTTCATATGTCTTTTCTTTTTTAAATGTAGCACTTGAACCTTTTACACGATATTCAACAGTCACGTATATATTTTCAACACTATCTTTTTCTCCAAAAAAGATAGATGAAAAAGTTTTTCGTGCAGTTCCTCCAGATAAAATTTCTCCGTACTCTTGCTGGTCACGGATAAGTTCTGTTTCAATATTTTCTACACTCCGTGTTCCTTCTGGATATGTGACAAAGACAGTTGCTGCTTCAATAGTTGTATTGTTTTTATTATCGATAAGAATATCAAAAGATAATTCATCTCCTCCTGCAATAGACACAGGACCTAGTACTCGAACATCAACATTACGAGAAGATATATTGGCATCACCTCGCATGAAAACAAAAGCAGCAATAATAAATGATACGACAAAGAATAAGATGGATAGTAAAAGGAACCATTTTATCCAAAATCCTTCAGGTCTTCCTTGTTTTGTACTAGACAGATCTTCGTCTTTCCAGTCACGACTAATATCTTCTGAGACTTTTTTACGAGTAATACCCTGCCGACGGTAGTCGACCTTCTTATAGTTTCTAGAGTACAGATTTTCTTTTACCCTCTCTATATTATCTTTTTCATCTTCAAACATATATCTTGAAATTATATCATAGCGTTTGTGTTAAATTGCAAGATAATTTTTTATTAAAAAAGCCTGCGCAATATTATACGCAGGCTTTGTTTGTTTTTTTATCAGTGTACTTATTCACTTGTCGGGATCGGTACAGATACAGGAGTATTCAGTGGTCCATTTGGTTGGAAAGCAACAGCAATGAGTTTTTTATCTTTCCATTGGACTAATGTGCCATCTGTTAATGGTTCGTTGGACAACATGACACGAATAGTTGCCTGTTCGTCCTCTAAACAAAGAACATATTTGCCACCTTCTTTTTTAGCAGCCTCGGTAGAGAGAGCTACTGAAGAAACTGCTCGATAAAGATGACCTTCGTTTAAAGACACCCTGGGACTTATTTGTCCACTATATAACATCAGCCAACCGAAAGACAGACCAAGAACAATCAAAAATCCTATGACGCCAAAAAAAATATAAGAAATTTTTTCATTCTTCTCTATTGAGACTCCACACATAATTAGCACTATTGTGCTAACACCCGCTAACGTTAAAACCAGCATACCCTTTTCTCCTTATGAAAAGTTTTTTCTAAAACATAAAAGAACACCTCTTACTTTCTACCATATTCCACAAATAAGTTAATATGTCAATATTATAGCTGACTCTCTGAAATAGCGCGGTTAATAGCCGAGACTACTTCTTTTTTTTGTTTTGCAAGGCGTGCCAAATACTCCGTACCCCACTCAGTACCACGTGCTAAATGTTCAAGCTCCCCTGTACCACTTATATATCCTAAATTATATAAAATACGTAGGACAAAAAGATATTCAAAGGAAGAAAGGTCTTCTTGAGATATATTATTTTCTCCAAGAAAAAGCATTGCATCCATAACCAAATCAAATAACTCTTCATTCTTTTCTTCACCGGTTAGGAATCTTTGCAGAAGGACACTCACGTGTGCACATACAAGTAACTTTTCTTTTTTTTCTTGGAGTAAGTAAAAAATATTCTCAAGTGGAACCACATTTGTTACTTTCCATGTGTGTTTTCCGTATATAAATGAGAGTTGTGAAAAAGAAAACTTCTGTAAGCCATATCGAAGTTTTGAGGCAACTTTCTGTGTTCCTTGTGCCTGAGCCTTAATCAATCCAAGCTCTCTAGTGAAAACAATAACAAAAGTATTTGCTTCTTTTACAGGAATACTTGCAAGCACAAATCCTAATGTCTTATGCACATGATATGCCATATATTATGTAGATACTTTTTGTAGGGAGATAGAAACATCACCACATTCAGTTTGGACAAGTGTTCCTTCAGTAGCAGCAAAATCAACAGATACAGCATTCACTTGTTTTTGAAGATCTTGTATATAGGTTTCAATTATTTTCTTTACAGATTCTGAAGTATCAAAATTTAATGAAATAACATCATCAGGCACAAGATCTGTTTTCTTTCGCAAGTCTTGTACTGCTCGTATGATATCTCGCACGGCTCCCTCTTCTTTTAATACTGGTGTAATAACAGTATCCAAAGAAAGTTCATCTCCAACAATCACTTCTTTTACATTCATCTCATCTTTTACAAGATCAAGAAGGCTATCTTTTCCTGTTAGATTTTTATTATCAATAGTAACTTTCTGCAGAGGTTGTCGTACTTTTATTCCAGATTTTGAACGTAATTCAAGGGCCAAAGAAATAACCTCTCGAGTTTCCTTCATTAATATAATGTTTTCTTTCTGATCCTCAGTTAATTCTTTTGTTTCTGGCCAGTTCTCAAGGTGAACACTTTCAACATCTGACTCAAGTTTCAAACTCTGATACAAGTCTTCTGCCAAAAATGGCATAAATGGTGCCAGATATTTTGATACTTCTCTCAATACAAAAGAAAGAGTTTCTAATGCATAACGCTTGTCTACTTCGTCGTCTCCTTTTACTCGATCTCGTGAACGTCGAAGATACCAGGTAGACAGGTCATCCACAAAATCTCCAAAAGGTCGAGTTGCCCTATCAAGTTCAAATGAATCCAGAGAACGTGTTACCTCTCCCCCGAGTTCTGTTAATCGTGCCAATAACCAAGTATCGAGTACGTTAGTGCTTTCTGGACATGCTGTTTGTGCATCTTCTGTTTTATATAGTTCATAAAAAGAATAAACATTTTTTAATCGACGTATTATTTTTTTTACTACTTCATCAACTCCTTTTTCAGAAAAAGCTAAGTCCTCAGCTTTCACAATAGGAGATGCCAGCATGTAATAACGCATAGCATCTGCTCCATATTTATTGAAAATATCAAAAACATCAGGATAGTTTTTCAAACTCTTTGACATCTTCTTTCCATCTTCAGCAAGAACAAGACCATTCACGATAACGTTCTTAAAAGGCGTCCTATCAAAAAGACCTGTATTCAGAACCATAAGTGTGTAAAACCATCCGCGAGTCTGATCAAGCCCTTCAGCAATAAAATCTGCTGGAAAAAGAGGGCTATCTTTTTGCTCAAAAGATTCTTTATTTTCAAATGGATAATGCACTTGAGCAAAAGGCATTGAACCAGAATCAATCCATGTATCAAATACAGCTTCAATGCGTTTCATTTCCTGACCATCTTTATTTTTCCATGTGATGTTATCTATATATGGTCGGTGGAAATCAAAGGCTTTTCCAGTATTCATATCCACTACAAAATGTGATGCTGTTGCATACGAGTCGTATGTAGAAACATCAAATAATTTTCTTGTTTGAGCAACAGAAAGCCTTTTCAGATGTTTTACCATATACAAAATCACTCCTCCGTGTGTCACAAGAAGTATTTTCTTTCCTGGAAATTCTTTTAAAATACCCTCAACGAAACTTTTGGCTCGATCTTCCACACTCTGCCAAGACTCCCCTGTCTCACCGCGTTTGGTAGTGTAGTAGTCTTCATCAGAAGAAAGGTTATAGGTATTTTTCTCAGCAATATCTTTTTCCTTTTCCCCATCCCATTCCCCGCTATCAACTTCCATTAGTTCTTGGCGAATTTCCACATCAAGTCCCAGACCTTTTCCGACAATCTCTGCTGTTTCTCGGGCACGAAGAACTGGGGAAGAAATGATCATATCAATACCAGATTCTTTTAGACCTTGAACAGATGTCTGCACCTGTTCTCTTCCCTTTTCAGTCAATGGATATTTTTCAAGTTCCTTATCATACAAACCAAGAATATTTTTTTCACTCTCCCCGTGACGCATGACGTATATATCTCTGAGAAGATCTGGTCTTTTTTCTTGTAGTTCTGCAATAGATCCAATCACTTCTGTTTCTTTTTTGTCCTCAGATTGCCAAATAGGTATAGGTGCGCCCCAATATCGATTTCGAGAAATAGCCCAGTCACGTGCACCTTCAAGCCACTTTCCAAAACGTCCATCTTTTATATCCTTCGGTACCCAGTTAGTTGTTTGGTTTTCTCGTATCAGTGCATCTTTTATTTCGGTAACTTTAATAAACCAGGAACTCATAGCGTAGTTTAGAAGCGGAGCATCTGTTCTCCAACAATGTGGATATGAGTGGGTGTATTTTTCTTTTGCGAACAAAAATCCTTTATGGGCAATTACTTTCAATACTTCAATATCAGTTTCTTGATGTTTCTTTGGCTCTTCTTTAGTACTTTTTGGTTTTGCTTGTCGACCAGCAAATTCGGCTACTTCTGGTTTTATAGTTCCGTCCATTTTGACATGCTGAACAAAAGGAAGGTTATGTTCCCTACCCAATAACAAGTCATCTTCTCCGAAAGCAGGTGCAATGTGCACGATTCCTGTTCCGTCTTCCGTGGTTACAAAATCTGCACCATATACCTTCCAGCCATTTTCTCGGTTTTCTAGAGTTTCATCGTTTGCATAGCAGTCAAAGACTGGTTTGTATGATTTTCCGATTAGATCTTTTCCTTTAAAAGTACGCGTGATTTCATACTCGCTGTCTTTCAGGACATCTTTAAGACGTTCTTTAGCAAGAATGAATTTTACATCTCCCTCATCCTTTTTTTCTATTTCGACATATTCAATATCTTCTCCTACAGCCAAAGCTACATTTCCAGGAATGGTCCACGGTGTCGTTGTCCAAGCAATGAGAGATGTGTCCGGTTCATCAAGTAATCGAAATTCCACATAGATAGAAATATCTTCTATATCTTTATAATTCTGATTAACCTCAAAGTTAGAAAGAGGTGTTTCAAGAAGCGGAGAAAGATGCATAGATTTAAAATCTTCATACACCAAGCCTTTCTTATGAATCTCCTTAAATCCCCACCACACAGATTCGGTAAAGTTTGGATCCATGGTTGTGTATTGATTCTCCATGTCCACGAAGCGTCCAGTACGTGGCACAACTTTTTGCCACTCACGATCATACCGAAAAACACTTGAACGTGCTGATTCATTAAATTTTTCTATACCAAGATCCTCGATATCTGCTTTTGTTTTTACACCTAATTCTTCTTGAATCAGTTTTTCAATAGGTAGACCATGGCAATCCCATCCCCAAACACGTCGAACATATTTTCCTTTCATTGTTTGATATCGGGGAATAACATCCTTCATTGTTCCAGCTAGAATGTGTCCATAATGAGGAAGACCTGTGGCAAAAGGAGGCCCATCATAAAAAACAAAATTACCTCCGGGTGCAGGTTTTGCGAGACTTTTTTTGAAAATATCGTTTTTTTGCCAAAAAGACAAGATTTCCTCTTCCCTCTTGGCGATATCAGATTTCTGTTCTTCACTCATAATATACAAAGAATACTAGCATTTTGGGAGCAATAAAAAAACACGCTCTTATAAAGAGGCGTGTTTTCGCAGAAAATGAAACAGAATCCGTTTTATGCCGACACAGGAACATCAAATTGTTGCTCCTGCCACAAACGTGCTTCAGAATCAGGAATACCGGCATTCTGGCACAGTGTGTTAAAACAATGGCTTGTCAGATTACGAATCATTTGCAGCACACAGTCATCATCCCGACCTTTGGTACTTTCGGAATAATTTTTCCGATAAGCTTTCACCAACGCTTCTTCAATACCGGGATCTTGTTCTGCCATTTCAATACCTTTCAAAAAAGAACCATGAATCTAAAAATATAACGCTTCGCAAGATATTACAGTAAAATTAGATTTTGTCAAGAAAAAAGCGCGACAACCTCTGTTATCGCGCAAGATAAAATCACAATCCTTAATCTACCCTATTTCACCAAATGAAGACCTTTCAGTTTTTTTGTTTTAACAAGATGTAATCTATACTGAAGAAGTGCCACAATAAAAAGACACGTACGTCTCAAAAATATTCGTCTTCTTTGCATTCGACCTCCTTGTCATTAATGAACACTGGATTGCTGAACCGACTCTTGATTTAACCATAGTGTTTGAGCTATTTTCTCTAGACGTTTCTTAGTCTGTTCAACTGCCTTCATCACCCAATCAACCTGATCACATTGTGTTTCTTTTTTTTGCAATGATACATTTCCTTATGTAAAAAATAGAATATTAAAACACACAAAAGAACACCCTTTGTCTAAGTTTCATAATGCCTAAAAATATAAATTTGTCAAATACTACATTCTTTCCACCGCAGGTATTCCCAGCACAACAAGTCCCCTCTTGAGTACAGTATTCACAGCATCAACAAGTGCCAGTTTCTCAGAACTTTTTTCTTTTTTTTCTATATCAATGATTTTTTCTCCTGCATAATAGGCATTGAATCTTGATGCAAGTTCCATTAGAAATGTAGTGACAGTTTGAGGTGTGTATTCCTCACCGGCTCGTTCCACCACCTCAGAGAATTGGTATATAAGTTTATAAACAGATTCCGCACTTGCTTCGTACACCCCTGTTTTTATTTCAATTCCAGCTTCTTTTCCTTTTTCCAAAAGTGAATTTGTTCGTGCATATGTATATTGCAAATATGGACCCGAGTCTCCTTCAAAAGAAAGTGCCTGTTCAATATCAAAAACAATATTTTTTCCTGAACCTTGTTTCAGTATCTGATACTTTAGCGCTCCTACTGCCACCTTTTCTGCCACTTCCTCTATGTTTGAAAGAACATCTTCACCTTCTTTCATTTTCTTCAGTACTTCTGTTTTTACACTCTCAATTAGTTCTTCTGCAGAAAGTGAACCTCCTTTTCGGGAAGACATCTTTTTTCCATTTTTTCCAAGCATCAGTCCGTGGCTAATGTGTTCAGTTTTATTCGCCCGTTCAGCATCAATCTGCTCAAAAGCCTTCAGTCCTACCTCCATTACAGCAGACTGTTCATTGCCAGTTACCACAATAGAAATGTCATAGGGTATTTCTGCTTTCTTTGTTTGTAGTCCAAGCTCTTTTGCCTCATAGGTTGGCGCACCCTTTGAACTAATGAATACTCTGGTATGTAATCCGTAGTCTTCTCCTTTGAAAACAATAGCTCCCTCACTTTCTTCAAATACTTTTCCGAGATGTGCTCGTACTATTCGAGACCCTTCATCAAATACTTCACTCTCAAAAAAACGATAATCAAAATTAGTATCTAGTTTTTTGTACATTTCCTCGAGATACATCAAGCTCCAAGCTCGTCCTTTGGTATACAGAGATATTATATCCTCATCATCTTTTTTATAGATATGAATATTTATCTCATCAATCTGTTTTTTTATTTCTTCATCACTCTCATACATTCCCGCACCATGTGTATATGCATTGCCAATGAACTCAACTTTTCTTGAAACACTATCCGTATCTTCTGGCATCTCAGCCTGCATCTGCATCATTCCCCACACAGCTTTAGCCACGGGCAGACCTATATCACTTGCATATGTTGCGCGCTTTACTTCTGCTCCAGAATACTCAAGAAGTCTTGCTGTTGCCTCACCAACGGCATTCGCCATGAAGTGCCCAATATGCAGAAGCTTAAAAGCATTCGGGCTTGTGTGTTCGATCAGAACTTTTTTGTTTTTTAATCGATTATTAGATCCTACACTTTTTTTATTATCTAAAATTTCTTTTATAGATTGTATGAAAAATTCTTTTGTTAAGTAGAAGTTGATAAATCCGGGTCCGGCTTTTTCTATTTTTTCTATTATATTTAATTTGTTTTTTTCAAGTTCTCTGATGATGTCATCTGCAACATCTTGTGGATTTTTTCCTACCTTCTTGGCGCTTGCAAGTGCTACATTAGTTGAAAAGTCTCCATGCAGGTTTTCTGTTGGATGTTCAAGGTGTATTTCAATACCCTCAATACCAAGATTTAAAAGGGCTTCTTTAATAGATTGTGTTAATTGTTCCTGAATAGTCATTACTGATAGAGTAGCAGAAAAAGAAAAAACCCGCACTTCATATGATATGTGTATACATATCATATGAAGTGCGGGAAAACTTCAATAATTTCTATCCTCCATAGCACGCACTCCGTTATCCCATGAGCCACTCCAACGACAGTCTTCTGTCATACCTGAGACCAAATTCCCCATAGACAAGGTACCTTTTGGATTGAAATCTTTTTCAAAAAAGATACCCCTTATACGACTAGGAGAAACTTCGTTTAAAGAAGATCTTGTGTTCTGACTTTCTTTTGCCAACCTTACTCGCCGGTCTTCTTGTTGGGCTATAGAAATAGCATATTGCTGACTAAAAAATATAACACTTTCTATCCGCTTAATGAAAATAGAAAGAACAGCAAGATCAAAAAGTGAGTATTCTGGAAAATCATTAGCCAAATAAGACACTATCCCCTCATCAATGACATAACATTTTTCTTCATACTGGAACATCCACATCGTCTGCTCGTCCCCATTCTCATCACGATAATCATGTCGAATAAAATACCTACTTGTAGTTACCATTTAAAACCCCTTATATTTGGCGTCCGTGCATTACATGAATTTTACAGAGAACCATTCTCTGTGTATAAAGTATAATAATAAAAACAAAAGTTAAGGTCAAACTGTTCTCACGAACCTTGGGCCCTTGTATGGAATCTCTGGTCTTTCCACCTCTTCTTCGAAGTTTGAAAGTAGTCGTGTCCATGTTTGATATGGCTCATATAGCCCTTTGTATATCACCACGTCCTCTAGTGTTTCTGAGTCTTTTGCCAAAGACACGATTTCATATTCGCGTCCTTTAAAGTGTTTGTATTTTTCTCCAATTTTTATCATTTTCCTGTTGATCCAAACTTACCCTCACCCCTTTCTGTTTCTGTTAATTCCTCAACAATTTCAATTTGTACTTCTTCTTTTTTTTGAATAATCATCTGAGCAACCTTATGTCCTCGTTCAAAGGTGTATTCTTTTTCGGAAAGGTTTACCACTCCGACAAGTACTTCTCCTCGATATGTTGCATCGACAACACCTCCGAGAGTCTTTACCCCTTCCTTTATCCCAATACCACTTTTGTCCCATACAAGACCCACATATCCATCAGGAATTTCTAGGGCGAGTCCTGTTGGGATAGCTTTTCTTTCTCCTGGCTTGAGAATTGTTGTTTCTTTAGCAAAAAGGTCAAAAGCAGCGTCTCCTATATATCCATATGCTGGAGTTGGGAGATCAGTATCTAATTTTTTTATTTTTAATACAAGTGACATGTTATCCTCGAAGAGCTTTATCAATACTCTCTGCAATCTTCACCATATCTTTTTCTTTCATTCCTCTTGTTGTTACCTCTGCTGCTCCAAGTCGAATTCCAGAAGGGTTAAATGGTGAACGCTTGTCCCCAGGAATAGTATTTTTGTTAACAATAATCCCAACCTTTTCAAGTCTTTGCTCTGCCTCCTTTCCAGTTACTCCCTTTCCATCCATCCAGACATCTACAAGCATTAAATGATTATCCGTTCCGCCAGAGACAATTCGCCATCCTCGCTTTTTTAGTTCGTCTGCAAGTTTCTTTGTATTCGCTACAACATTTTTTGCATATGTTTTGAAAGCAGGTGTCATTGCCTCATTCAAAGTCACAGCAAGTGCTGCGATCTTGTTCATGTGTGGACCACCTTGAAGTCCGGGGAAAATAGCTTTATCAATTTTTGTACCAAGGTCTCGATCATCTTTCCGAGAAAAAATCATTGCCCCTCGTGGTCCACGAAGTGTTTTGTGTGTAGTTGTTGTTACC
The DNA here is from genome assembly GCA_905478465.1 of Minisyncoccota bacterium. Classification (GTDB taxonomy): domain Bacteria; phylum Patescibacteriota; class Minisyncoccia; order Phycocordibacterales; family CAJQIN01; genus CAJQIN01. The sequence continues at coordinate 29,446 of CAJQIN010000009.1, read as the reverse complement.
ACATCAGCATATAGAAAAGGAGATGGATGTGCACCACCTGCAATGAGTCCGGCAATATGCGACATGTCTACCACGAGGTATGCGCCACAACTATCAGCGATGAATCTGAATTTTTTGAAATTTATTTTTCGAGGATATGCGGTAAATCCTGCTACGATGACATTTGGTTTTTCTTTCTTTGCTAGTTTGTATAGAGCGTCATAGTCTAGTCGTTCTGTTTTCGGATCAACCTCATACGGAATTTGTTTGAAAAACATCCCTGTGGCAGACACCTTCTGTCCGTGGGTTAGATGTCCCCCGCTTCTGAGAGTCATACCCATGATTTTTCCTCCCTTTGGCATCAGTGCAATATATGTAGCCAGATTTGCCGGAGAACCAGATAGAGGCTGGACATTCACTTGCCATTTTTTGGGTGAAAGCTTAAAAGCTTTCAACGCTCGCTCTTGGGTGAGTAGCTCTAGATTGTCGGTAAATTCTTGTCCTCCATAATAGCGTTTTCCAGGGTATCCTTCTGAATACTTATTTGAAAAACATGAACCAAGGGCTTCAAAAACATCTTCTGAAGAATGGTTGTCTGATGGGATAAGGTTAATAACACTGTTTTGTCGCTTTTTTTCTTGTGCAATTAGCTTTGCTATGTGTTTGTCTTTCATAATACTTGTAAGTGTATCAAGAAAAAAACCATCAATACACCATTGACTTATACCCCAAAATTCATCTTCGTACATAAAACCCCAAACGTGTATAATGTACACATTATGACATTTACAAATACAGCCAATATGAAGCCTGTCAGTGATCGAACTCCTGACGAGCAGTATAAAAATTTACTAAAATCAATATTAGAAAATGGTCGAGTAACCAATAGCCAGCAAGGGGTTGATGCTATTACACACATAGCTCCTCCGTCCCTACATTTCAAACTTGATAATGGTTTCCCTATTATCAATGAACGAAACATGGCACCAAAAGAATCCGAAAGACTTCCTGTTACTATCTGGAGACAAGCTATTGGAGAAATTTTTGCTTTCGCAAATGGAGCAAGACGTCTCGATGAAATTCGTTCCTTTGACTGTAACTGGTGGGATCCATGGGCAACAGAAGCAAAATGCACAAAACGTGGACTTGAAACAGGAGACCTCGGACCCGGTTCATACGGTGCCGCTTTCCACGACTTCCCCACCACAGAAGGTGAATCTTTTAATCAATTTGAAACAATCATTCAACAAATAAAAGAACAACCTCATCTACGAACACATTTCATCACTCCGTGGGTACCACAATACACAGCACGGACCACGGACCGACAACAAAAAGTAACGATCTGTCCGTGTCACGGATGGATTCATATTCGTGTTATTGATAACAAGCTAACTCTTCATATGATCCAGCGTTCTGCTGATATACCGGTAGGGGTTCCTTCAAATATGGTTCAGTATGCAGCTCTCACTCTTGCCATTGCACATGCAACGGGAACAGAACCATATGAATTTGTTCATAGTTTTTCAGATGCCCATATATATGTTGACCAAGTTCCAGCCGTAGAGGAGATGTTAAAACGTGAATCTAAAACTCTTGCCACAATGAAAATGAATACCGACAAAACAAACTTTTTTGATTTCCGTCATACTGATTTTGAACTTTCCGACTACAATCCACACCCAGGAATAAAAGCTATTCCAGTAGCTATCTAGATATGATATCTATCATTGCTGCAGTTTCTGAAAATAACGTTATTGGAAACAAAGGAGGTATTCCATGGCATCTTCCTCGTGATTTTAAATATTTCAAAGAAATAACAATGGGACACCCTATTGTTATGGGACGAAAAACATTCGAATCTATCGGTAAACCACTTCCCAAAAGAGAGAACATCATTCTTACCCGACAAAATATTTTGATCGACGGCTGTACTATTGTGCATGACATAGAAGAGATTAAAGACATTGCAAAAAACCAAGAGGTCTTTATTATTGGTGGTGCAGAGATATACAAAAAATTCTTGCCACTTGCTGACAAAATATACTTAACCCTCGTGCATACAAAAGTGGAAGGAGATACCCTCTTTCCAGAACATAGTTCTAATGACTGGAAGTGTGTCTTTTCAGAAGAACACTTAAAAGATACGAAAAATAATTTTGATATAACATATTATATATATGAACGACAAAAATAATAAATTTATCCAAATGTCTTCTGTCCGAAGAGATGACCAGAAAAAGGTTATGGAAGAAATAAATAGTGCAGGACACTGCCCTTTTTGTCGTGAGAACCTAGAAACATATCACAAGAATCCAATTCTTAAAGAAGGAAAATATTGGGTACTTACAGATAATCAGTGGCCGTACAAAAAGATAAAGCACCAACTCCTTGCTATCTATAAAACACACATAGAACATATAAAAGATATGGCGCCTGAAGCAGGAGCAGAACTCATGAAAATGTTCCAAGAAGAATCTATAAAGAGAAATATTCCAGGTGGAGGTGTTGCCCTTCGTTTTGGATCAAACCCAGAGCACGGTAACTACGGTAGCAGTGTGCTTCATATACATGCCCATATGATTGAACCTGATCTTGATTCCCTCGAAGAAACAGAAGCTTGGCGTTTTAAATTTGGGCAACCAAAAAATTACAAGAAGTCATAGTATTGACTTTCTATAAAAAATAGGTAATATTTCGTTCAGAATTAATGAACATTTCACACATCTCTTTTATGAGGAGTTCTTAAATGAACCAAACGATCCCAGGTCTCGATAGTCAGGACATCACGCTACTTCAAAATGCCCGTAATTACCACTACGCACGCGACATGATCCTACAAATTCGTAAAAATGAATGTTCTTTCTGCCAGCTTGATCCCAATAAAAACAAAGTTATTTTTGACCTTGAACTTTGGCACACGTGGACATGTCCTCCACAATTCATGGCAAAATCTATCGAAAAGCACTTTGTTATTGCTCCAAAACGTCATATTACACACATCAAGGATATGACAGGTGAAGACTGGGCAGATCTTGCAGGTATTGCAAATATCATTACCGAAGAACAGGACATTGATGGTGGAGCACTCTTAATGCGTTTTGGCAATCCAGCCAAAAATGCTCAAAGTATGCGACATCTCCATTGCAACATCTATGTTCCTGATGGTACAGGTGAAGTAAAATTGACCATTGCAAAAGATCCGGCCAAAATCGCCAAGAAAAAATTGGTCGTCGCCTGCTGGATAAAGATGTTTCAGCTGGAAGAAGCACGTGAGTTTGTCACTGGAGAACATTCATTCGATGACAAAAAACTAGCGGAAAATTGTCTTTCCAACGAGGAGTATGCTCTCGTCGAACCTTATTTTGTCTAATTAACATCCCAGACAAAGAGTACAAAAAACAAAAGGCCCTGATTTTATTCAGTGGCCTTTTTTTCTATTTTAATTATTTCAACATTATTGTTTTTTAGAATTCTCTCACCGTCTAATACGGAATATCCATTGGTAAAATAGACTCTTTTTATACCTGCATAAGCAATTTGTTTTGCGCACGTTGGGCACGGGAAATCAGTTACGTACATTTCTGTTCCTTCAAGAGACATTCCCTTCTTTGCGGCCTCTGCGATAATACCTGCTTCAGCATGAATGGCCGTGTACAAATCAAGGTCTTGCCCCTTCTTGGACAAACCTCTAGGATCTCCATCAACATACGGCTGTTGTGGTGATGGCACATGATTATTATTCCGACTAAAAACAATTTCTCCATCTTTAATAAGTACAGCACCTACTTGTCGCCACCAATCAGAACTTTTTTCAGATTGCTTAAAAGCCATATTCATAAATTCATTCTCAGTAATCACTTTCTTAACGCCCACCTTTTTTTCTCGTCGTAAATTTACTTTCTCCCACCGAAGAAACATTGGATCATACGAAACACTAGTTTTTTCCGAAAGATATTTTTCTGCAAAATCATGACCGATATCTTCATCTGGCATGATAATGTCTGCACCTGAAAGATTCTGCATATTTTCCTTAGAAAGAATCTCTATCTTTGAAAAAATTCCCCATCCCTCTAATGATTTTTTTATAAGTTCCGGAGGAAGTGCGCGTAAGTCTTTCTCAAGATAATAATGTTCAGAAATGAAATCTTTACCAAATAGATACAAAATATCAGCCTCCTGATGATTTTCGAAAAACATTCTATACCCCTCATGAATAACTGGAATATATGCAACAATTATTTTACTCATTTATTTTTTTCTTTTATATCAGCAAATACAACTTCAATAGTTTCAATAATCTTTGGAGTTAGAGCTTCTGAAAGCTTATCAGCAAGTCCAATTTGAAGATGCCGAATTTTCGCACTTGTTGATGTAGTAGCTTGTCGTTCAAGAATAGTAACTTGTCCACATAATTTCTCTAATTGAGAAACCTGCGCCTTATCATATGTTCCCTCTACACCAATGAGTACGTCAGGCTTAACAATTTTTATCAAACCCCATTTTGGCATATCAAGATCCTTAAGAACAACGAGATCAACGTGTTTTATATGTGTCAGCATCTCCATTCGTTCATCTTGGGGTACAACAGGCCTATCTGGACCTTTTCTAACTTGAATTTTTTTATCACTATCAATACCAACAATCAAAAAATCTCCGTGTTCTTTTGCTTTTTGTAAATAACGAGCATGTCCAATATGTACAAGGTCAAAAGACCCCTGAGTAAGAACTATTTTTTTTCCAGAATCTCTCTCTTTCTGAATAATATATTGGAGACTTTCAAAGTTTTTTGCAATCATCATTGTAGTACTATATCTCAAAAATAGGACAAAAACAAAAAACCACTACTTTTGTAGTGGTTTTTTGTTTTTGTCTAGAGACAGTAAATTACTTCACTTCAATACCCATACTTCGAGCTGTTCCCTCAACAATTTTTGTTGCAGCCTCGATATCCATAGCATTAAGGTCTGGCATCTTAATCTCAGCGATTTCTTGTGCCTGAGCCTTTGTGATACTACCAACCTTACTTGTCTTATTCTTTCCTGAACCTTTCTGAATATTTGCAGCTTTTAGAATAAGATTTGAAGCTGGTGGAGTTTTAATGATAAAACTAAATGTTCGGTCATCATATACTGAAATTTCAGCAGGGATAAGTTGACCTTTCTTGTCTTGAGTTGCAGCGTTAAACTGGGTAACAAATTCCCCAATGTTCACACCTGCCTGTCCCAAGGCGGGACCAAGAGGAGGAGCTGGTGTAGCTGAGCCTCCCATTGCTTGTACTTTTACTTTTTTTACTACTTGTTTTGCCATAGTTGAATAAATGTTAGATTACCTTAAACCTTCTTAACTTGCAAGAAATCGAGTTCTACAGGAGTTTCTCGTCCGAACATAGAAACCATCACCTTAATCTTTCCTCGACTCTCATCTACCTCACTAATTTTTCCTTCAAGCTCCTTAAATGGACCGTCCATTACTATTACAAGATCATTTACTTCAAAATCAATCTTATGCTTCGCAGTCTCGCTATTCATTCGACTAAATAATTTGTCCACTTCTGCCTGAGCAATTGGCACAGGATATACTCCTGAACCAACAAACCCTGTAACTCGAGGAGTATTTCGTACCACATACCAAGAGTCATCGGTCACTATCATATCAACAAGAATATATCCGGGGAAGATTTTTTCTTCTTCCTCTATCCGTTTCCCTGCTTTTACCTTGATCTTTGTTTCGGTAGGAACAACTACTTCAAAAATACGATCCTCCATACCAAGAGATTCAATTCGTTGCTTAAGGTTTCGCATCACAGCATTTTCATATCCTGCATATGTATGAATAGCATACCAATTTCGTCCCTCTTGAATTTTTTGTTTTCCTGTACTCATATGGTAAAAAATTAGTTAAGAATTAATGAGACAATTTGGGTAAAGATGTAGTCAAATACACCAAGATATAGAGCCGTCAAAAGAGAGATGACAATAACGATGACTGTAAAAGCAATAGCCTGCGGGCGTGTTGGCCAGCTTACATGCTTCATTTCGCTTCTAGTTTCTTTTAAATAAGATATAAGTTTCATAATGATATTATGATTGGTTATAAAAAAACGCCCTTTCGGCGTCGATGAGATAATATTACCTCAATACCTAAAAAGAGTCAAGAAACATAAAACACAAGTCCTGTGAGGGTTTAATACCAAAAACGACATGATTTTACTCATGTCGTTTTTATTCTCAAACCCTGATCCTTACCTCTACTCTATCTCATAGATTACATCAACTTGAATTTTTATCAGATTTTCTCCACTTGGAATACTTGCTGATACAGCCGAGTCTTCAGAATACACCCCTCCTTTTGCACTTAAAGCATATTCAGGACGCGGATAATCGTATCCATTAGATTCATAGAATCCTGTCACACCTTTTATCTTTACACCAAGTTCTTTTGCAAGAACGTCAATTTTGTCATGAGCATCTGCGATAGCTTTAGCTCGTGCCTCTGTACGAAGAGCATCTTCGTCATCAATCACAAAAGAAAGTCCGCTAACATTTGAAACGCCTGTTTCAGTTACAGCACCTAGAATATCTCCTGCTTGTTCGACTTCTCGAATCTTTACTGAAATACCTTGAGAAACTGTGTATCCAGAAAGGACACGTTCTCTAGAAGGACAAATACCGTTATAACAAATAGTCTCGGGATATGTGTATTTTGGATATGCATTATAGTTTGTTGTTTTTATATCCTTATCCTCGATACCAGCATCTGTCAGAACCTTGATAGCTGCATCAATTTTTTCTGTTACACTTTTTTGTGCATCAGACATGATGTCTTCGGTCTCTGTTACTGTAAATGTAAATTGTGCAATATCAGGCACAGCATATACCTCTCCACTACCAGATATTGATAATGTTTTTGCTGGATACACCCCTTCTCCGATGTGTTTATACTCTTTCAGAGCCACAACAGATAATACGGCCAGAAAGAATGTCAGCATGAAAGCAAGTAAAATACCTGCCTTAAAAAACTTTCTTATCTCTTTTGAATATTCTTGAAACATATATGTAAATATTTAATAAAATACTAATAATAATACGTACTCCTATACTAGACGTTTGTCTTTCTTAATTATGACACATTTTTTCTAAGAGACTGCACCAAGTTTTCAAATAAAGATGCTACCGTCATTGGTCCTACCCCACCAGGAACAGGACTAATGTCTGAAACAATATTTACAACCTCGTCAAAATCAACATCCCCTACGTATTTTTTTCCTGGGATCTCTTCATCGAAATGAATACCTGTACGAAGATTAATACCAACATCAACTACCGTCTGTCCTTTTGAGACGAAATTTTTGTTAAAAAATTCAGGAACACCAATAGCCACAATCAGAATATCTGCCTGTTTTGTTTCCTTTGGCACATCTACAGTTTTTGAATGACACACAACAACATGCGCTCCTTTTGCACGAGCAAGCTCTGCCACAGGTTTTCCGACAAGAGCTGATCTTCCAACCACCACAACTTTTTTTCCTGAAACCTCTATTTTATAATCTTCAAGAAGGGTGAAAATTCCTGCAGCGGTTGCAGGAATGAATCCGGAAGTATCTCCCTTAGCAAGCCTTCTTACATTTACAGATGTAAGTCCATCGACATCTTTCGAAGGATCAATAGTGTCTATAACTTTTTGTATATTAAAAGATGCAGGAAGTGGAAGTTGAACGATGATTCCCTGAATATTGTCTTGAATGTTATACATTTCAATACAAGAAATAACTTCTTCTTCAGAAACGTTTTCAGGAAATTTCTCATGCAAAACTTTTGCTCCAATAGATAGGCCAAATTGTTTTTTTTGTGCAATATAGGCATTTGATTCTTCTTTGTCTCCTATCTGAATAATCACCAAAGTTGGTTCGATTCCAATTTCTAATATCTCATTCTTTAGATCCTGTCTTATACCCTCTCGAACCCTTTTTCCATCAAGTAACATAATAGTTTGTATACTAGTCGAGTTATCCTCCTTATTCAAGCGATGTCTCTATAGACGACTCTTTTATTTTCATGATACCTACTATATATTCAACATCTGTCCGTGTTACAAACTCGACTTTTAAGCGCAAAGCAATGTTTAGAAGAAGTTGCCTTTCCCCTGCCTCGCTAATTTCTTCTGTATTGTCATTTTCAAGAGAACCATTTGCTTGAAGAAGTAGCCCTATTTCCGTCATGATATATACACCGTGTTCTGTATTCACATTGTTAAAATCCTCTGGCCGTACACCAGGAAATGTTTTCATAACAGAAACAGGGGTAATTTCATAATTACCGATATTACTTTTAATTAAAGTTTTAAATATTTCATATACATCTTCTGAATCAATTACCTCAACGGAGACCATGCTTGTTTCTTGTGCAAAAGAAGCTGTTACTTGTTTTGAGAGCATCGTTGCTTCATTTACAAGTTCACTGGATTCTTTTTTTATAGGAGCTATAGCTATTGCAACAGGTGCTTCATCATTTACCCTTATAGAATCTGTAGTTGCCCGTTCTACTGTCTGAGGACGTATAGCTAAATAAACACCGGTGTTAAATACAACTTGAGCTTCACGAATGAATCTAGATGCTCGACTGAAAGACAGCATGGCTTGTGTATACGATCCAGCAGAAATGTTTTCTTCCCCAGAATGTAGTGCCTCTTCTGCCAGACGTAATTGAGCCTGGGCTTCCAAAGCACCTTGCATTTGCCCTTCCAGATCCACACCACCTTGAACCAAAGCAAGAAATTCTTTTATATCCTGAGACTTCTTTTCAGCATCTTCTTTTTTTACATAACTTCCAGAAATCTGCATTTCATTTGTTAATCTTTTTTTGTTTAAAATGGCAACGTGTGAGGACAAAATGTCAGTAGTCTCTTTCTCATCTACACGAGAGAAAAGTTTTTCATATGCACGAAGAGTTGCCTCTGTATCAGAAAGTATTTCCACGGCAAATTCTGGTGACAATGTTTCTGTACTTTTAGATAGTATCGTCAGATGTCGTTCCGCCTCACTCACTAAAGATTCTTTGTCTACATCATTTAGAGTATTTCTTGCAGCAAGTACCAAAACTTCATCTAAACGACGTTCTGTTAATTTTTTTTCATACAGAACCTCTGCCTCGTCTGAAAATTGAACCAAGGCAACAACAGGTTCTACAATATTTGTTTTTATACCGTACAAAATGTCTCCCGGATATGCATCAAGTGAAGAAGCTGAGACACCTGTTACAACCAAAAGACAGATTGTTAGAGGAGCTACCACAAAACGAGTGGTCTGAGCATGTAAAATAGCTGTATACCACTTTTGTTTTTTCTTCTGTTCAATATGAGTCATTAGAAGTGTGCGCTGTGTGTTTTTTTCTGTATCAGAAAGTCGCACGGATGACCCTGCTTGTTGCAACAAATCTTCTATATTATTTGGTATATTATTTTTCATATAGTGTTTGTAATTGTTGTACTCCTCGACTAATTCGTACCGAAATAGTGTTTGGTTGTTCCTTTAAAATTTCTGCAATTTCTTTTGGGGAAAGACCATCCACATAACGCATGACAACCGCTTGTCTGTACGGTTCTTCAAGTAAACGCACCTTTAAAAGAATTTCTGAAAGTTCAGCGCGATGTAATGTGTTTTCTTGATTATGAGTATCAGCGATATCCCCTACTTCTTCGAGATATGCATCGAGTGATTGGCTTTTTTTCTTTCGATAAAAATCAATAATTAGATTATTCGCTACGCGGTATACAAAAGCACGTACGTCATGAATATCATTTCCTTTAGACACAAAATCCCATGTCTTTGTGAAAGTATCTTGTGTAAGATCAAGTGCTGCTTCCCTATTTGAAACCCTGAAAAAGCAATGCTTAAAAATAGCATCTGACAATTCATTATATATTTCAAGAAAATCTTGTTGTAATTTGTTTTGTTCCACAATAGAAGACGAAATACAAAGGCACTTCTTACACCGCGTTTATTTTTTTAAAGAGTCTCTAATATCACGAAGAAGTAAGATATCTTCAGGGGTAGCAGGTTTTTTTGCCTCCTCTTCCTTATCCTTATCTTCTTGCAATCTGTTGATCAATCTAACTAGAATAAATACAGCCCAGGCAGTTACCAAGAAACTGATCATGGTATTAATAAACAAACCATAGTTAATAGTTGCAATACCAGCAGACTTTGCAGCAGCCAGACTATCATAATGTGTTTTGGATAAACTTATATACAAATTTGAGAAATCAACTCGTCCGAGTATCCAACCGATAGGAGGAAGTAGAACGTCGTCCACTAGAGACTTTACTACACCATTAAATGAAGCACCGATGATAATACCGACAGCCAAATCTATAACATTGCCGCGTAGGGCAAATTTTTTGAATTCAAGTAATATATTTTTCATAGGATTATATTATAGCAAATAAAAAAACGGGTACCGAGTACCCGTTTTTATTCTCCTTATATTTCATTCCTAACAATAATTTGCTTAAGGATTGCATTAATGTGTTCCGCCTGCATAGCAGTAATATTTCCGTCTGGCAGTATTTTTACTGAACGCAAACATTCCAACAAATCTCTACAGTATTCTTCTAAAAAAATACCGTGATATTGTAGCAGAGTACTGTACAACATAAACTGCTGAATTGTTGTGAAGGTGATAAATTCTCCCCTAAACGGAAGGTACAAAACTCCATAATACTCTCCTGTACAAAATTTATTCAAAATAATATCACCGGTGTTTGGCTTAACGGTAACGCACATATTATTCACTTTCGTAAAGAGATGTTTTCGGAGTATCTGCCACAAAAATAAATGTTTGTGTAGATGACGGAAACACATAACTTTCTAATCTGTGTTCTGCATGAATATTGTTTGTAGTTTGTGAAAAGTTGAAACAATATCCCCTTCTTATCAACCTGTCTCCTGCCACTTCAAATTCCTCCATTGCAGACCATGCTGGTGCATACTTATGATGTTCTGTGATTCTGAAGAAATACTTTGGAAAGTATTCATCTCCTAAAAGAATTGAGATCTGACAAAAACTTTTGCCGGACCCGTCAGTACCTGCTATGACATTCATGTCATATACATACCAAATATGTCGTGCAAAATCTTCGGCATCTGATTTAGCAATCAGAATTTTTTCCTGCCACATGTTTTTTGATTCTTCTTGATATTTACTGATGTGACTTTGAGATGAACAGGCCACCACGAAAGTGGCTACGAAAAGCAATATTATGATACGCATTGAACGCTTCTCCTTGTGTAAAAGTTCTTTATTGTTCTAAAAAAACTATACCATTAAAATAAATATATGCAAATGTGTTGTTTGTTAAAAAACCCCACAATGTGAGGTTTTAAAAAAATATGTGCTGAGATAATTCCTATACAGGTAGTCCTAGAGTTTCTTCCAATTGTTCTAATCCTGGACATTTATTAGACATATACTGACCAGAAAGATATCGTGCAATCTTGTTTTTTCCATACACGACAACAAGGATGGATTTGTAACCCGACTCATCATGCTCCTTTTTGAGCGTTCTCAGGAAAGGTTCAATTTTTTTAAACATCTCTGTTCCTTGAGACAAATTACAACGCTTATAGTCTTTTGAGATTTCTTTCCAATCAAAAGAAACATTGTGCGAAGTTCTACCGTATCCGCCAGAAGCATTCCATATGTAATAAAAAACATATCCCGTACTATCCATAAAATACACTTCGTGTAGACCGTCACATCTATCATCCAAAAGATTACTGAGTATTTTCGTAATCACCTCGATACTATGTGCCACAACGTACATAAAAGTTCTCCTTCGTTGATAAGTGTTGGTTTTTAGTTCTAGATAAAACCTATCACAAAAATAAAATTATACTAGTTTTTCTATTTCAAAATATAGTGAACATTTGGACCTCTCTCACCTATCTGAGTAATTTTGTTTTCATCCTCTAATTCATCAAGATATTTTCTAGCCGTTTGTCCGGAAACTTCTAACAGATTTTCTATTTCCTCCCTGGTAACCCCTTCGGGCTCAGACATATTACAAGCTCTTATTTCTTTTTGAGTATTCATGTATGTCAAAATATTCTCCTTTCGTTTTTTAGTTCTTTCAGCTAGAGCTTCTTTTGATTCTGCTCTCAGTTTATTCATTTCTTCTGGTGTATGTGTTTTTCTATTCAAAAAAAATCCCAAAGCTATACCGGCTACAAAAAATAAAAGATTTATCATGTTTTTATGTTAACACTTTTATATACAAAAAATCAGGTAGCGGGTGCTACCTGATTTGGAATCATAAATTTTTGAATCACGAGACATAATCATTCAGAATTTTAGCATGACTAAATAGGATTGATTCCTCCACCAAATGCATCTTTAAAGATTCAATAGGAATGATTTTTATTTTCTCGCCGTGAATCCTTGGTTTTCTCAAAATGGGAACCATAGATAATGTGCATTTGAAAACATAATGTGTATGTTTTTTTCTGCGATTTTTGGCTACTAACTGTAAAGACTCCGGACAAATAACAAGTCCTGTTTTTTCAAAAAGTTCCCGTACCGCACACTCTAGAAAAGTTTCCCCTTCTTTGCTTTTTCCTCCTGGCATCTTCCAAAGATGTGGCATAGACTTGGAAGGATCTTTCACAAGAATTATACCCTCCGGAGTATCAACTAAGATTACTGCGGCAGACTGTCGTATTTTAACTTGTAACAATGAACACCTCCTGTTGGATTAAATGAATGTATCTGACTAGAAAAATCTATTTTACAGATTGCCACATACTAATAACTGTGTCAAGGATGTTACTCGATTAAAAATACACTGTATCAATAAGTAGGTCGCGTGGTCGAGCAGGTTCACAAGATATTCGAGAAAATTGATGATGCTACAATCTACATTCCAAGCATGAAAAATTGTTACCCTACTACCGCGCTCACTATTTCTCAAAAATAATCTTACTCCTGCATTTTACCTGCAAATGCAGGTGTTCACCATTTTCCACCCTTTTTAAATGGGGGTTGACCGCCGTTTTTTCACCGTTTTTAAACGGTACTACCCCACACTCTTAATCACTATCTCCAGTAAAAAGTGGTTCCCGTTAATTTCCCGTTATTACGCGTAAAATTATTGAGTTACCCCACACTTATCTTCACTATTTTATCCTTAACCTTCTGTTGCAACTTCCAGCCGTTGCCATGACTCAAAAGTCATCACCTCATTTTAGTGTTTAAGAAATTTTAATGGGGTGCCTACCGGGATTCGAACCCGAACTGGGAGTTCCACAAACTCCAGTGCTAACCATTACACTATAGGCACCATATTACTTTCACCTAATTATACTTAGGTGCACTCTCCTTTATACCAAATTTATGGTTAGAAAGTCGAGCAAGTGCATATAATACACTTGAAAGACGATTCAGGAAAGCCAGAGTCTGCTTCCCTATTTTTCTCTCGCCAACATCATTCACCTCCACAACTCTTCTTTCTGCTCGTCGAGCAAGTGTTCGAGCAATATCAAAAGAAGTCGCAAGATCTGTTCCGCCAGAAATAAAAAATGTAGTGATTGGTGGCATTTCTTTTTCTGCCGCATTAATCCAATCTTCCATATCTTTTACCCTTTCTTCTTTTATTGTTTTATCTGCTCCGGCAAGTTCTGCCTGAACAACAAATAATCCTTCTTGAAGAGTGTGTACAATATGCTCAAAAGACGGATACTCAATACCGACATAATAATTCTGTTCTTTTGATTGAATTTTACACACACCCAAAAATGAATTTACTTCATCAAGTGCACCAAGTGCCTCTGCCATAGCAGAGTTTTTTGATATTCGTTGATCACAATCAAAAACCTTTGTTGTGCCGTCATCTCCTTTTCCGGTGAATAATGCCATATATCGACTTTATCAGAAAAGAGATGAAATAAAAAGACCCTGCTAGGCGTCACAACTAGCAGGAGTCCAGGAGAAAAGAGACATGAAAACAATATCTACTACAAATAATACACCTTTAGATAAATTTGGGAACCTAATATTGTTTTTGAAAAGAATTACTTTTTGTGCGCGAGAGAGGACTTGAACCTCCACGCCTTACGGCATACGCACCTCATGCGTACGTGTATACCAATTTCACCACTCGCGCATACAAAAACATTATGCACAAATATTTTATCCTTTTCAAGAAAAAATACCCTTTCGGGTATTTTTGATTTTATTTATTTAGCTTCTTCTGTTTTCTCTTCCGCAACAACCTCTTCTTTTTCAGGAACTGTTTCTACTGGAGTTTCTGTTACCGCTTCATCCTCAACAACAGCTTCTTCTGTTTTTGGTTCTTCATCATCCATAACAGTATTCATCATAACCATATTTCTCATTTGTCGACGGATTTCCTTAGCAGCCTTTTCTCGAATATGATAAAGCTTTGATCGTCGAACCTTTGATCGTTTTACAACCTCAATCTTATCGATATTTGGAGAGTATAGTGGGAAAATCTTTTCTACCCCAACACTCTGTGAGACACGTCGTACGGTAAATGTAGCTCCTGCTTCACTTCCATGTTTTCGTGCAAGAACAATACCTTCAAAAACCTGAAGTCTAGTCTTTCCTTTATCTTGAATTTTCTGATGCACACGAACAGTATCCCCTGCTTGGAGGTCAATATTTTTTCGTTGCTCAATATTCACTGGTGAAATAATTGTATTCATAAGTGAGGCCCACTCTAACACATGGTCTTTATTTCCGCAACAGCCTGCTCAAAATCCTCTGGATACGGGGCTATTATCTCTATCCTATCTCCTGAGAGACTATTAAAAGAAACACTCTTTGCATGGAGCGCCAAACGCTTAAATCCTAAAAGACTCTGATGACTCGGAGCATACAAAATATCACTCACTAATGGATGGTTTATGGCTTTCATATGCACACGCAATTGGTGAGTACGCCCTGTCTTGGGGAAAAGCTCCACAAAAGACACTTCTTTCGCGGAAAATAATACTTTATATTCTGTGACTGCTTCTCGTAGAGTTCCACGAGCACCTCTCTGGGCAGACCATCGTCGAAAGTCTTTCTTACTCTTTCCGATAGGTCTGTCGATAATTCCTTCTACTTCATTAAAATGTCCATATACAAAAGCTTGATAGACTTTTTCTACCGTTCTTTCTTGGAATTGTTCTTTCAGATGGAGGAATGCTTCCTGTGTTTTAGCAATAATCAAAACACCTGAGGTGTCCTTATCGATTCGGTGAACAATACCAGGACGCTTGATGGTCTCCCCTGTTCGAAGAGTTTGCTCTTCGCCAATGTTTTCAAGTTCTGGATATTTTTCCATAATCCAGTCAGTCAAAGTTTTATCCTTTGATGTTCCGTCAGGATGAACCATCATCCCTGCGGGTTTGTTTATCACCAGAGACTGATCGTCTTCGTATAGAATAGTAATATTGTTCATAGTTTAAAAAATTGAAAAATCGATTAAAGAATCTTGCAAGAGAGTTGACCATTGTGTATTACAAGAATCTATTCGAGAAAAGTATGGACCTTTTTTTAGAAGGTCTATAAATAAAAGTAAATCAGCTTCTTCTCCCTGAGCAACCACAGTGAGACTACCATCTTCTTCATTTTCTGCATACCCAACAAGGCCCATCTTTTCTGCATGCTTTTGGGCAAAGCGCCGGAAGCCAACTTGTTGCACCTTACCTCGAAAAACACACTCAACCTCTTTTTCAGTATTGATCATGTGTACTATTTAGCAGACTTTTCTAGATTTTCGGCTTCTCCTTTCAAAGACTGTAATCCTTTCTTTATTTCTTGGGCTTCGCGTTCAAAAGTACTCGTTTCTGACCTCAGGCTACTTTGTTTTGATTCTGCTGAAGAGATATCCGCGTCTGCTTTTCGTCGCGCTTCTCGAGCAGAATCAAGCTGCTGTTGGGCAGATTGAGTGCTTGTTTGTAGCATCTTTTCAACCTTTTCCTTATACGAGTCGATTTGTCTTACCAAATCATCAAATTTTCTTGATATGTCCATGGTTAATATAGATAAAGTAACTAATACATAAAGAGTAGCAAATTATAGACTGTCTTGTATACAGCTTCTATCTATAATTTTATGTGCGCGATGAGAGATTTGAACTCCCGACCTTCTCAGTGTAAATGAGTTGCTCTACCAACTGAGCTAATCGCGCATACAAACGATTATAAAGAGATTCTAGAAAATCGCAACTCTTTTTTCTTTAGTGTGGACGTGCTGGAACCTGTTTAGTATCATGTACATTATATGGCAAGCGTACAATTTGAAGAAATAAAATACGAACCTATAAATAAATCTGCAATAAAAAATCCTTTTCTTATCCGTCTCGTATTAGGAACAGGTCTTCTCAAAACCCGGAAACAAGCAGAAATTTTACTTCTAATTATTTCTCTGATTATTCTCTTCTTTTCAGCAAAATATATTATTTCTTTTAAAGAGAATAACACTCCGCGCGTCATCTACAGAGAAGACATTTCTTTAGAAGCTCGAGCTACCCTTCCCCCAGATATACTAGCCATCTATCCAAGTAAATTTATAAAATAAATATATCTATGAAAAAAATAAACGGTTTTACACTCATTGAACTTCTGGTCGTAGTATCAATTATCAGTATCCTCACAAGTATTGCACTTGGAACTTTCAATGAATCACGAAAGTCTGCTAGAGACGCTAACAGGATCACAGATATGAAATCTATATCGAATGCTCTTGAATTATATGCGACGAGCAATAGTGGAGATTATCCAACAACAGATGCTAATAGTTACAATAATTGGTCTAGCCTAGCCTCAGACCTAGATGAAGGTTTCCCTGATGGCATACTTCCCAAAGATCCACTCAATACAAATACTTATTTCTATACATACTTAGCTGCTCCAGCAGGTACAGTTTGTGGAGAATTAAATCCAAAATATGCTTTCTATTTCATAGCAGAGCGAACAGATTTTGGAATACAATCAGGACCCATAGATGATTCATTCTGTATTACTCCCTAAGGAGTTTCTTGTAATTGCCAAATATTCGAACATGAAGCACTGCGTTGCCATCCGGCATCCAGTGCTTCTTTTTCAGAACAGAACCATTGCTCGCCTTTTCGGGCATCTATTTTCACTCTCTTATAATTAGGACATCCAGGTATGAAATAGTCTTTAGTGTATTCGCTACTAATATTCCCCTTAATGACACAATATGGATTATTAGGATCACTTTCTTGTTCACGATCAAGTTTGTACACCTCTTCTTGTATACAAGAATTCCATAAACCTTGAGAAGATTCTTCTGCTTCACGCTCAGATGCCTGGAGAGATGAGAGATACCGCCTGTTTGGCGCAATGTATTTAGTACGTGCAGCACCTATTTCCACAAGTTCTTTGTTTAGAAAAACATTATCCCCTTCCGGATTATCGGTATGGATAAATACATATCGAAGTAATCGATTAAATGAGTCTTTAGCTGTTTGATCTTTTTCTAAAATAATATTCTTTCCGAGGACCAGTTTTGAAAGTTGTTCTTTTGCTTCTATTCCATAACAAGCATCTTGTTCTGGTGCATCAATATTCAGAAGACGTATACGAATATTGTTTTCTATGATGAGAGTATCTCCGTCGATTACTTCCTCCACAAGATGTGGTCGTGTTTCAAAATCAGTTCCATATGTTTGATAGTGTTCCACTACCCTGTATCCACCATACCCACCACTTGCAAGAACGAAAGCAAGTACGGTCATGATAGTTTTATGTGTAAATGGTTTTAGGTCTTTCATATACCTTATATAATTTCATTCCTGTGCAAAAACTGCAAATAGCAACAACCGGAAAGCTTTCGCTTTCCGGTTGTTTATCTGTGCCCCTGACAGGAATCGAACCTGTATCGAGAGATTAGAAGTCTCTAGTTCTATCCATTAAACTACAGGGACAGTACAAAGAAAATAGCAAGGAATACAGCATCCGTCAAAAGCCCAGGTATTCCATAAACAATTCAAAAACATTTTCATACATCTCTTCCTCTTCAAGATTCTCTTCAAGTACTTCAGATATATCCCCTACCTCAACATAATCAGCAAGCATTACAACGATATGTGGCATGAATACTTTTTTAGATTTTAACAACAGAACCTCACGATCTTTATCTACAAAAAAACTTTCCAGATTATCATAAGGGTATAAATGATCCTCAATCAAAACACCTTCCCCATCAATACGTACGCGTATTTGTCTTGGTTCTTTTCTTCCAGCAGCTACTGTCAGAATAAATGCTATGATGATTACAGCTGCAAGTAGAACATTTCCAAAAATAATTAAAGCAGCAGCAAGTGCCACGACGATAAGTCCTGTAGCGAAGTACCAATCTGCACCTCTTTGTACTGGTGCGTGTTCAAAAGTTTGCCACTCTATCATATTTGTACATTGTATCATTTCTGCTAGACTAATTGTTGTATGTTTTCAGATATAAATACAACAACATTAGTACTGCTTGCTCTATGGTCACTTCCCTGGAAAGGAGTAGCCCTATGGAAAGCATCTCGCCTTTCTCACAAAAAGTGGTTTATTGTATTATTGTTAATCAATAGCCTTGCTATTCTAGAAATATTCTATATCTTCTTTATAGCAGACAAGTATGAGGTAAAGTCATCTGAAGTACTACCAAAAGAAAAGAAGTAGCAGGAAGACGAAAGGAGAAAAATGTGTTAATTTACAATTTCATACAACCAATGGAGGGATGGCAGAGAGGTTGAATGCACCAGTCTTGAAAACTGGAGTGCTCGAAAGGGTACCGAGGGTTCGAATCCCTCTCCCTCCGCAGACAGGTTTTAGTATCGGACCTATGCTAAGACCTATAATTTTTATTATTTTACTTATATCAAATGCAACAACGAGCAACTAATTTAAAGAATTACTTTCTTAAAGAAATTAATCCTGTAATTCGTTTTCTTATCGTATCAGATACCATACTTATTGGAGCAGCAGGACTTCTTGGTCCAGTCTTTGCTTTATTCATTGGGGAATTTATCGATGGAAATTCTGAAGCTGTGGCAGGTATCGCAGCCGGTGTCTACCTATTTTCACGTAGTGTTCTACAAATTCCTATTGCGCATGTTTTAGATAAAATACGCGGAGAAAAAGATGATTTCTGGATGTTGATTATATTTTCTGGACTGACGGCTTTAATACCACTCTTTTATCTTATAATCCACACGCCACTACAACTATATTTAGTTCAGTTTGCTCTTGGATTCTTTACAGCTTTTACTTATCCTGCATACATGGCCATTTTCACTAGACATATTGACAAAAACAAAGAAGGTACCGAATGGGGCATATATTTTACACTTACAGATATCACAAGTGCAGCATTTGCTGTTATAGGTGGTTATCTTGCTGCTTCAGCGGGCTTCCCAACTCTCATCGTCACACTAGTTATTCTATCTTTATTTGGAGTTGGAATGTTATGGACCATTAAACCCTATATAAAATTAAAATAACAACTTAGACTCACAAGTAATTGTGTCAAAAATTGGTCGCTTCGCGCATAAAAAGAAATCAGGGTTACCCACACTGTGGATAACCCTGAATTTTTTTGTCGCGAATTCAAGAATCAAAAAAAGGATTCAATTGTTACTAAAAAGTCAAAAGTTATAAATAAACCGAAATCAAATCAAGATTTTCTACATAATATTTTGTGGAAATTGGTTGTGCCAACTGCTGTTATCATGATAGCCGCAGGAATAGTTTTATGGTTTGATTGGAACTAGTGCTCGAAACGGCCTGCAGTAACAATTTAGTATCGGCGTGTTCCCGTGCACCTAAATAAGTTGTGCGACCCAAGCACCTGAGATTGCAAATAAAAACAAAAATGGCGATATAAACCTTGTTATGGAAAATATATTCATACTAAATATGTGTTCTATATATTAAAAATATTAAAATATGATCCTTAAGCCAGTTACTAAATACAGGTTTTTAGTGTCTATAGATTATACAGACCAGTCTCATTTTTAGAAAATAATAAACATAAATTGTTTATTATTTTAATATCACTAAAGAAAAAATTACCAGTATTTGACTAATCAACAACAGTATGTTATTTATTTTGAGACCAGGCAGGTCACCAACAAAGGTAGCTTCTGCTATAATTATTTAAAGAGTGCATACGGGTTAGTAGTTTTCGATTGTTCCCTGAATTATAAAAAACTGCTTTGGACATTGTCCAAAGCAGTAGCAAGAGTCATTTAGATTTTATTGCATGGGTCTGAACTCAGGATCATCTAGCTCAGAATCTAACAAGCAGTACGAACTGTACCCTAGCCCAACAAGATCAGCAAGTTGTTTTCTTGTGTTGTTTCTTCTTTTTTGAATTGAGACAGTATTATTGCCATTTCTTGATTTTTTTGCAAATGCAAGCACGTAATCATCGCTTACATTTTGTACATCATAGATTACTACCTGTTTGATGTTACTACAAACAAGAGATGATCCACGTTCCTCAAGTAGTGACATAATCCTCTCAAAACCAATAGAGAATCCACATGCTGGTACATCCTTACCAGAATACTTTCCAATCATGTTGTCATATCGACCACCGCCAGCAATTGATGAGGGGAAGTCCTTATCTTCAATTTCAAAGATAGGGCCCGTGTAGTAGCCCATTCCCCTGACTAGGGTTGGATCGAATACGATCTTATATTCGCCATCCGACAGAGTCTCTACAGACAACATTATTTGTTTCAGCTCATCAACAACATATTCACTTACTTCTACGGGCAGAAACTCAAACAAATCATTGTTTTTTATATTGTCACTTACCTTACGAAGGAAGCATACTAATTTTGAAGAAGCCTCAGGCTGACTGCTTTTTTCAGAAAGCTCTTTCTCAACACCATCTAAGCCGATTTTGTCGAGTTTATCTATTGTGATAAACACCATTTCAAACTCTTCTTCCTTGTATCCGCACGCTTCAGCAATTCCTTTTAAAATACGTCTGTCATTAATTCGCACAGTAAATCCAGTGAAGCCAACCTGAGACAATGCCTCAGATGTGGCCAGAACAAGTTCTCGTTCAGCTAAACCACTTTCGTCACCAATAATATCAATGTCACATTGCGTAAATTGACGATAGCGACCTTTTTGAGGACGTTCTGCACGGAAGACACTACCTATTTGCAGAACTTTGAACGGTGTCGGAAGCTGGGCTTGATTGTTTGCGTAGTATCGAGCAAGAGGCACTGTCAAATCAAAGCGTAATCCACCATCTACGATATCTTGAGTTGAAGATATATTCTTTATGTTATCTAGCGACATTCCTCTCTTCATTATCCCAAAGGTTTGTTTTTCATTATCCCCTCCTTCTCCGGTATTTAACAAGTCACTCCTTTCAACAATTGGTGTCTCAATCTCTAAGAAACCATAACTTACGTACACCTCTTTAATTTTCGATATTACGGCCTGACGAAGAGTAACTTCCGCAGGAAGTAAGTCACGCATGCCGCGCATTGGTACTGATGATGTTTTATTTCTAATTTTTTTCATGTGAATAACCTTTTGTTAGTTGTGATTTGTTTGTCGCATAGTTTTATAATCATAAGAAGAATAACATGTAACCACAATATATGGTGGGCACAAATAGACTCTAATAAATTACTCATCTAATTTGACATTTTTGACTCCACAAGTCAGAGCATATTTTTCAATGTTTACTCCTGTGGGGCTGTCACCGACATATATGTTTGTCCTAAGTTCCGGAGAAAGATTTTTAACTTCCTCCATACACTTTATGTAACTAATACATTTGTTACCTTTACTATTTGGAACTAAAAGTGTGTCAGCAGAAGACTTATCGAAGTTACTATAGAACTCTAAGGATTTGAGATTAGACATAAGCCCAAAACCTGTTGCTGCTTCAATGAGTCGTTCAACACCAAAAGCAAAACCTGTTGACGGGACAACTGTGTCACCATCTTCTTCCGTCAGGAAACTCGAAACGAGTTTGTCGAAACGTCCACCACCAGCAATTTCGTAATATGAGGCCGACTTACTTACAACATCAATTTCAAACGAAAGTCCTGTGTAATACTCATGAGACCTAACTACACAGAGGTCTGCTTTAGCTGTGATGTTGTTACTTTGTAATGACGTTGTGAGCATTATTAGCGCATCAAAGGCACTATAATACTCCTTACCAAAGAATTGCTTTGTTTCCTCTGATATGTGGTTATGGGGATCATCTAAAATACACATCCACATTTTTTGAATCTTTTCTGCGAGGTTATACGAATTAAGTAGTGTCCAGAGCTCTTTCTTAAGAGAAGGAGCTCGTGAAGGATTCTTTCCTGCGCGACTTTCTGCAACAGAGTCCATTAGTTCTTTTATTTCCAAACTATCTTCGTAGGTAATACCAGAATCTTCTATCAATTGCTTAAAAATACGGATATCACTAATTCGCATAACGACCGATTCTTGGGGGAAACCTAGTAAGAGTAAGGATTGGTTTATCATGCAAGCAATTTCTGTGTCTGCGGCAACTGAAGCTGAACCTAGTATTTCGATTCCAAATTGGCGGAATTGGCGATGTTTTATTGGCGATAAACTACCCACCAACTCATTTCGAAAACATTGAACATCATAAAAGAGTTTTAGTGGAAACGAATCCACTCCTATCTCTTGTATCATTTTCCCAAGCCAACGAGTAACTGAAATAGTCCCCTCGGGATTAAGTAATGCCATCTCTGTTGAAGATTTCATATCGTAGCTACTCTGGTAGTTATCAATCATGAGATAGAAACAACCCCTTTTGTCCCATTCAGGCCAAGGCGACTTACCAACTATTTTTTCGTCAAATGACGAAGCTTTCTCAACAACAGGAACCTCAAGTTGTTGAAATCCAAATTTCTGTGCCAGGCCACTCAAGAGATTAATTACATAATTTCTCTTTCTAAGCGGGGCACCAAACACATCACTTATTCCAACAATAGGCTCGTTTACATTAGACATTGTAATATCCTTTGAAATGGGTTAAAAACTAAATTGTTACTTTATTAAAGAACAAAATCTCCAAAAATCAACTCTAGAGACAGAATACATGCTCCTATATAAAAATCAACACCTTATCGTTAAATACATACACGACAAAAGGATTTTGGTTTAAAAATGAGTATAATTTCTCATAAATCCATGACTAGTCCAGGTTTTAGTAGATTAACTGATATTAAAAAATACCTCTTATGCAGAGGTATTTAAGTTGGTTTTATTAGAAACCATACACCGAAGCAGCATTTTTATAAAAAATGTGCTCTTTCACTGACGTGCGCTGTCTTTTTGGCAATGCATCTATACACTGTTGGAGTGCAAGTAGGTTGCCCCAATGGGAATGCACTGCTCCTTTTGCAAGATGCCCGTATTCTCTAAACTCGTCCTTATCTACCCAGTGATAAGGATACTCAGAAACAATACGTTGCCCTTTTTGAGGATGATCATAAGTAGTGTACCGTATCAAATTAAGCGGCTCATCACTACCATATAATATTCGTGTGCTTCCTAGAATCGAAATAGCCTCTCTTGTAACATCTGCTGATTCATTCATGGAATTATCCATGAAAACTGTTTCAAAAGGTTTAATTGCCTCAAAAGATTCTTTGAGACCAGGTATGGGCAATACCGACAAACCTAGATGAGCTAAGACAATACGTAACTTCGGAAAATCATTAACAACCTTAAAGAAGATCATCTATACAGTTCACTATTACCTTAGGTAGGTGTAACACAACTGGTATATCTAATGCCTGAGCCTCTTCTAGAATTTCTGGAAGAAAAAACTCATAGATGGTTTTAGCCGTAGGTTCGACATAAGACCAGTACATTTTTAATGCGGAAACACGCGGATGGTGTAGCATCCGATTTGTGTAATAAACATCCTCAGGTAAGCCAAAGAGTGCGACCTTGTCATATTCAGGACTAGACTCGAGCAGATATTTATTGGCGGCCCTATGGTCTAGACCACGAAACGTCTTCGCAAAACGAAGTGATTGTATTGTTTTTCCTGGAAAAAATGACTTCCGTAATTTTACTGAATCCCTAATCGAGAAATATGGAAAGGTTGATAACATATGACCCATAGCCTTATCACTTATTTCAATCACATGTGACCGAAGGTTGCAGTGTGCATGAGCATCTATTATCTGGTTAGGTAACCATTCCATTAGAGTGTCACGGATTTGAATTTCTTTACCATTAAATTTATACGCATGTACATAGTAGTCTTCAGTTGAAAGGTTCATATTCTGTCTCCTGTTAAAGAACGTTAGTTTAATCTAAACTTACTTGTATATATAAATATATGCAAGTTTAAATATAAAATTTTAATGTATGCGGAGAAAAAGATGATTTCTGGCTTCTGATTATCTTTTCTGGACTGACAGCTCTCATACCGCTCTTTTATCTTATAATTCACAACCATTACAACCCTACATGGTTCATGTTTGCCCTTGGGTCCTTTACCACCCTTACCTACCCTGCATACATGGCCATCTTTACTCGACGTATTAATAAAAACAAAGAAGGCACTGAATGGGGTATTTATTTTACCCTCACAGATATTACAAGTGTGACCTTTGCTACAATCGGTGGTTACCTTGTTGCTTCAGCCGGTTTCCCAACACTCATCATTACCCTGGTTGTTATTTCTATATTTGGAGTTGGGATGCTTCGGGCTATTAAGCCGTATATAAAATTAAAATAGAAAATATTGTAAATCAACTTCTTTTCCCTCATACTACCCACATGAAACTCATTGGTATAGATTATGGAACAAAGAAAGTAGGTTTGGCTCTCTCAAGTATAGATGGGACTCTAGCCTTCCCTGTCGATGTTATTCCTCAGACAACAGCAGTCGAATACGTTGATGCACTTGCAAAAAAAGAGAAAGTGACTGAGATTGTTATTGGAGAATCTCAAGATTTTCACATGGAAGATAATCCAGTCATGAAGCATGCGCGTATATTTGCCAAAAAGCTTGAATCGCTAGGATATACTATCCACTTCGAACCAGAATTCATGTCTTCCATGCAAGCATCACATATACAGGGGTATAATAAGAAACAAGATGCTTCAGCAGCAGCCATTGTTTTACAGAGTTATTTAGATACATATAATAATAAAAAAATATGATTGGGTACGAAGATTTTAAAAAAGTAGAAATGCGTGTAGGGAAAATTATTTCAGCCGAAGCAGTTGAGAAGTCAGAGAAACTTCTTCTTCTTTCTGTTGATTTTGGATTGAAAGAAAGTATAGAAACTACTGAAGAAGCTCCCCTAGAACCTGAAAAAGATATCAGAACTGTGGTTTCAGGTATTGCAAAATATTTTTCTCCTGAAGAATTGCCAGAAACAGTATGTGTATTCGTTACCAATCTTGAACCACGACCTATCATGGGTTATGAAAGCCAAGCAATGATTTTAGGTGTCGTTAATGGTGATTCTTTTGCAATTTTCAAACCAAGTGCAGATGTTCCTGTTGGTAGCTTACTTGGATAAGTAGCCTCTTGCCGATATAATTAAACTAATGAAATTACAACTCTTCGATCTTTTTCCTGTACCAAAGTTTCTTTCAATGGAAACAAGTGGTGTGGCTATTTCTGATGGACTTATTCAATTTGTTATATGCGACACAAAAAGTGGCCGGGTAAAACTAGACACCTACGGTGAGATAAAACTTGCAGATGATGTTATTTCTCAAGGTAGTGTTGTTAAAACAAAAGAACTAATATCAACACTCTCTGAGTTTAAAAAGAAACACAATTTAAAATTCGTACAAGTTTCTATTCCAGAAGAAAAATCCTTTTTGTTTAAAACTTTCGTCTATGGAAAAAACCTCAAAGAAATAACAAATAATATTGAGCTGCAAATACCTGACAATGTTCCCTACCCCACATCAGAGGTAGTATTTGATTTTATGATAATCCAAGAACATGAGGACCAGAAAACAGAAGTGATGGTTTCTGTTCTACCAAAATCCGTTGTTCTTCAATACATGGATGTATTTAGAGCCGCAGACCTTGTCCCTACATCTTTTCAGGTTGAATCTCAAGCTGTTGCAGAAGCTATTATTTCTGACAAAGACTGTGCTACAGAACTTATTGTAAATATTCATGGAGATAAAGCTGGTTTTTATATAGTATCAGATGGTGTTGTACGTTTCTCTTCCACATCTTCAATCTCCGAACGAGAATTTAATGTTAACGTTCTTGATGTTTTCAAAAAAGATGATTCTCTTGGACAGAAGAACTTGCCCATATTACTAAGGGAAATCAAAAAAATCATGACCTACTGGAGAACTCATGATGGAGCCGATGATGCATTAAAGAAAATTATATTTTGTGGATCGATAAAAAATGAAATAGAACTTACCGACTACATTGGAAGCAATGTAAGTACTCCTGCAGAGATAGCGAATGTTTGGGTAAATGCTTTTAACTTTGAAGAAACTATTCCTGATATGCCCCGGAAAGATTCCCTTAGATTTGCAGCCGCTGTAGGCATGACTTTGTTAAAATAAATACATGAATATAAACCTCCTTCCAAAAAAAGAACAGAAAAAAATTAGAGCTGAATACATCATCAGACGTAGAATTATTCTTGCTGAAATTGTTATGAGTATTATTGTGACATCAATAGTTATGATAATTCCACTTCATCTACTTAATTCACAACTACAAAAAGAAGTTGTTTTACACAATGAGCAAGATACTGAAAATGTAAAAAATAATGAAATTAAAGACGCGGTATCTGCATTAAATACAAAAATAGATACTCTACAACAAGACGCTCCTCAAAGTATGTACGATGTAATAAGTGATATCGCTGAACTTTCTGGTCCAAATATACACATACGTGGTTTTAATTTTTCAATACAAGATAATTTTGAACAACGCTTGCTGCTTTCAGGAAATGCAGATGATAGAGATTCTCTACTTACATTCAAACAAAACTTAGAAACAGAAACATATGTTTCTTCTGTAGACCTGCCCGTTTCAAACTTTGCACAAAATACTGACATATCATTCTCTATAACAATAATACTTCGTACACAATGAATAAATACTCAAAAAAATTAACACTAATTATTGTTACTATCGTAATGTTGGTAATGCTTTCTATGTACGGATTTCTTTTTTGGCGAGTACAAAAAAATATCACACAAGCCCATTATGAGCTTAGCAAGAAAATGATTACAGAAGACAGGACAGATATTTTCAAAAAAACACAACAAACCTTAGCTAACTTGAGTGAGAAGATACAACGTGTTGATACTTCTTTTATAGGAGACAAGCAAGAAGTAGCCTTCATTGAACACATAGAACAACTTGCACGTGATACTGGATTAGAAATTATTACACAAGAAGTTGCCATAATTCCACAAACATATAATAAAATATATGGTGATACTTTAAACCTATCAATACTTGTATCAGGAGAATGGCAAAATAATATTAATTTTATTCATCTCTTAGAATCACTGCCGTATAAGATAAATATTACACAAATCACATCAACAAAAGAAAGCTTCTCTGGTTCTTCATCTAAAGACACTACCCTATCGCCATCACAGAAATACTGGGAATCAGCTATACATTTTAATGTTCTTAAACATCCACAATTATGAAAAAATACTTTTCTTCAATAAAAAACTTTTTTCATTCAGGTAAAAAAGTTCAAAAAAAAGATCTATTTAGTCCTAGGCATGATTGGAAATATATTCTTGTTTTTTTCTTCGTAGCTATAGCGTGTAGTATTTTAATTCATTGGGTTATCTATATACAAGCAGAACGTGGTGTTTGGCTTAATAAAGAAGCTACTCCTGTAAAAATGAATATGTCTATACAGCACTCAGATCTAAATGAGGTTGTTGAGATTTTTGAAGCAAAAGAATCTCATTTTGATTTTATTAAAAAAAATCCAACCACCGTATCTGATCCGTCTTTATAATTTTGACTCCTGGCAGTTTACCTGCTACATTTTTCCCTATGTCCCTGTAGTTTAATGGATAGAATTTGAGTTTGCGAAACTCATGATCCAAGTTCGATTCTTGGCAGGGGCACAACTAAGCAAGTGTGCAAGCTATGGATATGTCTGACATACGTTGTTTCAACGAAAATGACACCTTGGACCAGAGGTCTGGTGACAGCGGCACCTGTTGAGTATTAACAATTAGTTTTGTATCTTTAGTTTTCTTTGCACCAATACTTAATAATTCCTCTTGGATTTTTTCTGAGTCAATATCTAAAACTTTTGTTTCAATTTCGTGAGCCATATTAATTGACATTATCTCTAATTAGTTTTGCAACTTCTTGTAACTCCTTTTCTGGAGAATCTTTCCTGCTTCCTGGTCTGTATAGAAACTCTCTTGGTTCATATTTGTAAATTCCAGAATCCCCTTCTTTTCTAGGAACAATATGTAAATGAAAGTGTGGAACAGATTGACCACAGTTTTTTCCATCATTCCAAGCAAAGTTAAACCCCTCTGCTTCAAATGCTTTCTTAAGAGAAGAACAGATTTTTATTCTTAAATCTTCAATGGCTTCTTTTTCTTCTTTACTTAAATCTTCATATTTAGATACACATCTTTTAGGAGAAATTAATGTATGCCCTGGTGTAATTGGAATATTTGTTGGGAAAACCCAAGCCAAATCATTTTCTATAATTTGTCTCTCTTTTATCTCTGGTATTTCACAAAATGCACATTTCATAATAATTTACTCATTTTATCATTAATTGGTTCTGAACCCCTAACTTCCCAAAGCCCTCAAAACTTATCAATTCCTCAATGTCTCTTTTAATTTTCCTCCGATTCAGAGTTCTGAACCTGTCCAGCAGAGGGAGCAATATATTGACACATAATTAATATGTGTTACCATCTCCTATCAGAAACTGACGTGTGTCAGTTCATTCACAACCTATTTGCCTATATGGCAGAAAGGACTTCTATATGAAGCCCGAAAAGTTTTGGGACCTTGTCGAAGAACACGAATGGCTTCCCGCAGTTGTGCTTGGTCAAACGAACTTTGATGAAGAACCCGTAGCTATTGGGTGCTGGTTAAAACCCTACTCAATTCGAACGAGTATTGAGTACATCGCCTTTCGACCTTTCGAAAGTCTGTCGTTCGATGAGGTTCCTGTCCAAGACGAGAAAGAGGAAGATGGAAATGGTCTCACTGTCTCTACCCACTTGATTGTTTACTGGCACGAAGTCATAACAAGGGGGCTTCTGCCACCAGACAACCAATTTTCTAAGCAAGAGGTTTCTAAGCCAGGAAACAAACCAAGATCGGTTGTAGACCTTATGGAGGCATTGGCTAAAAAAAGAGCAGCACTCGACGCTGTAGTTCGGGTGACTTACAAGGAGTATTACGACTTACACGAGGGAGTTTCAGATCCAGCCGAG
>CAJQIN010000008.1 GCA_905478465.1 Minisyncoccota bacterium | reverse complement strand
CCTGCTCCGCTTGTGCCTGCTGCTGTACCTGCTCCGCTAGTGCCTGCTGCGCTGGGTCAGAAAATGCCTTATATACATACCTTTTACACATATCTTCTATTTTATCATTGGTAACTGGGTTGCTATAGTCGTCTGCGATAAGACATAATAAATGAACGTCTAATGGCCATAGTGAATATGTTGGTTCATACACGTAAAAATACTTTTTTAACTCTTTAAGATTAGAAGGAGGAACATCTGTTCTTTGAAATGATAATCCAAAATCAATTATTATCGGATTATTTAAACGTCTATTGAACAAAATATTGTCCTCCTTCAAATCATAATGAATTATATTAATATTTATAAGGTGTTCAATCGACAACAATAAATGGCGATAACATGACAATATCTCTGTTATTCCTGACTCTTTAATATATTTCTTAAAGTCCCCATTAGGTATGTACGGAATGCGCATCATCACCAATTCTTTTTTTTGGTCATTAGCTTTCTTGATTATATTACATTTTTTACCATGATGGTCCTTTAATTCTGGATTAATCGCTATCACTGGACATGTTTCAATAACTGGTGCAAAAAAACTACCAAAGTCTGCAATATTAGTTATTAATTTACCCATCCTTTCCTCTTTCTCTTCTTTCATTTGTACCTTTGTTACAAAATCATTTGGTTCTATTTTTTGATGGCATGTTTTTGCTGGAAAATATACACAGCCATATCCCCCTTGGTTTAATAATTGTTCTGACATATTATACTATTATATTATATGTTTATTGTAAAAACTCGCATTTATCTACATAATAATGAATATAAACGCATCGTCATTTTATCTGAGAAAACTAGCGACATTAAAACACAATTCCTAGCAGATAAACCATTATCCGAATTCGGTGGAGCACGACAATATGATTGTATTCATGCTGTCGTATCACTTCGAGATCCGACTGAGCTTATGCTCGCCGATGAATTACCAGAATTGTTTTGCTATTTAGTAGATCATGGCTATATCATTGATACCAATATTACTCAAATGTATTCTTCTAATAATAAAATTAGCAAGTCTAGAGAGAATATTATTTGCTTTGTTAAAAATAATTGAAGATTAATAATACATGTATATTAATACAATGCCTCCCAAATCTGACCCTCCTTCGGTGCGTTTTGTGTCATCATTTGATGAGATTGATAAGGTGTGTTTTGAGATTGCCAAGTCACATCTTAAAAGTTCATTTAATCTTGAAAAAAGCGTCGGTTTTAAAAAATTTGATAGCAAGAAATAGTTACCATAACCAACTCTCATTTTTCTTATCTGGTGATTGCGGTATTTCATCAGTACTTGGAGTCAGATGGGTGTCAAAATTTGACGGACTAATTGATAATGTTTCACATTCAAGAATTCCCTGCCTATCACCTTCTTCCTGGATAAGCTCCTTTACCTTTTCCTGTAATTCATTTCTCGTTTCATACATACCACCATTAATTGTATAGATACCTTTCTCTTTCAGTTTTAAATACTCCGCAAATCCTATGGCACGACCTGCGTGCCGGCCTGCTGTGCCTGCTGTGCCTGCTTCGCTTGTGCCTGCTGGGCCTGCTGTGCCTGCTTCGCTTGTGCTTGTGCCTGCTTCGCTTGCGCTTGCTGCTTCGCTTGTGCTTGGGCTTGTGCCTGTTGGTCCTGCTGTTGGGGCTGCTTCGCCTGTGCCTGCTTCGCCTGTGCCTGCTTCGCCTGTGCCTGCTTCGCCTGTGCCTGCTTCGCCTGTGCCTTGGTATTTTCCTCTATAACTATACCGATTTGCATTGTCACATAGAATTGGCTTTTTCTCCCCCGCGACTTTGGTCTTTTTAAATGTTACAAAAACTGAGTTAGCCGGTTCCTCCTCTTCTTCTTCTTGGGTTGCTTCTAATAATTCTTTCTTTTTCATTGCGATCTCTTCTTCCATATCATAATGAATACTTTTGCAATCGTTATCAATTACATATTTACGTGATACTGATTCCAACACTTTGTATGGAACCTGCCTCTCAGACCAATATATAAATGATTCATTATCATGAGAATAATACATTTTTACTATTCCAAGTGGCGTCTCCTCCATTAGAGTTATGTTGCTGAGAGCTTTTATCGTTTCTTCATCAATGTGGTCTCGGTCTAGTGCCTTGTAATCTTCTAAATATTTAGTTACAAATTCCTGTATAGATTGTTCCAATTTTTCGTCATCTGTTAAATTGGCAGCAATGACCTTTTGCTCTTTATATACATACATACTCACAATGGTATATCCAAGAAAAAATCCACAACCTATAATTATTGTTCCAGATAAAAATTTATATACTTCAAACCACATATTATAACATACTATATTTATTTATATTGTTAAATATATATAATTTTACATTGGCGGAAAGGAGTCAAACACTTCATTCAACTCTGTTATAAGCGATGGACATTCATGTCGTTGTAGTTTCTTACCAGGATAAAATTCCACCAAATACATTCCATCAATCTTCATGTCATACTTTGATTCCAAGATATACTTGTATAGATTCAATTGCATTGTGTAATGCCAATAATTACAGTCTCCAAAACAGCACAGCGCACTATGTTTCAGTTTCGAAAATCCGGATTTCTTAATCTCCTTTACTCGCTTCCAATCATAGATTTCATAATTTCCATTCTTGTTCTTAAATACCATATCAACAAATCCACAAATACGCTTATCCTCATCAAATATTTGCCATTCTGTTCTGTATGCTTCCAATCCAGCCGATTCTTGAAATTTAATGAATTCGTCAAATTGACTACATTCTTCTTCCAATCCCTCCCATGCCGTTGCTTTTTTGATACCCGGAACTTGATTATAATACAACTCAATTGCATTATGCATTTTTGTACCCTGAGTACATGCCAGCTTACTATCCTGTTCCCACTTGAATTTGATTTCATCCGGCGTCATATCTGCATACTTGGGATTATTTGATGCAATGATTTTTGCAATTATTGCATCAGCATTAAATGGTTCCCCAAAATGATGAATAAACTTGCTTGGTGATATAAATCCCCTTTTATTTGGTCTGATTCCATAAATTGTGGTGACTTTGGCGAGATTAATCGTGGTTACAACATCATCCCGAATATGCGGATTACTATTGGCAAGATATTGTTTATCATTGGGCTGCTGCTGCTGGGGCTGCTCCGCTTGCTGCTGGGGCTGCTCC
>CAJQIN010000007.1 GCA_905478465.1 Minisyncoccota bacterium | reverse complement strand
TGATTGTTTTGCAGTTCTGATTTAAATTTGTATTTTTTTAAACATCTATCACGTACTTTTTATCCATATATATATATTTAATATTAAACACTTATGTGTAATATTAATATTATGATTACGATTGAGCTTCAAGGTGGTTTGGGTAACCAAATGTTTCAAATTTTTGCAACTATTTCTCATGCACTTAGTAATAAAACTCAGTTTGTATTGCCTCCCGGGAAGCTAGATACGCATTCTGCTGGTGGAAGTGTTAGACCATTGTATTGGGATAGTATGTTCAAAGAGATCGTAGGATTTATTCATGAGGGTTCTACACAATTTATTCCTGTATATAGAGAGAAAAGGTTCAGATATGATGCGCTCCCGGAAACAAATGGCATCCGATCAAAACATATGAAGTTATTTGGCTATTTTCAATCACCTAAATATTTCGAAGAGAATTATGCGAGCATTGTTAAACTATTGCAGATTCCACAAAAGAAAGCCACAGTACTTAACAAATCCGGTATTGTTCTCTCTAAGAGCACTTTTGTATCTATGCATTTTAGAATAGGTGATTATAAAGCAGAAGCGCATAAGAATGCACACCCAATTCAGACGGTGGAGTATTATGAAAAGGCATTAGCACATATTCTCTCTACCCGGACAGAGAAACCAATTAAAGTTTTGTATTTTCATGAAGAAGAAGATACAGAACAAGTAGAAAAGATAGTGGAACAATTGATATCAACCCAGATGTGCAAAGAATGTGACATAACATTTGTAAGTGTTGCATATATTGGTGAATTGCAAGATTATGAACAAATGTTGCTGATGTCATGTTGTGACCATAATATTATAGCAAACAGCAGTTTTAGCTGGTGGGGTGCATATATGAATGAGAATCCAGATAAGATTGTATGTTACCCAGAGGCGTGGTTTGGCAAGGCGCTTCCGAATCATGATACGATGGATTTATTCCCTAGTACCTGGAATAATATATATTAAGTTAAAAGTATATATTAAAAATAAATTTATGATATGTAATATATGAAATTGCTTATTATTGAAAAATGGTTGCATCATAAAAATCATTTGGGATTAGATTTAATGTTGCAACATATATTACAAAATAATGATATTAGTTATAAATATGGCACAGTCAATGATTTGAATCCGGATAATGTAGATGTTGTATATTCGCCAGCTACACCTATTAACACAGCATTATTTCCAAATATTACATTTATATTTGGCCCACATTTTTCGGTATTTCCAAATAAAATGTTGAGTATAATTAATAATATTCATAGAAATTGTATCTATATTCAACCAAGCGAATGGTGCGTTAATATTTGGGGAAATATGGGAGTAGAGCAAATTTTACCGCTTAAAATGATGCCATTTCCAGTAAATACAGAATTATTTAAACCGATATTGGATGAAAAAAATAAGAAAAACAAAGTATTTATTTATTTCAAGCGTAGAAATGAATCAGAACTGAACATATTGGAAAATTATTTAAGAGAACGAAAAATTCAATATGAGGTTTTTGATTATGTAAAGAAATATGAAGAAAATGATTACTTGAAAACATTACAGGAGGCGAAATTCGGTATTGTATTAGGATCACACGAAAGTCAGGGTTTTGCACTACAGGAAGCTATGGCATGCAATGTACCACTTATCGTATGGAATGTGACAAATATGAATCAAGAAGTTGGATCAAATCATCCTAGTTTGCCAGCAACAAGCATACCATATTGGGATGAAAGATGCGGGGAATATTTTACGAAATGGGAAGAATGGGAAAATTGTTTTAATGTTTTTCTTAAAAACATAAAAACGGGAGAAAAATATAAACCAAGAGAATTTATAATGGAAAATCTAAGCACTGTGCCATGTGCAGAGCGATTTATGAAATTACTAAATTAGAACATTACATTATAACTTTTAACTGGGTGACAATTTGTCTGAGGATTTTCCTCAACAACTTCCTTTTCAATAGTATCAAAATATTCATGGATTTTTTGATTTCCAACCGAAAAGTTCCAGCAAATAAAACCATGTGCACATTTACTGATAAGTTTATCAACATAGAAATTTTGCCATTCTTTCTTTAATTCACCAACCGCATAATTACTTACGAAGAATGCGTTTTCAGGAACTGTAATACTATCAATGTCACTTGGATTAAAAGTAGTAATACTATCTGTAAAATTATGATTAAGTCGCTTTGAACTTTCTTTAATAAATAAATTTTGCATATTACTAATACCAGGTAAATCTATTATTGTATATTTATTAACTTTAATATCAAATAATTTTGCCATTTCGGTTAGAAGAACTGCTTGGAAACCATAACCACCACCTACCTCATATACAGAGACATCTTGACATTTTTTATTTTTCATATGCGTTAACATATCAAGACTAAATTGCACGTATCTTAATGTTGTAGGTGATAACGAGGTAATGCTGCTACTGTTTAAATAATACGATAATGCATGGGGGCTACCAATATCATTTAAAGTTTTGATCGTATTCCAATTAAGTTGCATATTCTTTTCATAAATTTTAATATTATCTAAGTATTTAAATCCATAATCCCGAGAGACATTTTCGATTATACTAATGATATTCTGATTTTTTTTAAAATTATCTAGAACGCGAAGTGATTTACAATAGTTTTCAAATATATCATAACGATTATCCTCCATTATATTTTAAAATTGTAAATATATTTAATATGTTTTTAAATATATTTAATATGTTTTAAAAATTATTATATTACCATTCATACTCTTTATCATTGGCACTATTGAACCATATCAAATCCATTTTTTCTAATACATCATATTCAATATATTTAAAATAATTAAATAAGTCATGTTCTATCGAAATATAATTTCTTACCATTTGATCTAACCGTACCATAGAGATATATTGCAATAATATATCTGTTTTAATACAAAATAATCCTGTATTAAAGTGATTATTACACGCACCTAATGTAAATAAATTACGGTGCTTTTCTAGAAAACTATCTATGAATTGATTACTTTTTAATAATTGTCGTGGTTCAAAATGTATAAACCAATCATATTGTTGAATTATATTTTTATTATATAACCATTGTTCAATCACTCCACAACCTTTATTTTGTGCCCCATAAACATTTTTTTTATGACAAATTATTTTAACATAATCTGTCAATTCATGTTTTTTTATTACGTCTAATATCTGTGACGGGAATTCTTGTTCATTACATGTATTATCGGTAATTACAACATCAATGGTTTTGTTTATAATATATTTTTTATTAAGCGCAAAAAACTTGTCAAATCCATCTTGATATTGTATTAATCTGGTGTTATTATTTGCCAATTGTTTTTGATTAAATAATACTGTATTTTGGATATTGGTTGAAATTGGCATCATACAAACAATTGTCATAATTAAAGTTATATATAATATTTATATTTGTATAAACTTAGATAATAATTAATAATATTCATATAATGAAACTTGTTTTAACAGGTGGTTGTGGATTTATTGGACATCATTTTGTTGAACATGTATATAAGAATACAGATTGGGAAATTATAATACTTGATAAACTAAGTTATGCAAGTAATGGATTTGAACGTTTACGTGATACAGAAACACTAGATAACAATCGAGTAAAAATATTTACAAATGATCTCGTGAATCCAATCCCAGATGGTATCAAAAAAGAGATTGGAAATGATGTTGATTATATTGTTCATATGGCCGCAGAGACACATGTAGATAATAGTATTAAAGACCCCAAAACATTTTTAGATAATAATATTGGTAGTACTTTTAATATGTTGGAATATGCCCGTACATTGCCAAATCTAAAACAGTTTTTTTATTTTAGTACAGATGAAGTATTTGGACCTGCATTAGGTGACGCATTGTTCAAAGAATGGGACAGACATAAACCAACAAATCCATATTCTGCATCAAAATCGGCTGCGGAGCAAATATGCATTTCATATGAGAATACATATAAGATTCCGTTAATAATTGTAAATGTAATGAATGCTTTTGGAGAGCGCCAACATGTTGAAAAATTTATTCCCCTATGTGTAAAGCGTATTTTAAACAATGAAAAAATTTATATTCATAGTTATCCTGATAAAAAAACATCTGGAACACGGTTTTATATTCATGGAAGAAATATTGCAGCTGCTGTGTTGTTTTTAATTAAAAATGGTACATTGGGAGAAAAATATAATATTGCAGGGGAGAGAGAAGTAAGCAATTTGGAAATGGCACAGATGATTGCACGTTTTATGGGAAGGGAGCTGGATTATGAAATGACAGATTTTCATAGTGACCGACCTGGACATGATTTAAGATATGGATTAGATGGAAGCAAATTATTTAATATGGGCTTTAAACTGCCAATGAATTTTGAAGAATCACTTAGAAAAACAGTAGAATGGACGGTTGATAATCAAAAATGGTTGGAGGAATAATAATTTATAATGTAATTATTTGTATAATTATATTAACTTAAATATTTGTATAATTATATTAACTTAAATATTTGTATAATTATATTATAATGTTGAATAAATATACTATATCAGGAACTAGTAATATTGATTCTGAACAAGCAAGCGGACCGTATCTAGATGAAAATTTTTGGCCAACATTTCAAGAAGATATGGAGAATTTTAAAAAAAATATTAAAAACCATTTTGAAAATAATACATCATATCATGTATTGCGCGTAGGCCATGCAGAATATTGTTTTTTATCAAGAATTGTTCCTGACGATACCAGTCGTCAAGGAAAATTAATAACAAAACAAATTTTACCAAGGCACTATTCAGGAAAACAAACGATCAAACAATATATTGATTGTTATGAATCATTATTAAGTGTTGATTGTATTACAACACAAATTGGATGGGATTTTAAAGGATGGTTGAACGATATTATCCATTTTCGTGATCAATATAAACTATTCAAACAATCAAACAATTTAACCGAATTATTTAATCACACACATCTATTTAATAAAAATTACAAAATACGCTCTCAAAGTGAATTAATGAACTTTCCATTAGATATTATTTATGGATTGATTGCAAACAAATGGCTATTAAAAGAATTTAAAAACCAAATTGGATTAATCGGAAATGAAAAAAAATTAGAACTAATTAAAAAGTTATTAGAACACAATGAATATAAAAAATACATAGAAAATGATTATTTTATAGAATATGTAAATGTTCCGCAGCGACAGGCAATAGAAGATGACAATATAGAGAAAAAAATATTAGAACAAATTAAAAACAGCAAATGCAAAATTTTTTTTGTTGGAATGGGTATGGCAAAATTAAAATTTTTTAATAAGATACGGAAAATTACAAATGCTATTATTATAGATGTTGGATATGGTTTAGATGCAATTGCTGGGGTATGTGATTGTAATAGACCATATTTTGGTTCATGGCAAAATTACAAATTAAATAATTATAATTATTCACATATTGATATGTGTGGTTCTCCTAGCTGGAATAATGTAATCACAATATAATTATACCTATCTAATTAAATTTTTCATCATTTTTCAAATAATATTCGTAACTTTTGTGCATTCCATCTTCAAAAGTTGTCTTCCATTTCCAACCAAACGATTGCAATCTTTTTGATAGAATAACTTCCTTTTTAATTTGTCCATTTCTATCTTGTATATGAACACATTTTGTATCATTTCCAGTAATTTTCTTTGCATGGTTTATCATATCTAAAACACTTGTTTCTTCTTCTGTTGTTATATTAATAATAGTATATTTTGGGTCATTTTCAACAATAGTAATAATACCACTCACAATATCATCAACATAAGTCATGGTTCTTGTTTGCCCACCAGAACCATGAATTTCAATAGTTTCATTTTTATGAGCTTTATCAATAAATACAGCTGGTGCTAATGCAGACCTCATTTCCTCACCATAAAAAGTTGCTAATCTCATGCAACAATGAGGTAATCCAACCTCCAATATTTCCTTTTCACTTTCTTTTTTCGATTGAGCATATGGTTCAGTTGGACATGTTTGCGAGGTTTCGTCAGTTGGGTGAGTATCATTATTTCCATAACAACAACAAGTAGAAGCAAATAATAATCTTGCATTATATTCTTCACACATGTTTAATATGTTTCTGGTTCCAACAACATTAATCTTATATGATATTTCAGGTTTATTAGCAAAAATATTTAAATCCGCACAAGCTGCTAGATGTATTACAGCATCTGGAACAAAACGTTCAAATGTACTCTTCAACTGTTCAAGATTTAAAATATCATAATTATCAACAATATCATAACTCATTATTGTATGATTTTTTTCTTGCAAATCACGAAACAAACGCTTACCTAAAAATCCGGTCCCACCAGTTATGATAATTCTCATTTTATATATATAAACATTAATTTTTAAATACTTTATATTTTTTAAGTTATTGATATAAACATATTACACAACATTAATTCATATTATGACAAACCATATTGCAATACAATTTTATGGGCAACTTAGAGGGTTTCGATTTGAAAAACTAGAAAGTTATTTTATGAAAGAATTATAAAACAACTACAAAATCAAGGTTTTAATGTTCATATTTTTTTACATACATATGATGTTATGGGAGAAAAAGAGAATGAACAAACTAAAAATACAGAATTAATTGGCACAGAAAAAGATGTTATTAATTTACTTAATAATATTGAAAAAAATAAATTTGATATTAAACAATATCAAATTTATTCCGATGAAAAACAACAAGATTGGTTACAACATCAATATAATCTTGAAAGTCAATATAATTTTTATAACCATTGGACAAAAAATAATAAATATGGTTGGTTTAAATTTACATATTCTATAAAAAAAGTAAATATTCTTAGAAGACAATATGAATTAAATAATAATATTAAACAAATTTTAATAGCTCGATTGATAATATTAATATTTTATAATAATATTTATGCGTAAAAAATATTACAAATAATTACTATTAGTTGTTCCAACTTAACTATGAGTAAAATACTCTTTTCTTAATATGCCTTTAAAATCAAAAAATTTTTTTACTTGACTAGGAAATCCTACCTCACCTAGTATTATTCCGTCTATTTCGTGATGATATTTTGTATTTTTATTTCCTTTATGAAAAATACCGATTTTACTATAAATTTTATTAAAGTTTTCAATAGAACTAAAATAATATCCTCCATCAGTCCAATACAGTGTTTCATTAATTATACTACAATTATGTTCTTGCAAAATTTTTGTAAAACTTAATTTCCAACAATTTTCATTGTCTAATTCTTTAATAGGCTTTTGTTTTATATTTAAATTTTTGTCAACAATTGATTTATTTTCAGGAGGAATATGTTCGCCTATATAGATATATTTATTTGTTTTTAACAACTCGTTTGAATCATTCAACCAGTTAGTATTAATTGGATGAAAATCTTCTTCGAAAAATGCTATATTATGATTAGTATATGTTTTATAATATTCAAAGGTTTTCCACAAGCCTAAGACAGTTCCTCCATAATTAAAACATGTAAATACTTTGAAATTTAACATATTATTTTCTTTTATAATTTTTTCTATATAATTTTTTACGGTATCATGTTCAGTCAGGTCATGACTGTCAATCATTACACAAACACTAAATGTATCATTTGCATTAGATATCCTTTTAAAACAGGTAATATGATTTTGGATATTTTTTATTTTTTGATTGTTGAAATAATAACATATGCCATATATTAACATATTATATAAAGTATACTGTATCTTTATATAATATATATTTATAATAAAAATTTACACATCTCAATTCCTCCTTTGTGAAATAAACTTTTTTCATAAAATTTTATGTTTTTATCTTGACATCCTAATATTACTTTGTAACATTCAAATGTTTTTGCTTTTGATACTAGAAATTCTATTAATAATTTACCATATCCATTTGTTCTATAATTTTGAGAAACAATTATATCTTCTATGATACCTATATTATTACAATGTATTTTATTATGTATGAATAATGACCCACAAGCAATTACCTTTTTATTTACTAACAAAATAAATATATATCTATTATTTACTTTTATTTCATTTCGAATACTATAATCTTTTCCAGTCAATTCAATAATAATTTTGTTATATTCTTCATAATAATCTTCATTTAATTCAATAATAGAATAATTACTCATTATAATATTAATATTATGTTTACCTTTATTTATTTTTCTAATAATTTATCCCATTCTTTTATACATTGAACTATATATTTTCTATCATCATGTGTAATCCACCATCCAACAGGTATGCAAATCAGTCTTTCTAAAATTTTATCTAAATTTGGTAATTTAACTTTAAATTCAGATACTGTATCATGATTATCATTTCTACCATGTACCTGACTTACATTTATATTTTTTTTTTTCATAAATGATATAAATTCATTCAGATTGTTTATAAAAAATGTAAAGGTCCACCATGCAGCATTAATATTTAAATTTGTTTCTAATAATTCAACACAATTAATATCATTAAATTCTTTTAAATAATAAGATGCATTATCACGATGTATCCTCAGATTTTCAACTGAAAATGGTAAATTATGCAATCCAATTGTTGCATTAATATCATTCATATGAAACTTAAAACCGTATTCTTTTATATTATCTTCTACTTTAAAATCTTTCTGTTTATTTTTAGTTTCCCTAGAAATACCAAACCATCTCAATAGTTTACCGCGTTCATACAATTCTTTTATTGGTAATACTAATAGTCCTCCATCCCCACATGTTAAATGTTTTATAGCTTGAAAACTATATATAACAATATTACCATGATTTCCTAATTTTTGTCCTTTATATTCAGCTCCAAAAGAATGAGCACAATCTTCAATAATAATAGGTCTAAAACCAAATTTTTCTTCACAATATCTTTGGACATCTTTTAATTCATCTAAATTAGCAGGATAACCACCCCAATGAACTATTGAAATAATTTTTGTTTTTTTAGATAATTTCTGTTTCAAATCAATTATATCTAAATTTAAATTTTTATTAATATCGACCCATTTAATTTTTAAATTATTAGCAAGAATAGGCCAATTAGTCGCGACACAAGTTAATGGAGTTGTAAGAACTTCATCATTCAAATCAAGACCAGGAAATTTTAATTCTGGAATCGGTGACTTTAATAAATGATATGCAAGATGTAAAGCACTCGTTGCACTGTTCATTGTTAATAAATTAGAATTTCCTATGTATGCCGACAAATGCTTTTCAAATTCTGTTACTTTTTCATATTGAGAAAGCTTACCACTTAAAATAACTTCGTTTAAAGGTTCAGTTACACCAGGATCCATAAACACTTTAAATAGTTGTATATCATTATTAGATTCTCTTATAGCCATGTCTATATCAATATAGTTAATTTAACACTACATTGTTATATTTATATAAATATAGTTTTCATATATTATTATATGGAAAATAATACAATTTTATTTTTTGGAGGTACTGGGTCGTTAGGATATAATTTCATTTCTAAAAATATAAACAATAATACAATATATAATTATTCAAGAGACGAATGCAAACACTGGAATATAGAAAAGAAATTTCCAAAATTAAAAAATATAATTGGAGATATTCGCGATAAAGAAAAGGTTAAATATGCTTTAAATTTAATTAAACCAAATATTATTATAATTGCTTCTGCAATGAAACATGTTGATAAATGTGAATATGATACCGGGGAATGTATTAAAACAAATATATTAGGAGTGCAAAATATAATAAATTCTATAATAGAATTAGAAAACAGTATTGCTTTTAAAAATGTTATATTTATTAGTACTGATAAGGCATGCAGTCCCGTTAATACATATGGAATGTGTAAAGCTATTTCTGAAAAAATGATTTCGGAGGCAGCATATAAATCTAATACTATAAAATATAATATTGTTAGATATGGTAATGTATTAAACTCAAGAGGAAGCATTATACCATTATTACATTCTTTGGGTAAAAATGAGGATGTTAAAGAATTAACACTTACTGATGTAAGAATGACACGATTTATTATGACATTAGATGAAAGTTGCAAATTAATTGAATATGCAATTGAACACGGTAATAATGGTGAAACAATTGTTCCTGAAATAATATCTATGTATGTAAAAGACCTATTTGAAATATTTTCAGAACTATATAATAAAAAAACATTGGTAACTAAATTAAGATCTGGTGAAAAACTATACGAGTCCTTAATTAATGGAACACAATATCAATTACAATACAAAAAAAATGGATATTATCATATAATTCCTAATTTCGACGGCAAACTATTAACACAAGAACAAGTTGATTTAAATAGTAATATGAATATTATATCAAAGGAATGCCTACAAGATAAACTTTTAAAAATGGGTTGTTTAGATGT
Organism: Minisyncoccota bacterium; assembly: GCA_905478465.1. GTDB lineage: Bacteria > Patescibacteriota > Minisyncoccia > Phycocordibacterales > CAJQIN01 > CAJQIN01. The sequence continues at coordinate 5,813 of CAJQIN010000007.1, read as the reverse complement.
AAACTATACTGATTCTTTTTAAATCAACCATTAAAAATAAAAAAGGAAAGCCTTTTTATTCGTATAAATTTATTTGGTAAAAATACGAGTGAAATTGAATTGTTATAGAAAGTATTAAAAAATAAACCCAAAAATTAAATTTACTAATAGATACAATTAATGATATTAACCATAAATATCGATTATGTGTTATTTCAATGATAAATCGGTGCTTTAACATTAAAAACTTTTGGAGTTTTCAACAATATATTTTATATCTTTTTCTTCCAACCACCATCCTACTGGAATACATACGAGTTCTTTTTCCAATTCATCTAGATTCGGTAATGTTTCTTTAAATTCTTCAACAACACTATTTATATCATTGCGATTATGAACCTGACTTGTCATAATTCCTGCTTCTTTCATTTTATTTATAAAATCTTGCTTTTTACCATCCAATACGCGAATGCTATAAAGCCAATATGCCGAATTACATTTTGGATTAGTCTTCATTAGTTCAATTCCACGAACATTTTTTAATTGCTCATCAAAAAATTTCCCATTTGCCCTATTCTTCTCCAATAAATCTGGTATATGTGGCAAATTATGAATACCAATCGTTGCATTCAAATCATTCATATGAAACTTATATCCCCATTCAACTATATCATTTTCCATTCTAAAATCTTTCCCTTTATAATTTCGCTTATCGCGATTAATCCCATACCATCGGAGCAATTTACATCTTTCAAATAATTCTTCATTTGGAAAGGTTATTATACCACCGTCACCAGTTGTTAAATGCTTGATTGCTTGTAGACTAAATACACACATATGATTATCTTTATTAGATGAACCAATCTTTTCTCCATTATATTCCGCGCCAAACGCATGGGCACAATCCTCTACAACAAATGGTTTATATCCATATTTTTCTTTATGTTCTTCGCAAATCTTATCTAATTCATCCAAATCTACTGGGCTTCCACCCCAATGAACCAAATATATTACCTTTGTTGTTTCATTTAGTTTTGCCTTTAAATCATCTAGAGAAATATTGGCTGTATTTACATCCACATCAAGCCAACGTATTTTTACATTATTTGATAATACTGCTGCCGTCGTAGCAAAACATGTTAATGCTGGCGTCAATACTACATCCGTTTCATCATCGAAACCAGGCCAAGTTGTGGATTTTTCTTTCAATAACCGAAGTGCTAATGTTAAACCTGCTGTTGCAGAATTTAATGTTAAAACATACTGATTATTCAAATATTCTTGAAGCATCTGTTCGAATTGTTCAACTTTTGGTCCCTGTGTCAATTGTCCGCTCATCAATAATTCATTTACTGGTTTTAATACATCCTCGCTCATAAATACTTTAAATAAAGATATGTCACTCATTAATAGTTTTAATAGACTATTATATTTAATACATAATAAACATAATATAACATTTATTCATAATATGAAATCATCCTATAATAATACCGTTGATTTTGGAGATCTTATTGCAAATACTACTTTTTTGAAACAACCAAAAACAATACTTGAAATTGGCATATTAGAAGGATTTTCCCTAAAAAAATTTGCCGATTATGCACCGGACGCAACAATATGGGGATATGATATTTTTGAAGATTTTAACGGTAATCATGCTGTTAAAAATGATATCGTAGATAAATTTGCATATAATAAAAATATTACCATTGAACATGGCGATTTTTTTGAAATTGTAAAATCTCTTGATGATAAAAGTATTGATTTACTTCACATTGATATCGCAAATAATGGCGATGTATATCAATTTGTATTCGATAATTATATGCAAAAACTATCAGATGGTGGCACAATTATATTAGAAGGTGGTTCTCTTGAACGAGATAATATTGAATGGATGAATAAATATAATAAACCGAAAATTCAACCGATATTAGAAAAATATTCTAATGTATATAACATTAAAACTTTTGGTGAAATTCCATCTATTACGATTATTAATTTATAATATATTAAATAGGTTTATTATATTATATTTAATGGCTACGCAGACAATACCTAAGATTATTCACCAACTCTGGATTGGTAAGAAACCAGCACCCACCAAATTTATGAACACCTGGCGAGATGCACATGTGCCACTCGGTTGGGAATATCGTCTCTGGAATGAAGCCGAAATCGTACACAATGTTGACATCGGTCGTTACGCTCGCCGTGTTAATAGCATTGAAGAAATTAATGGCAAAGCCGATGTCTTTCGCTGGATCATTCTACAAAAATTTGGCGGCGTCTTCGTTGACGCGGATTCCATATGCATTGAGCCAATCGATTCGCACATTTTGGCGGATGGGGTTGATGCATTTGCTGGCTGGGAACAAGAACAAGTTCGTAAAGGTTTGGCTGCCACTGGCACCATGGGTTTCACACCATCACATCCTATTGTAAATTCCGCACTTGAATGGATTGCACGGAATCCTATCAGTAATAGAGAGACTGGTAATCGCGCTTGGTATACTGTTGGGCCTGGACTACTTACTCGCATCTGCCAAATGTATGAATTTAAAAACATTACCATGTACCCTAGCCATTATTTCCTACCATTTCATTATTCTGGCATCAAATATGAAGGTCATGAAAAAGTATATGCCTATCAAGAGTGGGGTTCTACGAAACAAAACTATGACGTTATGAATCAGGTTGAACTTCCTGATGCATTTACTCCTCCGGCAGATGCATTAGCATGTTCTGTCCTGGTTTCTAGTTACAATACGAAACCACAATATGTAAAAGAATGTTTGGAGTCAATTAAAGCACAAGTTGGCAAATTCAATATGGAAGTGGTTTGGATTAATGATGGCTCTACTGAAGCCTCGACTACCGAGCTTATATCTATTTTAAAACAATTTAAAGAAACTTCTCGTTGGATTTCTGTTGTTTATGATGAAAATGATGGTAACAAGGGTATCGGATATAGCTTAAATAAAGGTGTTAATATGTGTTCTCATGAAAATATCATTAAAATGGACAGTGATGATATAATGGTTCCAGAGAGAATCGCTAAACAACTAAACCATATGTATGCTCATCCAAAATGTATGATTTGTGGAGGTCAGGTATCTATGTTCAGAGGAGATGATATTAAAAATGTTACAATGAATACAAAACATCATTCAATTAATTGGGACGAATATAAACAAGCACCAAAAGATTGGTTTATTAACCATCCCACTGTCTGTTATCGTAAATCTGCGATTCTTTATGCCGGAAATTATGACCCCACCGAACATTCTATGATTGAAGATTTTCATCTTGAATTAAAAATGTTGAAAACTCATGGTAAAATTCACAATATGCCCGATGTTCTTCTTCATTATCGTTTGCATCCTGGGCAAGTTACTAATGCCGCCGGCGACCCTAAATGGAAACGTGTCCGCGAAGAAATCATTGCCGATATGGTTAAAACATCTTAAACATCCTTCTTTGCTTTGTGTTTTGGTGAAATCCAACTGACATCGATTTTGGTGGTGGGGGTCTTTGGGATTGGGGCACAAGTGGTGATGGAGGTTTCTTTTCATTAAATCCGCGCATCTTATGCATCTGAGTCCGCCCCTGAGTGAATAAATTATACGTCTTAATTTCCCTTTCTACATATGGACGCATTGTATTAAATGTTTCTATATTTATCATATCACCTTGGATTTTATATTTAACACCTTGGATAGTTGTTAATCCATCATTTATATTGTCCTTTAAAAAATTATCTTTGTTTTTAAAATTAAGACTGCGCGTTACACTATCAAATAATTGTATGATATTATTATTTCCTATATCCCAAAAATGACTCCTATCAATTGTAATACCTATTGCTTTATCAGCACGAACATTTAATGCATTATCTTCATACCCCCATCCCCAATTATTTATAAACCCATTTAATCTTTCAAAATCTACCCCTTTAATAGAAAAAAAACCACCCAATGCATGCCTAAATCCATAAAAATGCTTAATTACACCCTTTTTGGTCTCATAATCAAACAACCCCTTTTTATGTGGAATTGTATCTATATCATTAAACACAAATGTTATATTCTTATAATCATTAGGATATTTATCACGCATCGCCATAAAACCTATGTTTTTAGTCGCACCTCTATTAAACTCCCGCCCATCCATTTGATGAGAAAAATATATTTCACACTCATCTTCCGCATAATCCTCTAATACATATTTCATATAATTTTTAAAAAAAAACATTTGCTGTTCTCTGTCTCTATACGGCACAACAAAAATTATTTTCGGAGGAGCCATTATTTAATATACATATATAAATTTTACGATTATTTATTGTATTATTTTTTGTGATTATTTTTTAACGATTATTTTTTAACGATTATTTATTGTATTTTTTCAAAATCATATTTGGAATCAAGTCATGTTGTTGCAGTTTCTGGCAACATTTATTGATCGTAACTTCACTCACACCTGTCATGCTGAAAATTGTTTTTTTTGTAATATTTAGGTTACATCTTAAACATACATAGTATATTATACCTACCGCAATTGATGGTGGAGTATTCTCTGGAATAAGTCCATTCTTAGTCACCTTTGTTGCAATAAATTTACTGACCTTTGTTAGTTCTTCACTAATATTTAGTTTGCTACAAAACCTCTCGATAAACTTTTCCGGAGTTGCTTGCATTAAAATGGTCTTATCATTATTTACAAAATCCGTTTCTAATGTATTAATTATACTTATTGCATTTTTGCAACCTTTTGTCGCACTTGTACAATCTAAATTAAATATTGTTGCTATCTCTTTTGCCGTTCTCGGATAATTATTCATACTACATGAAATATATATTGATGCTGCAATTATCCCATGACGATTTAACCCCCTAAATGTCTTCTGCTCCGAGATTCTCTTGTGGTATCTAATTGCACCATCTATAATTAGTTTAGGAATATGATGATTTTGCGCCATTGTCGTTATCATTTGAAATTCATCATATTGCGATTTCTCCTTATATGGCATGGACTGCCATTCCGTATAGCGCTTTATCTTTCTCATCTCCCAACTACCTGCCCCCCCCGGCAATATTTTACACCCAAATGATGATTGGGCCAGTAATGGATTAATTGGCATACCACATCGGGTTGGGTCACTATTTCCAGTATCATCTGCACCATAATATCTCCACTCAGCACTTTGCTCTATCATATCTGTATATATTATTCCACATTTTACATTTGTACACCCTAAAAATCCATCGTCTGTAAGAGACAGTGTAGATTTACATGTAGAACATTCATCAATAGAACGGGCTGGATTATATACACATTCCATTTTATTTTCACCAATTTCATCATCAAATTTGTCCCATAATGCTTTGATATCTACAGAAGCTTGCCTGATTTTTTTTGTTCGATGAGCCGCCATTAATGAATAGTTATAATTTATGTCTAGCATTTAAATTCAATTAATTATATATATAAAATGGGTGCATCCTTTTCAACCATAAATGAACGACACGTTTTAGAATCTATTGTAGTTGAATATATTCTCAAATCATCCACAAAAGATTTGCATTTGATTGATTCTTATCAATATAACAATAATACCATTAATATTCTTGTTGATATTTTAATGAAATATGTTGATTTGGCGACAATTGATAAAATTTTTTATCATATTGGGGGCGAAGATAACATGATCGAAATCGATCTAGATACGATCCATTACACAAACCAGAAAATAGATGCGCGTATAAAATGTAAATTTTTAGCAATTTTCTATTATGAAATTTATGTATTATTTAATAAAATTAAAAGTC
>CAJQIN010000006.1 GCA_905478465.1 Minisyncoccota bacterium | reverse complement strand
GTACGAGACGTATGACTTCCTTTGGTATGTAGTAATGCTTTCATTACAATTCTAAATGTACAGTGATTCAAGCTATTTTGTAAATTTGACCTTTGACCTTGAAGGATGGCACCCACCTTGACCTTTTGCCCGTAAACATCATATGTTGCATATACGTGTCTATTATCAAGTCTGTATGTATATCGATTCAAAAGTAATGAGCTATTATGTCAATTTGACCTTTGACCTTGAATGATGACATAGTTGACTGATTGATTGATTGGTTGTACGGCGCAACGACATAATAAAGGTCATACAGCATCGAATAAAAGTAAAATGTAACTTGTCACTTTAACAGGTAAATATTGGTGGCAAAGATTGAAGGATGACATAGACCTTGCCTGTCACACATACACATGTGCACATTCGTGTGTTCAATATACATGTGTACATGTAGTATCATGTCTGTATCTACAGGGGTTCAAAAGTAATAAGTTATATGGTAAATTTGACATGTGATCTTGAAAGACGACCTTGACCTTTACAAGTCGCCACTAAAATTGTTCAGCTTTATGTGTTGAGCATGAATGCCTAGTACCAAGTTTGTATCTACAGCAGTTGAAAAGTTATAAGCAATTTTGTAAATTTGACCTTGAAAAGCAATCTTAACCTTGACAAGTCGCCACTAAAATTTTGCACCTTTATCTAAAATTGGGCACCTTTATGTGTTGAGCATGGAAACCTAGTACCAAGTGTGTATCTACAGTGGTTGAAAAGTTATAAGCTATTTTGTAAAGTTGACCTTTGAAATCGACATTGACCTTGACAAGTCACCACTAAAATGTTGCACCTTTATCTGTTGAGCATGCATGTCTATTACCAAGTCTGTATTTAGAGACGTTGGAATATTATCAGCTATTTTGTAAATTTGACCTATTTTGTAAATTTGACCTTTGACCTTGAAAGACGACCTTGACCATGACATGGCACCACTACAAATTTGCAGCTTTATGTGTTGAGCTTGGATGCCTAGTACCAAGTCTGTATCTACAATGATTCCAAAGTTATGGGCAATCTTCAAACACACAAAATTGACCTTTAAATTGAACTTTGACTTTGAAGGATGACCTTGACCTGGTCAAGTCACCGATAGAAATGTGTGCCCTCATGTGGTGTATATGCATGCCAAGTATCAAGTCTGCATCTGTAATGGTTCAAAAGTCATAGGCAAGGTTAAAGTTGATGACAAACAAACAAACCCACAAACAGACAGGGCAAAAACAATATGGCCCCCGATCCAATCAATCGGGGGCATACAAATAGGGAAATAATGATTTATCAGCAGATAATGTAGCTCTCAGATCAGACTGTATAGATGCACAAGCTGATCTGGAGCTACATTGTCCGTTTATGTCCGAAGGTCAATTCTCACTTCACACATCACATATTGTATCTATATTTTTGGTTGAAAGTGACAGATTTGGTAGTTCAAACAATTGCATATCAAGTATGTAAATAAAATAAATTATCTAAGTATAGAAGTACAAAGAAATGGAATGTAAGAGCAATGAACTGTTTGGTCAGTTGACACTTTACCACATATCAAAATAGACATCTATGTAAACATAACTATTTTCTATATTTATGCAATCATAAACATAACAACAAAAGCATTACTTGAAAGATCTCAAAACACTTGCTTCTCTAGTTTAAATTGGTCTATTCAACAACTCAACCTTTTATTATTCTATGTTGTATCTCTATCAACTGCATTGTTTGCTGGATACTTTAATTAAGCAAACATTAAACAATCGATACAGAAAGGAAATGAAAAAATGTGTTTTCATATATACAACTAATACTGTTGACAATGAGGAGTATTAACAAAACCTTACCTTATTTAAGTTATAAACATTTAAGATGCTTCCACGAATACGCAACTTTAGAAGTCTACAGAAAAACATTTAAGCACAAGGTAGTCCAAAGGACAGCTATATCCCCAGCCGCTGCTTGAATAAATTAGTGAACCCTTTACAGCATAGAAAGTTTTGTTTTGTAAACTGGAAAATGTAACCAGCTCAAATTCAAAACAGCCTGTGAGCCACTTGCAGGCAGGTTAAGTTATAAGCTGTTTGCTAGTCATCAGTATATTCTGAAGAAGAGGCTGGAAACTGAACAAGGCAGTTAAGGCAGCACTTCTATCAAAACTATTGTTGATTGGAAGTCAAAACATTGTATAAAACTTATTGTATTTGAATGGGGAACTCTTGAGCTGGCTGTGTGGATACAATCACTGATCTAGAGATAAATTGTAATACAGTCTTTTATGCCTTTACAGTCCAATTTAAAATTAGATACAATTGAATGTTGTTCATTGCCTGATTATGTATTTTTGGCTATCATTGCATGACTAAGATACTGATGACTAACAGACAGCATAAAACAGAAACAGCCTGCAGGATAGTCACATGCTATATGTCTAGGGCATTTTCTAAAGTCCTGCGCTTTAAAGGGCTACCTAAAGTTATATGTTGTATAGAAATACATATAATATATTTGTGTTGTTTCACTTTCAATGCACCCATTCTGTTGTTTTATTTTTGCCACATTTTTTATGCATAGCTGTTCTTCTTATTAAATCCTTTATAATTGTCCCAAAGGTTTACCACACAAACAAACATGGATTATCTCTCTATTCTCGCAATGTTTCACTTCTTTGCATGTCACTGTAACAGACCTTTAACCTTTACCTAGATAATAAACCTGCACATGGTCTGTTCCTTCTGAAAGGCCAAAGCCTTTACTCAAGATAATAAGTGACTTTGACCTAGGCTGAACCTGTGTTGTTAACCGTGTCCCTGTTGGCTCCGAGATTGTTGACCTTGCTGTCCTTGAGATGCAGCAGCCTGGCCCTGTGCAGCTTGACGCTTATCTATGTATTCTTTGATCTTTGCTCTGACAATATACAGGTGATTCAAGGTGTACTCCCCCTTGGGCGCCATCTTGTGCACTTCTGCCAGGCACTTCTCAGCTTTAAGGAGGTCACCACGCTCGACGAACACCACACAGATTGTGCGTCGCCTCCACGTTTCCAGTTCTATCACATTTCTGAAACTATGCATGAAAAATATAAACAACATTATAGTTTTGCCTATTAATGGCTGAGAGAGAAAAAACGTCCGGCATATGTATATAATAAAGAATGGATTTATTAAAGATAAAATCTTTGAAAGTTTTGAGACAACTCAAGTTGTCACTTATAAAATCTGTGTTTAATAATGAATACACACAATGGTCAAAGGTGAGTGCAATGTGATCACAAAACTGTTCCAGAGATAACATTGATTTTAAGACAATGCGGCTTGCCATGGTAACGTACAGCACGCTATACCGGTGCACATATATAAAACAATGTTCAACAGTTAAAGTAATATAAATTTCTACATTGATCGCATCTAGCGATAATTGCCTTTACACCAAGCAAGCTTTATATACTCCGAACATGTAACTGTACTTTTTTAACAAAAAGATGCAAAAGAAATTATCTTAAAGTCTATTAGTCAACTTAGTCAAGGTTTACCTGTAAACTCTTAAAGCACAAAAGGGAACACTTGTCGACTGCCATTTGCGTACAGTGTAGCTCCAGGTTAGCCTGCACATCTGCACAGTCGGACCAGAGAGCTATACTGTCTGCTTATAAGTCAATGAACCCCTATTCTACAGATACAGTGGAATTGTAGCTCACAGGTCAGACTGTGCAGATGCCGGGTTAATCTTGAGCTACACTCTCCGCATATGGCATTTAACTTGGCACTTTAAGGGTTAACAAATGTACAATAAATAGTTTTGTATTCCACTCAGTAACTTGGTATGTGAGAAACGTCATGCAAACAAGAGCTGTCAACGGACAGCGCGCTCGACTATTCAATTGACTGTCAGAGAAAAATAACATTGCCAGTTATGAATAACTGTTAAATGAAGTAGGGGGATACATAAATTACTATCCATATGACTTATCTGAATTGAAAAAGGGCCACACTTTTCCTAAAATTGATTGTCACAGGTTAGGGTACTTGCCTAGGTGATGTTGTTTCTTCACTCTGAATAAGTGTGTTCAGTTTCGTTATTGCCCTTAGATTTTTAATATAAACAAGAGCTGTCCGCGGACAGCGTGCTCAACTAATTTGCTCTTTGTCATAGATAAGGGAAACATA
>CAJQIN010000005.1 GCA_905478465.1 Minisyncoccota bacterium | reverse complement strand
GCGTAAAATTCTTATGCAGAGGGGCGATTAGGAGAACGCTGTAGACAAATTGTGGTTAATGCCTGTCCGCATATACATGTCCGCATATAAGTAAACTTGCTTTAGCTTATCATTGTCTTCTGACGTTAGTTATAGTCTAACGCTGATTCAATGTGTAGTTATCAAAAAAGGGGTTTTGGGTGTAAACAAGCAGTTGAGAACTGGCCCGATAGCTTCGTCTAGGCGCTCTTTAACTAGCTTTCTTTTAATAGGTTATAATAATGTTAATCATCATTCTGCGTTGCACGGGTGATGTTAGCAGGTACCAAGCGGGGTACCACGTTTAATTATATATACGCCAAGGTGCGTTGGTAGAGTACAAGCGGATACTCAGCAGTTCCATACATGCCAAGCGGCATGGTATGGGTGTAAGCTTTATACCCATATGCGGAACGGTGGCTACAATAGCAGGGTAGCTACACGGTATGCCAAGCGGCATGGTATGGGTGTCGGCAGTATACCCAGCAGTGTGTGGTGCGGAACGGCGGCTACAGTAGCGAGATAGGTACACTGTACGCCTGCGGCCGTTCGTAGTGAGGTAGCTACATGCAGCAGTAGCTTCAAGGTACGCCAGCGGCGTTTGTAGAGTACATGTATGCGGGTACTCGGTATATGGTAATAGCCAGGTACGCCAGCGGCGTTTGTAGAGTACATGCGGGTACTCAGTATATGGTAATAGCCAGGTACGCCAGCGGCGTTTGTAGAGTACATGCGGGTACTCAGTATATGGTAATAGCCAGGTACGCCATGCGGTGTCAGCGCTTAGTGCAACAGGGGTTGGGTTTTCTTGCTCGGGTAAAGCGTTCTTCCTAGTCGCTCCTCTGGGTGAGGCTGTGTTGTTATGACCAAATAACTCCACAATATTTTCCTCTATTACAGGAGTAAACATACCTGTAAAATATGATATTTATATTATATGTTTATGCCAATATTCATTGATGCAATAATAATGTCAAGGCAAACAATAAATGATAAATGGGCCGAGTGTGTTTGGTTGTCAATATGAAGAAGATTCCTGAAATAATGAAGATTAATTTTCATATTAATCCAATTTATTTCGGATCGTATTCGTGCGGCACAGGGTTAATATTACCGGAAGGTAGCGAAGTATACAGTTCGTCTCCGGTCGGTAATCTCGTGCATTGTCAGAGTCGCTGTGCAGTCTGGGATAACTTATGACGTATGCACAGGTATAAAACCAGATTGCCGGCCGGATACAGCCTTTCATTTCAACTTTTCAACTGACAACACGTGCTGGACGGAAGGCCGGGTCTAGGTCGCGGTGTATACTGCGGAGTCGACACATTACGGCGGTGGTTATCAAGGTCCGGGAGCAAAGAAACACACCAGCGTCACTCGTAATGGGAACAGTTCCAGTTATTTAAAGGGTGAGCAGTTATTATCTGTCATTGTTTTGGAAAAATGTGCACGTGGCGTGCACGGTAAAAAGTTCGGACCACGAGGCTAGTCCGCTATTCGCCGCTACCAGCAGTGGATCGGCATTCCGTTTATTGCGGGTTGTCAGTTCAAGAAATGAAAGCGATATTATCTTCTCTCTGTAATTAATGGTGTATTTGAACGCTCGGTATAGATCTACCCCTTTAAAGAGTCCCCTCAACAAGTAGTGAGACACTTTACATCCGCCGTGCAAAATATGTGTTCACACATTGACAAGTGATAACACACGGTCTCGTGACATTAGCTATACACTACACGCAGTGGATAGTGTATCGACATCATTAGCATACGCAAGATTTGTCGTCTGCCATATGCGGACAGTGTACTGTAATATATACCGGCTGAGTATATCGATCGATAATCGTGTAGAGGTTACAGTATAACAGCTGTTTATTGTTAAGTGTGAAAATTACGGACAGATTGAGAGAAAACATGACCTGTAATGAGACTTATGACAGGTGAGCTACACAAGAGCATTTTGGTAGCGTTCCTCTGTGGTTGAATTTGTAAGATGAGTAAACAATTAAGGGGATGGGGCAATGCATGTTCGATATACCTTACTACTCTGGCCTTACTATTTAAAGGACGTTAGCACAGCAGTAAAAGCACAACACATCTTAGGAATGGTCACCAGAATTGATGCAGAAAATGATATTGGTCAATAAAAGGGGCATGACTGCATTAATCATTCAATTGATATTTACCCTTCGGCACCCCGCACACATTCATGAAATATTTATTTGGTTTTTGAGATTTTGGAAAGTCGGCTAGATTGGTTATGTAAAACACACAATGAAAGTAATTAAGAGTCGCCAGAGTAGGTAATTTGTCACAGTGGGTAATTTGTCACCGTTCAGACCCTCTCGCGTAGGTTAGAGTCCCAGTCAGACCAAAGTGTTAATACTTCATGGTGAGACTGGCAGTTGCAATTTTGACAGGGGGGCCAATCAGGTCGTTCATTCAGATCTTTGATTTAGACTCTGCTAGTACAATTGTAGTTCTACAAAGGTGAAAATTGTTAACTTCGACAGGTACGAGTAAACTCTTAACTGCAGGTTGTCCCTGCCATACATTGCAAGCCTGTAACCAAACAGGGGAATAACTGCAGTGGTCAAACAAAATAGCAGTACTAGTAATGTCCCTTCCCATATCAAGTTACCAATGTCGTGCAAAAGTCGGTTAAAAAGAGCTTTACGGTTTCACCTTGCCTTAAAATACGATGCAATAGCCCCAGGAAGGCTGGTATATTTGGGAATATTCAATATCTTTAGCAGTTCCCAGATATACCGTATGAGAGTAGCGAGAGATGGAAATTAACAGGTAGGATATCGGTCTTGAAGACCCAAGCCTCACCATTCGTTCGATGCCTTGAAAATGACATTGTGAATTTAGGCTTACCGTGTTTAACATAGTCGGCTTGCCAAGGCCACGTGTGGCACGACTCGACCATAAAAGCGGAATTGCCATAATTCAGAAGACAGCTCATAAACTCCATGTGCAGCATGACTTAGCCGCACAACCATAATATTACGTTAAAAAGCTTATTTACCGTAGTTTTTCTAGACAGCTGATAAATGCCATGTGCAACATATATCGGCTATAAAAACATAATTTACTGCAGTTTCTCATGAGACGGCTGATAAATTCCACTTGTGGCATGAATCGGCAACATAATAATTTACCGTAGTTTTCGTCAGATTGCTGATAAGTGCCACGTGCGGCATGAGTCGGCAACACAATAAAAAATTACCGTAGTTATTCGTCAGATAGCTGATAAGTGCCACGTGCGGCATGAGTCGGCAACACAATAAAAAATTACCGTAGTTATTCGTCAGATAGCTGATAAGTGCCACGTGCGGCATGAGTCGGCAACACAATAATAATTTACCGTACTT
>CAJQIN010000004.1 GCA_905478465.1 Minisyncoccota bacterium | reverse complement strand
AATATCCTTCAAGGATTATGAGCCGGGCACGGTGCACAGACAGACGGACAGACAAGGTGATTCCTATATAGCCCCCCAACTTCGTTGCGTGTATAAAAAGCCATTTTTATATCCAGGGAGCTTGCTGCCTGGATATTTTACAATGCTAGTTTTCCTTGTCAAGACACAGCCTGACACACTGGTGCCCCAGGACTGCAGCCAAATCTAGTTCAGGTGGTGGTCCTTGAAATTGCATGTCATTGGTGCCCTGTAATACCAGTCACTTAGGTGATGCACATATCTTATATTTAGCAATGATCTATAAAAATCCCAATGATGCAATACAAAAGTGGTCAAAGGCAGACCATGTTATTTTTAGCAGTTATGTTGCTAATGATAGCTAGACATTCACCTCTGGTGATGTAATATAATGGTTAAAGATGACAAACCTTGTGCTTATTGGATGAAATCAGTATGCTGTGATGTTAATTGTGATGATAGATCTATAGCACTATGATAAGTGACTTGTTGAACTGCTCTTTAAAGGGGTAGTCCTAAACTTTTAATATCCAGCGAGTTAAGCCCTGAGCTGCAATTTACATGTATTTTGTCACATTGACTTTTTATTTTGGTGAGTGAATGATCAAATATATTGGAAATTTAACGTCATTGATCTTTATGTGCAGACACCGCTGTGTAGTGCAATGTTTGCCGATTGCTAGAGCACTCATAACACATTGTACAATTAATTTGATAACTATGCTGGATTTGGGGTGAAAAGGTAACAATTTTGCAGTAGTTGGACTAGAATATCTGTAAGAAAGTGGTGAGGATTTTAATTTTGTGGCACTTTTGGGAAGGCGTAGGGACAAGTCAAGAGGATGGGAAGGAAGGTGGAGCACACATTCCATACATGTAGAGTGGAAACTGTCTCACAGGAAAGAATCTTTTTCAATTTCACTTTGGTATTCAACATATTTAGCTGCTGACATGCAAGCTCATATATTTGAAAGATTCTTGGTCTGTTTGTGGAACCATCCTCAAATACAAGTATCTCATGTCAATAGTATATTACTAGTACCAAAATAGGAAGGAGTGATCCTGGTATTTTATAGAGCATATATGACTGTATTTCTTACCAATATCGCACTGAAAATGCATTCAAAATCACAGTTTTAAGGGGTTATGGTAGCAGTTTATGGACATTTTGGACCTTTCAGTCAGCAGTAGCAATTTGGAGGTACTAGTATCTCTTATTTACAAAATTTGGTTTATTTCAGGTCAGAATGGTGAATTTGAGTGCTTAACCGATTATTGAAAAATCATAGATGCACCTCTAAATCAAGTCCATAAATAAAACATATCATCAGGAAGATGAAAAGTTGTTCAGATTTCTTCTTTAGGCTTGCACACTGTACCTGAAAGCAACCAGTATGAGGTGCAGGGAAGTGCTGAAGATGAAATGATCCTTTTCATAATCCAATTTATCTGATCCTCCACTTGAATTCCATATATATCCTATATAATTCTCATTTTTGGCATCATATTTTGTTTATGAATGTCATGGTGCTTTGCTAAGAGACAAAGGTTTTATGAATAATGATGACTTGGAGCTGAGTTTGCACAATATTCAATTAGTCACCAGCTGGATGTTAGCTTGTGTCCATATAAGGCAGTTTGGTTGTAAGTGATGTTCATGGAAATGCCAATGATGCAACAATGTACCAACTCAAAACATCCACCTTTTGGTTGTTCATATATCCTATGATGCAACATTGGGCAATCTAAATTTCCACAGCATACCCATGAAATAAATAATTAAATAAATTATTGAATAAAAATAGAATAATTGATTGAATGATTAAACAACAAGAAATAGAGAAACCAAATGGTGGTTGGTGTTTATTGGGTTCCAGATTACCAATTTTTTTTTGTGAAAGGAAACAGTCTTAAACATAAGAACTTTTATGGTTATAAAGATTAATAATGATAAATAATAAATGTTTGAAAAATTCTGCAATATGTTATTTTTTATTTTTAGTCCCTTATAACCCAGATCAGTGGTGTCTTTCATGACTTAACATTTTTAAACCTGTATTTTCAACCGAATGTTAAAACAATGTGTATAAAATGTGTAGCAGTTATACTATGCAGTGACAATACTAGAAACATTATGAATGAAATCTATTGTTATATCCCCACTCACAACAAAGTTTCTGGGAGTATATAGAAATCACCTTGTCTGTCTGTCCGAATTCATGTCTGGCTCAAAAACCCTTTAATGCCTTTTCAATTTCACTCAAACTCGGTATTATTGATGCCCTAAATTGGGTGTCCTCTCTGGAGGTTTATTTCAGTGTTAACTCAGTGTATTCCAAGTGCAATTGGACCTCTGTTTGGCGGTGAAAGTAAGGACCATTTTGGTCCTGGCCTTAACCAGATTTAATGGTCAAAAAAATTGTACAGGCTTCATTTCTTATTAACATTTGTGCAAATGTACATTCCCTGGATATACACTGTATGCCAGTACAGTACATTTTTTTTTAATATAATTCCCCCAATGGTTTTAGCCTCAAGTGATGCAACACTTTTTTTTCATAATTTTTGATAACCCACAACTGATATCACTTTTAAGAGTCAATTTCTAAATATCTATCTGCTT
>CAJQIN010000003.1 GCA_905478465.1 Minisyncoccota bacterium | reverse complement strand
TCACACCGCCTGGAATATATTGTCCTACATTTTCCGAATTCTTCTGGTCTAACATATTTCCCGGATGCGGTGTATTATATTGCCCCACTGGATTAAACATTGCACTTACGTTCTTTGGTACTGGAGTATCATGCAAATCATTATTGCCATATGGGTTGAGGTTCTTATAGTGGTCTGCGGTTAATGCAGGGTCATTTGAATCCATACGGTCATGATCTTTCGCATTATAGGAAGTTGTTTGAAATGTATTTTCATCATAATATAATGGAACTTCATTCGTTAATCCTTCGTGTATATTTTCCGAGAAGAAACGCACACTTAATAAACAAAATAATGCAAATACAAAACTAAGTAAATTATTATTAATTTCTAATCCTCCACCAAATTTCATTATATTATTAATTGATATAAAATATTTAGAAAAACTAAATATATGACTCTTAAAACTAATTATTCAGAAGCTGATGTAGAAATTGGAGTAGATGAAGCTGGGCGAGGGCCTATGTTTGGTCGTGTATATATTGGTGCCGTAGTTATTCCCAAAAATTCAGATATTGATTGGTCTATTGTTAAAGATAGTAAAAAATTTAGTTCAAAGAAAAAAATATTAGAAGCGGCAGAGTTTGTTAAAGCACATGCATTGCATTGGAATGTTTCATGGGAAGATGAATCAACCATAGACCGCATTAATATTCGCCAAGCGACATTGAAGGGAATGCATAGTTGTATTAAAACTATTTTAAACGAATGTGAGCATGCAACACATGAAAATACTATGTTGTTAATTGATGGCAATGATTTTAGACCATATATGATACTTGGTCCAGAATGTGAACTTATCCCAATTAATCATATTTGTATAAAAGGTGGCGATAATGAATATGTAGCAATTGCGGCGGCTTCTATATTAGCAAAGGTACATAGGGATGAATATATTAACGATTTGTGTGAAAAATATCCACTTTTGAGTGAATATTATTCAATTGATACAAACAAGGGATATGGTGCAAAAGTTCATATGGAAGGCATTAAGACACATGGAATAACACAATGGCATCGAAGAACATTTGGAATATGCAAAATTGCTAATACTAATGATTTATAATCTTTCTATATATTATGTTTGCTTTATTTTTAATTGTGGTAATTATGGCTATTTTAGGACGAGCATTTTTAATTTCAAAACACAGGGAGGGTTTCAATAATGGTGACGGTGCTGACCCAATAACTTTATTTGGCAATGGATCAGAATATTTATATGGCCTAAGACATATTGCTCAGTCGAATATAAACTCGACCATTTTAGAATATGATGTATCGTTATCGAGAGAATCGAAAGAGGATATTCAATATTTTGACATTTGGAATATGGCAAACCCAAATTCTATACCCAATACACAAAAAATTTATACGTACCTGAATGGGGGGGCAGGGGGGGCAGCTCCCTCTCTAATGAACACCGTAGGTGATGAAGTTGAAGATATTTCTGGATTTTTGATTGGATGTGCCAAAGCTGTTGCGGACGCAGATTTATCATATGGTGAAATAAGTGAAACTGGATGTAGAGGGAGCAATAGTCTAGCAGATGGTCCTGGTATGACATTGGGTTCTGAGAAGGTATCAAATGTCTCAGGCGCCGGCGACAAAGGTCTCTTACTTACGTTTGATGCAAAGAAATTAGTAGATTTGATTGAAAAGCCTCCAACGTTCAGGAATGGAGATGTTATGGAGACTGCTGGTTCATGTTCAATCGTCTATGATAATGCAATTGATGGATGGGTATGTGCAAGTAATTGCCTTATTAAGAAGGAACCTGATTCTACAAAAGGTAATATTAAAAGAGGAGGAAACGCATTAGAAGGTGACCTTGGAGACAACGACACTCTATATCACTTACCTATAAAGGGTGAAATTAAACATGGTGATACATATGAGTTTCAATGTGATACAATTAATTCCATGTATGCTTTACCAAGTGGTGCACCAGCAGAGCCACGAAAATGCCTATTTGGAAAATTAAATGAAGTGCGTGAAGATCAACAATTAGTTTGTGGGAGCGCGAGTGAAGTGCCGAAATGTGATGTATTAACAAATGTTGATGACGTTAGATGTTTAACTAGAACATATTCTGACGCTGCCACTGGTAAACGTTACAGATACTGTCCAATCATTTGCAACAATAAAGATGGTGATACGAGCCAAGGGGCATGTAATGTAGATCAGGATTGTGTTGGACATTTATATAAACTTGATCCAAGTGATACGACAAAACGCACACCATATAAACATCCAATTGCTGGTATAAATGATGGCATAGGTTATACGCGCATTGAGGTTGATGAAAATGATAATCCTTCAAACATAAATTTAGATAGAACTAATAGTGTGATATATGCAGACCTGATGCAATCGCAGACAATGGACCCAGCCGGAGAACAAGATATAGATGTTGGTGCATTAGAGAAGACAACAGTGGGCGGGTTATTTGAACATGTATTAAACAAGATGCCTGTAAAAAATTTGAAGAATTTCATGACAGGGTTACAAAGTTATTTTGCTGCGAGTCCATTAGAATTGAAAGACAAAACTCGGTGGATGAATAATCAGGGTGGTTATGGATTAGATGGCTCAACTGTTGAGGGAGGGTTAAAAAATGCACCATTTTCATCAGCAGGAAGTCACCTCAAAATGTCTCAACTAGCAGATCCCACTAATTTCAAGAATACTAATCAGTATATTGCGAGAGGAAGGGAGATTTTATATGAACGTAAGCGTTCAATGGGGAAGGAAAACCGGTCACTGAATCCGGAAGGTATTCCAAAAAAAACGTTGGAAGAATTGGGTAAAACAGATATGAAAATAGGTAAAATAGCTGCCCAATTAAATAATGAATATATTAGTATGGAGCGAAAACGAATCCTGAGAAAAAATTTACTGGCAGAGAAAGACAAAAAGGTTAATTTAATCAATAGAATTGAATTAGCCGAAGAAAAATATGATACTATTCTTGATGTTGATAAACTAGATAAAGATGCTAATCCAGTACAGTCATCATATTTAGATATGTCCGACGGTGCCCGCAAATTTTTGTTTAAACAAGACGGTTCGGCTGCAATAGAAAAAACGGATGGGAAGCGTGGAGGCATGTTAGGGTTTAAACAAAATGATGATTCATATATTCCATTTAAAACGAGAATGCCGACGTATTATAAGACAGATGACGGACAATATTTAGAAACACCCTCGGCGGGGAATATCTTTTAAGATGAACACATTTCGCATATATCAGGTTCCTGTGTTTGCCCTGAGTTGGCTGAGTGCCCGGCTGTTTGCCCTGAGTGCCCGGCTGTTTGCCCCGAGATGGCTGTTTGCCCTGAGTGCCCGGCTGTTTGCCCCGAGTCGCCTTCCACATTTGTTGTAGGCACAATTGTAAATTGTTGTGCCTGATGTTTTGCCTTACGTCTTAGGTAATACATTCCGGTTTTTAATCCTTTATTCCATGCGAAAAAATGCATAGACGTAAGAGTCTTATAGGTTGGATCTTCCATCCATAGATTCATGCTTTGGCTTTGACAAATATATTTGCCACGGTCTGCTGCCATTTCAATAACATCTTTCATCGAGATTTCCCAAACAATCTTATATTTTTCTCGAAGTTCTGCGGGAATGCATTCACACTGTTGGACACTACCCTTATTTTCAATAATATTATTTTTAAGCTCAGGTGTCCAAAGACCCATATTAGAAAGTTCATTAATCAAATATTTATTTGCCATCACAAATTCTCCAGCTCCTGTGCGTCGTGAATAAATATTACTGGTAAGTGGTTCAAAACATTCATTGTTTCCTAAGATTTGACTAGTAGATGCAGTAGGCATTGGTGCAACAAGTAGTGAATTTCTCATACCATAACAGGTAATCTTTTCTTTCAGAACATTCCAGTCATACCCGCAAGGACTAGTATGTTCACCTGCCCATAAATCAAATTGAAACAGTCCTTGGCTCATGGGGCTTCCAATAAATGAGCTATACGCGCCTTCATATGTACCATCCAAGTTTTTAAATTCGGCTTGTGTAATAAAATCCTCACCAAGGATTTTATATAAATCTTTTTTAATTCGCCATTGAGACCCAGGCAAACCAATAGATTGTATATAACTTTCTCCAAAGATAGCTAGCCAATCTTTTTTCATAATATTATTTAATTTATTGAAATCTATATCAAACTCCGTACAATGGGGATCATCATTGCGGAAATGTAGTAATTTCGCATTGTATGCTTCTTTAAATAGTTTAATATATTTGTTTTCTTGTCTTTCTTGTGCGATACGATTAGATTCGGTTACTGCACTAAAATATAGTGTTTCAAATATTTTCTTATTAATTATTTTTGCTTCTGGGCTCGCAAAAGGAACATTCATCAATATAAAAACATCTGCAAGTCCTTGCACTCCAATACCAATTGGGCGATGCAATAAATTACTCCGTTTTGTTTTTTCTGTTGGATAGTAATTAATATCGATAATCTTATTTAGATTATATGTTATCGTTTTAACAACTGATGTGAGTTTTTCATAATCAAATATATTATTATTATCGACAAATTGAGTAAGTCCAATACTTGCCAGATTACAAACCGCCGTTTCTTCACTGTCACTATATTCTATTATTTCAGTACAGAGATTACTACTTTTTATTGTCCCTAGATTTTTTTGATTTGACTTGATATTTGCTGCATCTTTATAAAGTAGATATGGTGTTCCCGTTTCCATTTGACTATCAAGAATACGAAACCATAAATCTCGTGCTTTAATAATACGACCACTTTGTAATTGACCTTCCCTATGCCTCCTTTCATAGTCTTCATATAATGTTTCAAAATCTTCTCCATATTTTTCATACAATTCGGTGCATTCATTTGGACAACATAACAACCACTCACCATCTGTATGTACACGTTTCATGAATAGATCAGGTATCCAAAGTCCATAAAATAAGTCTCGACAGCGCTGTTCTTCATCGCCATGATTTTTTTTGAGGTCTAAGAATGATTCTATATCAATATGCCACGGCTCAAGGTAAATTGCAAAACTTCCATTTCGTCTCCCACCACCTTGGTCAACATATCTCGCAGTATTATTGAATACTTTTAGCATTGGGACAATACCATTACTAACACCATTTGTGCCTTTAATATGACTACCAACACCTCGAATGTTATGGATATGAAGACCAATGCCTCCGGCACATTTTGATATAAGAGCCGTATCTTTAAGTGTATTATAAATGCCATCAATACTATCGTCTTCCATGCCTAAAAGATAACACGAACTTAGTTGTTCAAGTCGAGTGCCGGCATTAAAGAGTGTTGGGGTTGCATGTGTAAAATATTTCTGAGACATGAGTTCATATGTTTCCTTAACCTTTTCAAGATGATTGCCATGGATTCCAATGGAGACGCGCATCCACATATGCTGTGGTCGTTCAATAATCTTGCCGTTTACTCGCATAAGATATGATTTTTCTAGTGTTTTAAATCCGAAATAGTCAATTAAAAAGTCTCTTTCGTAATCTATCATATTATTGATTTCCTGACCATGTTGTCTAGTAACAGACCATAGTTTATTAGAAACAAGAGGATGTTTAATACCACGAACATCTTTAAATGCATGTAATTTATTAACTGCCTCTGTAAAACTATTGGGTGTATTTTTATGATGATTTGATACAACAATATGTGCAGCCATCTTTCCATAATCCGGATGTGTCGTAGAAAGCATCGTACATTGTTCTGCTGTAAGCTCGTCAATCTTAGTGGTTTGAATTTTATCATGAAGTTGATCGATTACTTTCATAACAAGAGAGGAATATTTAATATTTAGCTGCTCTTTTTTGCCAATATTTTTCACACGTTTTAAGATTTTATCGAAAGAAATGACCTCTACTTTGTTGTTACGCTTGGTAACATACATTTCATTGTCATCCATTATAATATATATAGTTATAATTTTAAATCAGTATATATATATAATATGACACAACTAACATTTAGAGATTGTGCAGTTCCGCTAAGTATATTATTTCTTTGTATGGCTTTAAATGTTGCACTTAGAGAGAACTTTGTAACAGTTAATGGAGAAAGCCAGTATATAAGTGGTTCAAGTGCCGGCATTAAAGACGTGACTAGAAAAGGTTTAATGGGCAATTTGGATAGAAGCGAAGATGCCAAAAAATATGAAAAAAAGAAATCACTTAGTGACCTAAAAGCCGTCGGTATATTTGATAAATCCGATGAAAATACCGCCAATAATGTAGATCTCACAAACTGGGCATCATTTGACCCTTTGGTTGGCCTCAATAGCAAAACCAGTTCTGATGTTGTTGGTTCTTTTGCACAAGTTACTAATCATGCAGCTTGACCACTTTTCCAAATTCCTTTGATTTTTTATATAAAAATGATGGCATGCATCTTCGTTTGAGATTACATCTGAGGCAGCATATTTCACAATTTGCATTTGTATGTCCGATATCGTTATTTATTCTCTCTAATGTCCATTGATCTTCTTGTTTAATATTATTATAAAGTATATTTACATTACCTCTACAATAATAACATACTAGTTTTGATGTTATAAGCTTCTCAATGACATCTTCAAATGATATATTATTATTGATGTCCCTAACTTTCTCTCTATCTTGTTGTTTATAACTATTCAATTTAGTTCTTATCTCAGATAGATATATTTTCTTATCATCATAATCAATATCTTGGTATAACTTCAATAAACAATCAAATTGTTCTTTATGGGATGTTACTATTATCGTCTTGGAACGCAAGTGTTCTGTTTTTTCAAAGACATATAAATCATCTTGCTTTTTTCCCGGTTTTGTTTCTTTGGGTGCCTTTATTGAACAGTTTATATGTTTAGCCATTATATATATAAGAATAAGGTATTAGGTTTATATTACATATAACTATAATGGCAGCGATCAACATTGAATCGCTTGATGAACTTGGAAAACTTCTGGACGAGCCGCAAAAAAAAATGGCGTGGATTAAACTTGATAAAAATTCAAAAAAACTAGCAACTACCATTTTCGTTGATGAAATATTAACTAGTCTATATGAATTATCTCCCGAAAATGTAAATATATGTAAAGACCTTTTGATTGATTTAATTAACAAAAAAAAATTATCAAAAGCCAAAGATATCATCTTCAATATTGAAGAACACCGAATTGAAAAAATCCCATGTCTGACATTTGAAAATAATTGTTTTCATATTGCTACTGAAAAACGCCCTGCTACAAGTAAATCATTACCCAATATGAAAAATTTCGTACGAACCAATCCAAATAAAACATTGGGAAATAAACACAAACTATCTTTTGATAATGAAGACACGTAAAAAATTGATATAATATATATAAATACTATATATATTATAGAATGCTGAGTGATACATATTTCGCCCAAATTATTGCAGATATGTGTTGCGTTGCTGAACATTTTATTCGGCATAATTTCGAAAAATGCATGGAGTCCAATTTTCATTCGCAACTGTGTAGTTATATGGTTGATGTATTTTCGGCTCAGCAAAAATACATGGATATAGATCCAGATTTGTTTCTAGAATATATCGACTATGCAATTAATGAATATATTTATAAATTTGTAATTCCCGCAAGGCACTACACCATATTTTCATTTGGACTGATTCGCGACCACAATTCTCTCCATCAAAAGATGAAGTCTCTTATGAATGTTGTACAACCTGCACAACGTTCTCCCGAATGGTTCATACAGCGTAGTAACCTTATCACTGCAAGCAATGCATACAAAGCTATCACTTCTCCGGCGAATATTAATGCAATTATTCTAGAAAAAATAAAATCCTATAAAGCACTTACCGTGCCTGTTATTAATACAAGGGGGTATGCGGGTGCTGAAACACCATTTCAATATGGTATTCGCAATGAACCCGTCTCCACAATGTATTTCGAACATGTATATAACACAAAGGTTGGTGAGTTTGGGTGTATGATTCATAAGGATTACCCCTTCCTAGGCGCATCGCCTGATGGCATCGTCATCGATAGTAGTACTAACATGTATGGTACTATGCTTGAAATTAAAAATCCAAGATCTCGGGTAATTACTGGCACTCCAATCAAGGAGTATTGGGTACAAATGCAATTGCAAATGGAAGTTTGTGATCTTGACAATTGTCTATTTTTAGAAACCCACATGTTCGAATATGAAACCTATGAGGAATTTATTAACGACGGGTCTTTTCAATATTCCTCCGAGGGGCATTTTAAAGGAGTCATAAATGAGTTTAAAGGTGAGTGTGGCCCCCATTATGAATATTTGCCCTTTAACGCAACTCAGGAAGATTATGATGCATGGAAACCAGATACTAATCTCGACTTTGTTCGCAATTGGTACTGGAAAATGGACAAGGTTAGTTGCGTATTAGTCAAACGCAATCGAGAATGGTTTGCTTCCGTCATTCCACAATTTTGCACTGTATGGCAAAGTATTTTGACTGAACGTGAAACTGATGACTACTCACACCGCCTTCCACGGCAACGGGTTAATAAAA
>CAJQIN010000002.1 GCA_905478465.1 Minisyncoccota bacterium | reverse complement strand
GCTTTAGAAAAAGCACACTTTGATCTTGGGGTAGAGGGTAATCTGGTTAGGTCGTACGACATCTTCCTGCCAAGGTAACCCTTAAGAGACTATTCAACCGTTCTCACGAAAACCGTTCTGTGAGAACGGTTTTTCTTTTTATTAGTTCTGAAGTTCCAATCTTCCAAAACTCTCAAAAATCCTAAATTCTTCCAAACTCTTTTTAATAACAACCCAGTTTATAGTTCTAAACTTGTCCAGCAGGGGGAGCTCGTTACAATCATCAACAATGAGCCAAATTAATAGACCGCCACCAGGTGTAACTTAAACAGTAATTTCCAGATCTACAAAGGTACTATCTTAATCCATGAAAACCTAATGCAACAAAAAACCACTCTCTCGGGTGGTTTTAATATTATTTAGAATTTCTTTTTATATCAGCAACGAGTCTAGATTTCTTTCGATCTGCAGTATTTTTCTTTAATACCCCTGCTTTTGTTGCTTTATCAATAGATTTTTGAATCTTAGGAAGCATCTCTTGTGCTTTCTTAGTCTCTCCAGCCACCAATAGCTCTCTTGCATCTTTTACAAGAGTTTTCATATCATTACTTCGACGCATGTTTTTTACACGGTTTTTTGCAGATGATCGTACTGCTTTTTTGGCTGATTGCTTTATAGGCATAACAATGAGAAATATACACCATTCTACAAAAAAAGCAACACAATAGCTTAAAACCATTACAAGGAAAGAAAATCTAGTGTTATGATTAAAGTATGATTGCTCACCTTAAAGGAATTCTCATAGAGAAACAGCCAAATTTTTGTATCGTTGATGTGGCAGGTGTCGGGTACAAAGTTTTTGTAACTTTACCCACATTAGGCCTCCTTCCTATTAACGAGGAGGTTTCTCTCCACACATATCACCATATCCGAGAACAGGCCATGGATCTATACGGTTTTAGTGACAGAGAGGAAAGATATTTCTTCGAACTACTTCTCTCAGTATCTGGTATAGGTCCAAAAGGAGCCCTTAGCATCCTAAATATTGCAGATCCTGCAACACTAAAGAAAGCTATTGTTGCCGATGACACAACGCATCTTGTAAAAGTATCTGGTATTGGAAAAAAGAGGGCTGAAAAAATTGCCCTCGAATTACGAGACAAGTTCAAAGACTCCGACAGTATAGATGGAGCGGGTATGCAGGATGAGATAGATACTCTCGAAGCACTTATATCTCTTGGATACTCTTCGTATGAATCTAGAGAAGTATTGAAAAAAATTCCAGAAACAATACTTGGTACAAATGCAAAAATTAAAGAAGCACTTAAACTTCTAGGAAAAAAATAATATGAAAAAATTTCTCAAAAAAATTATCCCCTCAAAACTATTTACCACCCTTCAACCAGCATATCATTACGGTTTGGCTCTGCTTGGTGCAATAATATACCGCTTCCCTTCTTCAAATATACACGTGGTAGCTATTACTGGCACAAAAGGCAAAAGTACCTCTACGGAACTTGTGAATGCTGTTCTAGAGGAAGCAGGACACAAGACAGCACTCGCAGGAACTATTCGGTTTAAGATAGGAAAAACATCTGAAGCGAATAAACACAAAATGACAATGCCAGGCTTGTTTTTCTTACAGAAGTTCCTTCGAGAAGCAGTTGATGCGAAGTGTACTCATGCCGTTATTGAAATGAGTTCTGAAGGTGCCCGACAATTTCGTCACAAGTTCATTAGCTTAGATGGACTTATCTTCACCAACCTCTCTCCAGAGCATATTGAGTCACATGGTTCATATGAAAAGTATCGAGCTGCTAAAATAGCTCTTGGAAAAGCCCTTGAAAGTTCAAGAAAGAAGAAACGTATCCTTGTGGTAAATAGAGACGACAAAGAATCCCACCATTTCACCTCATTAAATATTGGTGACCAATACACCTTCTCTTTAAAAGATGCTGAACCATACACCTCAACAGAACACGGAACTATGTTTACCTATGAAGGAAAAACATTTAGAAGCAAACTCCCGGGAGAATTTAATATCTATAACATGCTAGGTGCCCTCACCTATGGTATTAGCCAGGGTATCTCTTTGGAAATAATAGAAAAAGCTTTTGAAAAGTTTCAAGGAGCTCGCGGGCGAATGGAATACATAGAGCTTCCTGATGAACATCCCTTAAAAAGAAAACAAAATTTCTCTGTTATTGTTGATTACGCGCATACCGCAGATTCTCTTGAGAAGGTGTATAAAGTTTTTAAAGAAAAAGAAACTATTTGTATCTTAGGAAATACAGGAGGAGGACGTGATACATGGAAACGTCCTGAAATGGCAAAAATTGCAGATACCTATTGTGACAAAATAATCCTAACAAATGAAGATCCGTATGACGAAGATCCTTTAAAAATTATTTCTGAAATGAAGACGGTGATAAAAAATCATAGACCAGAAGTAATTCTTGATAGGCGTGAAGCAATAAACAAAGCCCTTCATAAAGCCAAAAAAGACTCTGTGGTTATCATTACAGGAAAAGGAACTGATCCATATATAATGGGACCAAATGGGACCAAAACTCCGTGGGATGATGCAAGTGTTGTGAGAGAGGAGTTAGAGAAGGTATTGGGTTAATAAAAAACACCGACATAATATCGGTGTTTTTAAAAATGTTTTCTGAAAGAACTTATTACTCAGCAAGACTTTTTGCTAAGTGAACATTGAATGTGTGGGAAACATATAAATACTCTTGTGGAACAATTTTTGGGTCATAGATGTATGCCACATTTTTCGTGGAAATACTAATTTTTTTACCCTGAGTATTTAATCCTATTACCTCTTCTTCATTACTCGAAATAACAAGAAGAAACTTTCCGCCATTCTCCCAGCCACCATCAATGAAATCATACATCATAATGGTGCCTGGTGAAGTATTCAGGAACTTATCCAGTGTGGGTGTGATACCACTACCTACAAACTTAACCTCCTTAGAAATATCTTCGGGAAGAGTCTGTTCTTGAGCAGATTCAGGTTGTTGGTTTTTAACCCTGGAAGATCTTCCAAGGTACATAATAGCCGCTAATGCCCACACACATATAATAATCACCCTGGCTGTGTTTTTGTTCATACGATGTTCCTTTCATGTTTGAACACTATTTCTAATCGAAAAATATCATTATAAATAGAGTGTGTCAATATATTCTATTTTTATTTTACGCTATAGTAATTTCATGCCAGAACTTCCAGAAGTACACACCACAGTAGAAGGAATTAAAAGGACCGTTATAGGTCTTTCTATTTCTGATGTTTGGACAAACTATATTTCAAATTACGCGCCCTACAAAAACCAGATAAAGAATCCTGATTATTTTAAAAGTTTCAAAAAGAAAGTAATTGGTGCAAAGATAATTGGTTCTGAAAGAAGACATAAAAATATCCTCATTCACCTATCAAATGGATATACCGTCCTAATTCACATGAAAATGACTGGGCATATAATGTATGGAAAATATGTACAAACAAAAAAGAAAGACCGAGTCGAGCTTTGGGAAAATGAGGAATGGCAACCAGATTCGACAGAGACAAAATATCTTTGGGATCCATTCAATCGACATATTCGTTTTGTCTTTACTCTCTCTAATGGGAAACATTTGATTCTTTCTGATATGCGTAAATTTGCAAAAATAACCCTTCTTGAAACTAAACATCTAGAAACATCAGATGAAATATTTAATATTGGACCAGAGCCTCTTGAGAAAGAATTCACTTTTAATATTTTTAAAAAACAATTACTGCTGAAATCTAAAACACCCATTAAGTCTGTTCTCATGGACCACACTTTAATTGCTGGTATTGGAAATATATATTCAGATGAAATACTTTGGGAATCAAAAGTACATCCAGAGAGTCTTCCTGGAAATATCCCCAATGATGTTTTAGAAGTGATATATAAAAATATAAAACCTATCCTCAAAAAAGCCATACAATACGGAGGAGATTCAACTTCAGACTATAGAGATATAGATGGAAAAGCTGGTGACTTTCAAAATAGACACAATGTATACAGAAAAACAGGTAATGAGTGTACGAAAAAAGATGGAGGTATCATTGAAAGAAAAGTTATTCGTGGACGAAGTGGACACTTCTGTCCTGTGCACCAGGTTAAATATTAAGAACACGAAAAAGAACTACTCCAGCCGTAACTGAAACATTCAATGATTCCTTCTTCCCTATCATAGGCACCTCAAGAATAACATCTGACTTTTCCAAAATATCAGGAGAGACACCTCGAACTTCATCACCCAAGATAAAAGCTGTATCATTTTTTGGGGAATAGTTTTTATAATCAATAGAACTTTTAGATTGTTCAATTGAGACAATCTCTGTGTGTTGTTTTTTTAACATCTCAATAACCTCAAAAACATCTCCTTGTTCCCACGGAATATTTTCTTCTGCTCCGAGAGCTGTTTTTGCAATTGTATTTTCCTTTCTTCCAAAACGATCTAATGGTGCAGGAGTGTATCCTGTTAGATATATTTTTGACACACCGACAGCGTCCGCTGTGCGGAAAATAGAGCCTACATTATGCTCACTACGAATATCATGCAGAATGATAAAAGTTTTTTGTGTGTTCATAAAAATACATTATCACATTACTCCTGTTTGCAAACGCACTTTTTTATGTTATTTTTTGTCTTATCTATTTTGAATAGATATATCCGCCCATAGCTCAGCTGGTAGAGCAGTTGCCTTTTAAGCAAATGGTCGCAGGTTCAAGTCCTGCTGGGCGGACAAATTTAAAAAATCTCCTTTGTGGGAGATTTTTTTGATAATTATAAAAACAAAACCCACCTGAGCAAGCCTTTTTCACATATGTTATACTAATATCTCGTTATTAATTAACCATATTGTCCTATGAACGAAGACACAAACATGACTCCAGAGTCTACAGAAGGAACTACTCCTGAAGTAACTACTGAAGCTCCTACTACAGAAGCTGCACCAGAAATGGCTGCTCCTGCTGAAGCAACAACAGACGAGGCAGCTGCCTAGTTCTTGTTCTAAAATACCCCTATGCACTTCGGTGCATAGGGGTATTTTTTTGTATTATAAAGTAAGTAAGAACTTTTCTAACAGAACCCCAACATCTCCACCTTTTCTTCCTTGATCACTAATATGCACAAGCTCCGCCGACATCTTTATTAGCTCATCTTGTGTGTAATTCTTCGCAAATCCCTTGGCTTTTGTATATACAAAAGGTTTTAGTCCTGTATCTGTGGCATTTTTTGCCCTGCTAGCTAATACCATAGACTTTACCTGCCAGAACAAAAGACCTTGTATCTCTTCTGGAGCTTTGCCGGAGATGAGGGCATCTTGATACAATATCCAAGCCTTTTTCTTATCCCTCTTCCCCAAGGCTTCGGTAAGGGCAAATGGATTCTCCTTCACTCCTAGAGACTTTTTTTTTACTTTCTCTTCTTTTACCACCTTCTCACTACACCCCTCAATCTGCTTTAGATCTTTTGCCAATAAATCTCTTTCGTACACCACAAAAATATTTTCAGATTTTTGCATTTCTTTTAGAAACATTGAAAAAGTTCCAGTTGTATATAATTCGTCTAAATACACGATATGGTGTGCTTCAAAAAGTCCCTGACTTTCAAATAATCCTTTCAAGAATTCTCCATCAAAAGTATCTTCATCAAAACGAAAATACATAGCATCTGGTTTTCGCTTCAACAAACCCTGCACGAGAGTGTGTACTTTTTCTTTTGGCGTATTGTAGAAAAAATAAATCATAATAATTATTTAATACCTACCTCTTTCATCGTTCCCCAATTCTCCCCTACTTCTGCATTTGCCACAATAGGTATTCCTTTTGATTGTTCTTTGGTTAATACAGATTCCATAATTTTTTGTATTTTTGGAACAATTTCATCTACCTTTTCTTTTTTAATCTCAAAGACAAGTTCATCATGTACCTGAAGTAAAAGGTGTACATCTTTTTGTAGTTTTTCTTTTTTCAAAAACTCCGCGATGCGTACCATAGCAACCTTCACAATATCAGCTGTTGCTGTTCCTTGAATAGGGGCATTGATAGCCATACGCTCTGCTTGTGCGCGTATCCAAGGAAGTGGAGACTTGAGTCCTGCAAAGTATCTTCGTCGCCCAAAGAGCGTTTCTGTGTACCCTGTGCGTGTTGCATCCTGCTTCACTCCCTCGAGATATGCAGCAAGTCCCGTGAATCGTTCGAAGTATGCATTATAAAATTCTTGTGCTTCTTTTCTATCAGTTCCTAAATTCACCCTTAGAGCGTTTACTCCCATTCCATAGAGTATTCCAAAGTTAATAACTTTGGCTCGTCTACGCATCTCTTTTGTTACATCTTCTTTGGGAATATCAAAAACATATGAAGCTACTGAGGTGTGAACATCTTCTCCGTTTTTGAAGATCTGTAAAAGTTTTTCATCTTCAGAGAGAATAGCCGCTACCCGAAGTTCAACTTGGGAGTAATCAAGAGCAGCAAGGACATAGCCTTTTGATGGCACAAAAGAGTTCCGAATATTTCTTCCTAGTTCTGTTTTAATCGGAATATTTTGAAGATTAGGATTCTGACTTGCCATACGTCCCGTGGTTGTTCCAGATTGCAAAAAAGTAGCGTGCAATCTTCCGTCTTCAAGCATGTGAGGAATATTATCTATATATGTAGAAAGGAGTTTTTGTAATTCTCGGTATTCAAGAATGTGTCCAATGATAGGGTGTGTATCTCGCATCTTTTCAAGCTCCGACTCCTTGGTAGATCGAGCACCTCCCGCTGTCTTCTTTTGATTCTTGGCAGAGAGTTCCATATGGTCAAACAACACTTCTCCCATTTGTTTAGGTGAGTTGATATTAAATTCCTCCCCGGCTTCCTTCCAAATCTTTGTTTGTAGTTTTTCTAACTCAATATGATACGTATCAGAAAGTTTTTTTAAATAAACAGTATCAACCTCAATCCCCCTCATGTTCATTTGGTTAATAATTGGTATTAAAGGTTTTTCCATATCCTCAAATAATTTTTCGAGTTTTTGTTTTTTTAATTCACTGTATATTTTCTTCTTTGCATCAGCAAACATTCTCTCTTTGGTGTATGACAAAATTTCATCAAGAGTTGCATTAGTATTATTTGAGTCCAATAACCACAATGCAATACTAACTTCTTTTAATTCTTTCTCAGGAACAATTTCCTTTGAAGCCTCCTCTTCTTCAACTAATTCTTTTTCTACACCAAAAGCTTCTTGTACTCGAGTGGTTAGTGTTTTGAATCCAAGCTCTCGAAACAATTCAACAATCTTTTGCATATCCAATCCATCTTGCCAGTTCTTTTTCTCCAGGGTAAATGTAATAGGAGCATCGAGTCGAATAGTGGCTAGCATTTTTGAAAACTCTGCGTCTTCTTGGTGTTTTTCTAGGAGACCTACTATTCGTTTTTTTATACCCCGACCCTCAAATTCTTCAGGATTTTTTGCTAGTTTTTTGTATATATCCTCTATACCCCCAAATTCAGTAATGAGTGTTGTGGCTGTTTTTTCTCCCACACCCGGAATACCTGGGATGTTATCAGAAGGATCACCTCGAAGACCTTTATAATCTGGAATGAGTTCTGGACCAAAACCAAAACGCTCTTTCACTGCTTTCTCGTCGTATGTCACAGTGTCATTAATACCCTTTTTCAAAGTGAATACTTGTACCTTTTTTCCTGAAACAAGTTGCAATGTGTCCATGTCACCTGAGGCAATAATAATTTCAATCTCAGCATCATCTTTTGTTTGTTCAACAATTGTTCCTAAAATGTCATCAGCCTCAAATCCTTCTGCTTGAAAAATAGGTATATTAAATGCTTCGAACAAATCTCGAGACCTGTCTATTTGTTTTGATAAGTCTTCATCTTTTTCTTTTCTATTAGCCTTATAGTCTTTGAAAACTTCATGTCGATATGTAGGCATATGCAAATCAAAACAAGACACAATGTAATCTGGCTTTAAATCAGTAACTATCTTAATGAGCATGGCAGAGAGTCCGTATAGTGCTCCTGTTGGCTCCCCTGTGCGAGAAGAAGAGAAGTCAGGTAATGCATGATATGCACGATGAATGATGGCATATGCATCGAGTAGTATTAATTTCTTTTTTTGTATTTTTTTATTCATAGCTCAGGGTTCGTGTTTTTTCATTAATAAAAGAGAAAGACAAGTATTTTATATCTTCAGGAAGGGCTTCTGTTACATTCTCTGGCCACTCAATACAAATTAAATTATTTGGATCTTGTAATAATTCTTGAAAACCAAGATGCAAAAGTTCGTCAGATGATTCAAGGCGGTATGCATCTATATGGATGAGAGATGAGAAAGTTGCTGGTTGTGGAATCTTATATGTTTTCTGAATAACAAAAGTAGGGCTGGTTAGTGTTTCGGTAATGCCACATGCTCGAGCCAGTGACTGGGTAAATGTGGTTTTTCCGGCCCCTAAATCTCCTTTCAATCCAAGTACGGTAGCACCCTCTTTCTGCATGAGGGTTTTCAGGAAATTCTCAGACTCTTTTTGCATTTCAGCTTGTGAATAAAGGGTTTTTAGTGTTTTTTCTTCCATATGTAGTGGGTATATTGTATCATGAATGAGCTATTGACTTTTATCAAGAAAGGTGATAGTATTAATACAGACTTAAAGACTAACTCTAAACACGAAAGGAGCATTACTATGCTCACTAAGTCATTATCGTTCCTTACAATTTTGTTTGTTTTTAGCCTTGTTTCCGCTGTTCAGGCGGATAACTACGGGAGAGAGTGGCGGCAGGACCGTCAGTACGTAGAAAGCACCTTCGGAAAAACCCAAAAAGTCACCCGAGTACGCACGGAAACACACGTCAGGCGTGTGTATGATTCCTGTGGTAATCTTGTGTCTGAAAAAATTCAGACACAAACCAGTACACATCCGGTAGCGAGGACAGGGTATTCTGGAAGAACAGGATTCTCTCATCAGACTAAACAAGACTGCGAACCTCGTCGAAACGGATGTTATTCCGTCCCACGACCCTCGGGTACCTCGGTGCGTATTGGGGTTAAAACAAATGATTTCGGATTCCAAATTGGAGTCCGAAGTCGGTAACAAACAAACGCCCCCCACAGCCGTCAGCAACACTTCATTGTGTTGTTGGCGGTTTTTTCATACATGATTGTGATATGATTATTTGAAATGATTGAATTTAATGAAGAAAAACAAAATAGAGATCTTGATGAACTTCGAAAAAAAGAAGAGGAAGACTCTGTTCAAATTCTATCTTCTAAATACGGTATTCCCTATCTAGACCTCGGCCCTGTTCCAATAAATCAAGATGCACTACGAGCCATCACAGAAGAAGATGCAAAAGCAGCAAATGTTGCTCCTTTTAATCGGATCGATAAAAAAATTCAAATTGGTGTTCTTGCTCCACATAGTCAAAAGACGATTCAGGCTATTGAAAAAATAAAAGAGAAAGGATTTGAACCAATCTTGTTCATGGTATCTACAGCAAGCCTTCATAAAGCCTGGAGTCGCTACAAAGACCTGTCTCTTTCTTTTGAGACAGCGGGAGGACTCGATATTTCTAGTGACCAAATTCAAATTTTCCTAAAAGAAGAACATTCTCTTTTGGATATAAAAAATATGATCGAGGAAACGTTGCATATGGAACGTCGATATCGTGTTTCTAGAATTTTGGAAATTATTGTTGCTGGAGCACTCTCAACAAAAGCATCTGACCTTCATACTGAACCAGAAAAAGATGATGTGCGCTTGAGGTACCGTTTAGATGGTGTACTTGTTGATATTGCCCAACTCGACAATGATACATACCAACTTCTATTATCTCGTATCAAACTTCTTTCAGGCCTGAAGCTTAACCTGAAGAAAGCAGCTCAAGATGGAAGATTCACTATTCGTCTTTCTGATACAGATATCGAAATTCGTACATCAGTACTTCCTGGAGCATACAATGAATCCGTAGTGCTTCGTGTTCTTAATCCAAAATCCATCAATGTTCCATTGGAAGACATGGGTATTAATGAAAGACTGTTCAAAATCATTGAACATGAAATAAAGAAACCTAATGGAATGGTCTTAACCACAGGTCCGACAGGTTCAGGAAAGACAACTACACTTTATTCCATATTGAAAAAAATCTATTCAACAGAAACAAAAATTCTTACCATTGAAAACCCAATTGAATACCATCTCGATGGAATTGTTCAGACACAAACAAATACAAAACAAGGATACACTTTCCTGTCTGGTCTTCGAGCAGCACTTAGACAAGACCCTGATGTGATCATGGTCGGTGAAATTCGAGACACAGAGACAGCAGAGATTGCAGTGAACGCTGCTCTTACCGGTCACCTTGTATTCTCTACCCTTCACACCAACAATGCAGCAGGAACATTTCCACGCCTTATCGATCTTGGTGTAAATGCAAAAGTCATCACCTCAGCAATCAACCTAGCTTTGGCTCAACGTCTTGTTAGGAAGATTGATCCTCAGTTTAAAAAAGAAATACCCCTTGAAGGGAAAGACCGAGAAACTATCCTGAGAATTCTTGACAGCATTGTAGACAAAACATATTTAGAAGGAGTACAGACGGATAAAATGTGGGTACCAGAAATACCAGAAGGAGAAATATCTAATGGGTATAAAGGCAGAATTGGTGTCTTCGAAGGAATATTAACTGATGAAAAAATAGAAACAGCACTACAAGACAATCCTGGAGAAAGAGATATTTGGAAAGCCGCCGAGGGTCAAGGAATCCTCACTATGCAACAAGATGGAATAATAAAAGTTTTAAATGGTGTTACTACACTAGAAGAAATACGAAGAGTTCTTGATTTGGATGAATAAAAAATAAAAAAAATATTTTACTAACATCTCAACTTGTGTTCAAACAAATAATCCCCTTGCGTATGCAAGGGGATTATGAATAATTAGGCGTATTGAGGTTTTATCCAAGACTTAAACCTCGAAGCAACACTTTTAATAAGCGTACTAAAAGTTAAATCTTACATCTAAGGAGAAGTTCAGCCACGTATTACAAGAATACGTACCAGACTATCCTCGGCATAAGACTAGGAGATCAAAAGACCACGTTGCTTAGAGGTTTATGTTTTCGATAAAAAGATCAGTGATAGAAAAAGAGTCTAGAAATACTTAAGACTCTCTTATATCTTCCTGTATTGAAGATGTGTATATACTAACATAGGGTTTCAGATTTGTCAAGCTCTTTTTTGCTTATACACTCCTGTCACTCGTTCGTGCTAAGATATATACAATACTATGCAGACGAAAGAAAAAGATACCACAGAGCGTCCAGAGGGTCAATTCCTCGATAAGATGCTTCGACCCAAAACATGGGAGAATTATATTGGACAAACATCGATAAAACAGAACCTCGATATCCTTCTTAGAGCTGCCAAAGAGAGAGAACATCCTCCAGAGCATTTACTCTTTTATGGTCCACCAGGGCTAGGAAAAACAACTTTAGCCCATTTGATATCTCATGAGCTCGATGTGCAGATGAAAGTGACTTCAGGGCCAGCTATTGAAAAAGTAGGTGATCTTGCCTCTGTTTTGACCAATCTGACACCTGGGGATATCCTGTTCATAGACGAGATTCACAGACTCAATAAAGCAGTAGAGGAGCTCCTCTACCCCGCTATGGAATCTGGCTCTCTAGACATCATAATTGGAAAGGGTCCATCGGCCCGAAGTATCCAATTAGACCTCCCTCCTTTCACACTTATAGGTGCCACCACCAGAATTTCACTTCTTTCTTCCCCACTTCGCTCTCGTTTTTCAGGAGGTGTACATCGAATGGTATTTTATACAGAGGAAGAAATTCAACAAATCGTACAGAAGTCAGCTGGGATACTTGGTATTTCAATAGATAAAGATGCTCTTGTGGAAATTGCTCGTAGAAGTAGATACACACCACGTACAGCAAACCATTTTCTCAAAAGATGTCGTGACTATGCACAAGTGAATAAAAAAGATTCTGTAGACTTGCATACAGTTATAGAATCTTTAAATCTTCTTGGTATAGACCCTCTCGGTCTCTCTACCGCAGACAGAGATCTTCTTTCTGCACTTATAGAAAAGTTTCAAGGTGGTCCAGTTGGACTCAATACCCTAGCAGTTTCTTTATCTGAAGATGAAGGAACTCTTGCAGAGTTTAATGAACCCTATTTAATACAAATTGGTTTTCTAGAAAGAACCCCTAGAGGAAGAAAGATTACAGAAAAAGGCCGGCAACATATAGAAAACTACTAGTTGTCTGTTTTCTGTAATTAAGATAATCTTACAAACATTACTACTGATAATTTTATATTTATATGTCAGGACACAATAAATGGTCAAAGATCAAACACAAAAAAGCTGCTACTGACCAAGCTCGAAGTAAAGTATTCACAAAATTAAATCGACTCATTACAGTAGAAGCCAAGAAAGCTGGTGGAAACATGGAATCTCCTAGTCTTAAAGCAGCTATTGAAAAAGCTCGAAAAATGAACCTCCCTAGTGAGAACATTGAACGAGCTGTCAAAAAAGCTTCTAGTGATACAGGAGCTGCTATGAATCCAGTAACATACGAAGCGTATGGTCCAGGAGGTGTGGCTATTATTATAGAAGGTCTTACCGACAACAATAACCGTACAGCAGCAGAAATACGACATATTCTTTCAAAAAACGGACTTGAACTTGCGCAAAGTGGTTCTGCCACATGGGCATTTGTACACGAACATGGAGAATGGACAGCAACTACAACAGTAGAGATTTCTGAAATTGACGGAGAGAAACTTAGCAAAGTACTCGAGGAACTTGAAGACAATGACGATGTCCAGGAAACCTATACCAATGCTGTCTAATACAAAAATTCTAGCCATTGATCCAGGATATGGACGTCTTGGTATTGCAGTACTCGAGAATACTTCTCTTTTATATTCAGACTGTTTTGAAACATCTAAAGAACTCTCTCATGGAGAGAGGTTAAAAGCTCTTGGGCAAGAATTACAGAAAGTTATCAAAAAATACAAACCAGAAGTACTAGCAATTGAAAAACTATTTTGGGGAAGTAATGCGAAAACAGCTCTCGCCGTAGCTGAAGCGCGTGGAGTTATTCTATATGAAGCATCCTGTGCCAATCTTATTATTAGAGAATTTAGCCCTGCAGAGATTAAAATTGCGGTCACGGGACATGGGAGAAGTACTAAAGTTCAAATCATTAAAATGATTCCTAAAATCATTACCATTTCAAAAGAAATCAAACATGATGATGAGTATGATGCTATTGCTATAGGGTTAACTTGTGAGGCTACTCGCTTCATAGAAAACTCTTAACAGAGACATCATTTATCCCCAGTTTTTCTCTATAAAATCATATTGCAAAAAAAATCTGATTTGATACAAATATGGATAAGTAAATTTAATATTTTATTTATCACGTATGAACAGCGACGAATTACATATTGATGACGATGATCTAACTGATGGATTTCATATCGAAGACGAGGACGATGGTGACGTTTTTGATCCAGACGATTATGATCTTGATGAGGAGGATGATTTATAAAAAATACCAGTATTTATACTGGTATTTTTTATTTTATATTTATTTTCAAAAACCTTCTCTTCCCAATCTTCAGTGTTATGGATTCCGTTACCACCTCATGAATATCGGTAAGAGCTTTTTCGGTTTCAATGTTTTTTACCCCACCCTCTTCGGCAAGACGTTTGAATTCAGTTTTGGAAGAAACTAATTTTGCATCAAGCAAAATGTCAGAAAGTTTTGTTCCTGCTTCTACTGTTACCTCTGGAGTATTCTCTGGCACACCTCCTTTACTAAAGGTTTTTATAAAATCTTGTTCAGCTTTTTGTACAGACTCTCTTGGGTGATAAAGTGCCACAACCTCTCGCGCAAGATGCATCTTAGCTTCTTTGGGGTGTACACCATCAAGGGCTTTCGTTATTTCTTCTTTAGACAAATCAGTACACAAAAGGAAATACTGCG
The DNA here is from genome assembly GCA_905478465.1 of Minisyncoccota bacterium. GTDB lineage: Bacteria > Patescibacteriota > Minisyncoccia > Phycocordibacterales > CAJQIN01 > CAJQIN01. The sequence continues at coordinate 139,988 of CAJQIN010000002.1, read as the reverse complement.
GAAGAAGCTCATCTTTTGTAGACATTAGTTTTCCATACATTTCTTCTGGTGTATCCAAGATGGTGATGATGTTTCCCCAACTTGTAGACATCTTCCTTCCGTCTGTTCCTTCTAGCATTTGAATAGTAAGAACATCCTGCTCAGGTTGTTTGTAGTATTTCTGAATAATTCTTCCAGCTTTCAAATTAAATAGTTGATCAAATCCACCAATCTCAATATCAGCTTTTACCTGCACAGAATCATATCCTTGCATCAAGGGGTATAAAAATTCTCGAAGTGATACTTCGACTCCTTTCTCGAAACGATCTTTGAAGTTTCGACGAGAAGACATTTGTTGTACTGAAAAAGTTTCAGCAAGTTCTGCAATTTCTTGAAAACCGAGTTTTGAAAGCCAAGTACTGTTAAAGTGAAATTCTGCTTTTGAAACATCGATAATCTTCCCCACTTGGCGTTTGTAGTCTTTGATATTTTCTTCAATTTTCTCTCGGGTGAGCATGGGTCGTTTTTCAATCTTGTCTGACGGGTCACCAATTTGTGCGGTAAAGTCTCCCACAATGAAGACAACTTTGTGCCCTAAATCCTGAAAAGCCTTTAATTTTCGGAGAAGGATAGCTCGACCAATGTGAATACGACCTCCTGTGGGGTCAAAACCGAGCTTCACTCGTAGTTGTTTACCAGAAAGGAGCTTCTTCTCCAGAGACTCTTTTACAAAAACATCTTCAATACCACGTGTCAGAATTTCGTGGATCTTTTGTTTGTCAGTAGAGATTATTTGTTTTGATTTAAATGAAAATAATGACATATATATCCTACTTTATCATTTTTTGGTGTACACTAAAAGGTATGACTTTTCTAAAAAAACACCGAAAACTTATTAAGAATCTTATCAGTATTTGTATTGCACTCTGTATTTTTGGAGCAGGAATCATTACTTTATGGATTTCTACCTTCCAAATTCCCACCCTTGATTCATTTAATGATCGAAAGGTAACTCAATCAACAAAAATATATGATAGAACAGGAGAGGTTCTTTTATATGATCTATATCAAGATATAAAAAGAACAATAGTTCCTCTTGATGAAATTTCTGTGTATATAAAAAATGCAACAATTGCTATTGAAGATGATACTTTCTATTCTCACTCTGGTATTCGACCCATAGCTTTCTTGCGCGCAGCTCTTGCCAATATCGGCAGTCTTGATTTTGGGCAAGGTGGTTCGACTATTACCCAGCAGGTTGTGAAAAATTCAATCCTCACAAGAGAAAAAACTATTTCTAGAAAATTAAAAGAATGGGTTTTGGCTATACGTCTTGAACAAGAGTTAACAAAAGAAGAAATTCTAACTATCTACCTAAATGAAAATCCATATGGCGGAAGTATTTATGGTGTCGAGGAGGCTAGTCTTCGTTTCTTTGGAAAAAAATCACAAGACCTAACCTTGGCAGAATCAGCTTATATCGCTGCCCTCCCTCAAGCCCCTACATACTATTCTCCTTATGGAAATCATATTGACGCACTTGATACTAGAAAAAATTTGGTTCTTTCAAAGATGCTTGAAAATAATTTTATCTCTCAAGAAGAATATGATTTGGCAATAAAAGAAGAAGTTGTTTTTCTTTCACAAGATACAGCAGGAATTAAAGCTCCGCACTTTGTTATTTATGTAAAAGAATTACTGACAAATACATATGGAGAAGATACTGTTCTAAACGAAGGACTTACCGTACGTACAAGTTTGAATTATGAATACCAACAGAAAGCTGAGGAAATTGTATTGCGACGTGCGCTAGAAAATACAGAGAAATTTAATGCAGAAAATGCAGCTCTTGTTGCTATTGATCCAAATACAGGAGAGATTCTAACAATGGTTGGTTCTAGAGATTACTTTGATGAAGAAATAGATGGTAATTTCAATATTGCACTTGCTAACAGGCAACCAGGATCTGTTTTTAAACCCTTTGCATATGCAACAGCTTTTTCAAAAGGATACACTCCAGACACAATACTTTTTGATCTTCGAACACAATTCTCTACATCTTGTTCTCCTCAAAAACTTGAAACAGATGATGTGTGTTATTCCCCTACCAACTACGACGGGGTCTTCAATGGACCAATGTCTATGAGAGATGCTTTAGCACAATCGGTAAACATTCCAGCAATTAAAACACTTTACCTTGCAGGAATGAATGACACATTGCAGTTAGCAAAAAACATGGGTGTTTCTACCCTGACAGATATAGGACGATATGGACTTACCCTTGTTCTCGGAGGTGGAGAGGTGCGACTTCTAGATGTCACAAGTGCATATGGTGTCTTTGCAAATGACGGTGTGCGCATTCCTTATACGGCAATTCTTGAAGTACAAGATGCAAATGGAAACATTTTAGAAAAATACGAACCTCGTGGTCAACAAATTTTAGATACAAATGTTTCTAGACAAATTTCTGATGTCCTAGCAGACAATGTAGCCAGAACTCCAGCTTTCGGCTCTGCATCATTCCTATACTTTCCAGGAAGAGATGTTGCGGTGAAAACAGGAACGACAAATGATTACAGAGATGCTTGGATTGTTGGATACACTCCAAATATTGCAGTTGGTGCCTGGGCGGGAAACAATGACAACAGAGCTATGGAGAAAAAGGTAGCTGGATTTATTATCGCTCCTTTATGGAATGAGTTTATGAATGCAGTCCTTCCATCACTTCCGGGAGAAGATTTTATAGACCCGGAGAGTATTGAAAATCCACTAGAGACAATCAAACCAATAATACGCGGTGAATGGCTCGGCGGTGAATCACACCTAATAGATACACAGACAGGGCGCTTGGCAGATGAAGATACTTCAGCAAATAATCTTGGGGAAATTCTTACAGGAGGTATTCATTCAATTCTTCATTGGGTAACGGCAGATGAGCCGAATACAGAAATTCCTACAAATCCAAATGAAGATCCGCAGTATCGTTATTGGGAATATCCGGTTAATTTATGGGTTGAGACACAAGGAATTAGTACGCCGACAGAAGATGATGTTCCGGAAGAGAAGAGAGTTAGAGAGGATGAGGAATAAAAGGTTGTTTTTTGAGTTTTGTGTAATTAGAACTTAAGAACTAATTTGATAGAATAATTGTATGTCAGATTATATTTCCAGAGTTAAAGAATTAAATTTACCAGAAGGAGAATTTATGGTTTGTGGAAGTGCAATTCTAGATGTTTTAGGTATTCGCGAAGCAGGTGATATAGATATCCTAGTTTCGCCCATACTGTTTGAAAAATTAGAAAAAGAAGAAGGTTGGAAACGTCACCATAAATATACAACCACACTAGAACATCCCCAAGGTATTTCTGGAGCTAAGCAAACTTTAGATTTTATGAAAGAAAATTATTCGCTTGATGAAGCACTACCTCTCGCAAATTATGTTGAAGGAATACCTTTTATGAGTTTAGAGATGTTGATAAATGCAAAAACTCAATTAGGGAGAGAGAAGGATTTGAGAGATATAGAATTGATTCAGGAATATTTAGAAAAGCAAAAATAATACTTTACTTTTCTTTACAAGGGCTCCCCTTAGCTTCTGCTCTTCGAACCTATTTCACCGCCAATCAGGTCTTTGTTCCTATCTAATTTAATTACTGTAACTGAGTAAGTACTCTCTCAACCTCAGTCACCATCGCTTCCATTTTAGGTAAAAGCGCTTCACCATATGTATTATTTCCGTCACTGTAAGCAATCTCAAAGGGAAAACCAACCTTTTCTTCCACACCCTCAGTTCTGGCCGCTTTTTTAACACGGAAAAGCTCAGTGCCATCTACTAGTGGAAAATCTCGTTCGGCAGGCCGAATTGCGACTGGTATTTCAGGAATGTTCCATTCCGGTTGCATTTTTCTAAGCATCGCTGATGGGTCAATTATTACAGATTGTTGGGCACTGCCAGCGATAATTAACTGACGATGCTTATCAAGGATATCTAAATAGTGAAGTTCCCAAAGTAAGTCATTACCGCCTTGATAGGAATTTAGTCCAATAATGAGTTGAGTGTGTGCTGGCGAAACTCCCACCAAACATCGAACAGCGACGCTCTGGATTTCTAGGGCGGTCCTGCTAAAAGGAAAAGCATGTTCTCTTGTGGGCTTATTCCCATTTGCCACAACCAACTCAGAAACTCTCAAGTCGAGTGCGGAATGTAGATTGTGAATGAGGTCACCAACAAGTAGTCCTAATTCTTCAGACGGAACAGGTTTCATTATTTTTACACGGTACACAAGGTCACCCGTTTCTTTCTCTTCCTCACACACTCCACTGAAGGGTGTAGAGGCATGATATTCATCAATAACTTGCCGCAAACGCGCAAAATGTTCTTTCCCTCTGTTTAGTTTTGCAATTGCTGACATGTGTTCATTTTACCAATTTATCCCAAGCAATCCCATGTAGTATTATCTACTCCTTTTAACTTCTACTCTTCCAACCTTTTAATCACCCCAAAATAATTATTTGGGTAGTTTTGATTTCAGCTCATCTAGTAATTTTATGGCTTTCCTCAGCTCAGAGTTTGTATAGGTTCCATGCTTCTTATGATGGATACAATGCCTAATGTGTGTAGGTAAACTTTCTTCATTGCTATTTCTTCCGCAAGTAATACGCTTAAGACGAGGTTTCTGAGCAAAAATCCACTCATCAATTTTTGTACTATTTCCTAATTTAAGCCCAAACTTTTCGTAGAGTTCATTGAACTGCAACGCTGGCTCTTTGTTCTTATTAAAAAAGGTGTGGAAGGACGGATCAAACTTTATTAATCTATCGATAAGTATCTCGTGTCTTGTCTTTATACTTTTTTGTTTGTCAGCACCTTGGGTTACAGAAGATTGATAACTTATGAGCTGTGCATCTGTGGCTTGCGAACCCTTCTCGATTTCTTCTTCTAAATCTTTCATAAACCTGTCGAAAAAAGCTTTGATTTCTTCATGCTTATCATTAATACTTCCTTTATCTATAAGCTCAGATACTAAAAGGTAAGTAGATACAACAGAAGCCCTGTTTTTAAAATAGGTTGGAGCTTCTTCAAAAATCACCTTAAGAGTATCTAGGACCTCTTTAATTTTCTTCAACTTACTTTTAAGCTCAAAGCCAGCTGTAGCATTATTTTTATTATGTTTTAGAAAGCTTTCTAATTGAGTAAAGCTCAGGTTAGATATCCCGTGAGTTTCCAAGTATGCTAACTGGGCACATATGGTGAAATATGTGTATCGAGTATCTGACAATAGTATTTTTTCCTTAAGAAACTTATGTGCAGAAAAAGTTTTTATTTTTTTGCAAAGATCACCACCGGTAGCCATTAACTTTTCTCCTGAATTAAGCGGGGTTCCCCCTTGTAATCTTTTGAACAATTCCGATATTTCTTCGTTTGTTGCTTCTGAAACTTCTTCTATATCTATTTCGTACGCATCAAATTGGTCCTGTATCTTTTCAGGTAACTCACTGTATTTTTTACCACCATGTATGCCGCTATATTCTTTATTTAAAACTATTTCATCTCCTAAAAAATTATATATTGCAGTTAACCTTTGTTTTCCATCAATACAAGCATACAAGTTTGTAGCGGCACCTTTTTTACTAAGAAAAAGGAAATACATTTTAGGCACGCCCCATTTTTTTAAAATAGTATCTATAAAATACTGCTGTTTTTTAGTAGACCAGACTTTTTGTCTTTGAAACTGTGGTTCCAAATCGATGTTTGCTCTGTATTTATACAACCTATTAACTGCTTTGTTAGTTAGTTCCGTTTTCATGTGAACAAATGATTATCTCTAATTTCGACCTCTTTGTTATCTTCGTAAACTTTCTTAGCTTCAAGATCTACAGTGATTACTCCTCTTGTTTTCTTTGCATGACAATTAGGACATAAGGCCCAAAGGTTATCCATGTTTTCGTTACCACCTTCAGATTTTTCTTTAATATGGTCTATGTCAATTATCCAACCTTTCTTTCCATTAGTTCTAGTATATTCAGACTTAAAACCGCAAACCTGACATGTGTAGTCCTCTATATGGGCCACACGACGCTTCTGGGCTTGGTTTTCTTTGCGTACACACTTCTTACCGTACTTAACGATATATGCTTCATCAGCACTGTTATCAAAGGTTTTAGCTTGATCAAGGACTTCTTCTTTACTGAGATATGCTAATTTTTCGTCATAACTTTCAGCAAGCTTCTTTTCAAGTATTTCCGTGTCTTGAGTTTCTGATTTGGCTATAAAGTCCCGGTCCTGTTCAAGGATTAGATCTTCATAAATTATATTAATACCTGAAGCAGAACCATTGACTGGGAATTGGGGTACTGATGGGTCTTGTTTTTGTGCCTGTTCGTTTAATGAAGAGATGAGAACGCCTTTCTTAATTAGGGTATCTATTTCGCTAGTAATCTGTTCTTCACTCTTATCTTGTATTGGAGTATCGAAATCTATATCTTCAACATCTGAAAATAAATAAACTTCTTTTAGTGGAACCACGTATGGCCAGTAGTTTTTATTATCTCTAACTTCTTGAAGCCACCAAAGCTCATCCTTCTCATACAAAGGTTTTCCTACATAACCAAAACCGATTACAACTGATTGAGTTTTGTTTGAGAACTCTGACTTCTTTGTTGAATGGAAAATTACCGTGTCTCCTGGTTTTATCTTATTCTCCCAGAGTGATTTATTGTTTTCGTTTAGTGCCCAGTTGTTTATTCCAAAAGCTGTGATCCAGTTTTCAGGTGGGCCTGTAAATCGCCATACATTACTCATAATTCTGTGTATTTAGCGTGACGACCTTTTGCTTTTTCTATTGGGTATTTATCTTCATTCTTCTTCATCTTCTTTTCAAAAGCATCAGCGATATCTACATCCAGATCGTTAGACATTAAAAGAACCCAATACAAAACATCAGCAAGTTCCTCGGAGATCTCTCCCTTGTTGCTTTCTACATATTCTTTTATTTCTTCAGAGCTCTTCCACTGAAAATGTTCAAGCACTTCCGATGCTTCAAGAGACAGAGAAATCGCACAATCCTTGGGGTTATGGAATTGTTTCCAATCCCTTGCGTCCCTAAAGTCAGCTATTCTTTTGATAAGTTTATTAATGTCTGACATGTTATTTGCCTTAATTCTCAGGTTGATCCTTTTTTTTCATCTTACTTGGGAACTCGTATACTAACTTTAGAAGCATGCTTACAAATGCCAATAAATCATCGGCTTCCTCTTTGGTCATGACCACAATCTCATGATTTGCTTCATTACCTTTTTCTCTAATATGATCAACCCAATCTTTGGCTCCCGGCGGAACAAAATTATTATCTGAAAGATATTTAACATAAACTATGAACTTTTGATTAGGTTTTGCCCCCTTTGAAACCGCTATATGCATAAGTAATTTTCTACAAGAGAGAACTGTCGCGGTAAAGGCGTTCTTTGAATATGCGTCTCTCGCTTCTTTATATAAAGTTTCAACTCCGACCTCATCTATGCCAGAAATATCTTCTCCTGGTCTAGAGCCGGGGACCTGCTCTGCTTTTGGAGAGAAGTAGGTTGGCTTAAAGCAGTGATGACAAATATAAATGTAACGATCAGGCCGCCCACCACCATCCTCCTGGGCACTTCCCTGGAAGCCAACATTAGACGCAAGTTGATTACCGCAGTGACCACAGGTGTAACTTTTGGATGGAAGTGTTTTTGTTTGGTACCAATGTAATGTAGACATAAGTAAGGCCATTTTAGCATTTTCTGCCCAACAAGGCATTACATTAATAGGTCTCAGTAACAAGGTTTAACATGTTTATAAGTAAGTATTGCAATTTTTATGAAAAATTGACATTATTAAATTACAACTAACGTACAGATCCCAGCATAGAGAGGTAGTAATGCTGGGCTGGCTCCGAAAGGACGCAGACGTGGTGCGCGTGTAGGTTTCTCACTCAAACCGATTACGCACATTACGAGGCGTCTTTTTTGTTATCTATGACAAGAGCCAAATGTGCGAAAACTCCAATAAATACAGTGGACCAAAACCTTTTGGGCTTTTTCAAGATGCTGGTCGACATAAAGACGTCTCAAGTAGGTTCGAAGATTAATAATGATTTGAAAAGAAGGGATGATAATAGGTTTCGAACCATACAAGAAAACAAATTAACACTTAAGCGTGCTCAAAAAGTGAGTAAATAACGCATATGACACAAGAACAAGGTAAACAAAATGTTAATTCTGCTGGGGGGTAACCAAAAAAGCCGAAAGAAATGTGGTCCTAAAATGACAGATGTTTTTAAAGCGTTTATTGAATGGTCTGTGATGACATCAAAAGAAAGAGATGAGATTAAGATTTCTACAGCAAAAGCGTTTGCTAAAAAATATAAATTGCATCCAAGTCATTTAAGTAGCTGGAAGACCCGGGATGACTTCTTGGAGAATAAAAAAGTAAGTTATTCATACAATAAACCCTTTGCTTTAGCCGTAAAAATGAAAACTCAGAATGCAGAACGGCCCGAGAATTACTCGGACCGTCCAAACTGGCTCCCCTTACTGGACGAGTTCAGAACTTTAAACTGGAGGCAAATTTACAAAACAAGTTGCTAAATAAAACCCCTACCGCACCTCTCGAATAATTTCTTTATCACACTTCTTGTTAACATAAGAAATAAACTCCACACGTTTAAAAAAAATTTGTGTCTTTATCGCACTATTCACCCCAAGAGACAACACACCATCTTTAATCTTTATTGAAGATTTTTCTAATACATATCCGGTAAATTCTTTGACCCCGTCAATCACAGCCTGCTCCTCGATATTCTTTTGTTCAAGAATATGTGTAAACTTTGAAAAAAATCCAGAGAGATTATCCATAGTGTTTTTAACGAGACATAGGCATAACCAAATACAAGAACAATGGGTTTGAAATATCACGAATCACCACCGGCTTATTAGACCCATTAAAATCTAATGCTACAGAATCCCCATCTACTGACTGAAAACAATCAACAATATATTTATAATTAAAATTCAATTCTACAGTATCCCCTTTCAATACAGCGTCTATGTGTGTAGTGTTTTCTCCCACATCAGTATTTTGCGTATCACAAGAAAATATTTTTGCTTCAGGATTAACCATCAAGTGTATTTGATTGAATTTGTTTGAGAAAATATTTGCAGTTTTTAGACCATGCAATAAATCCTTCTTCAAAACAGTCACTGATGTGGTTTTTTCTGCAGGGATAATTTGTTTGTAATCAGGAAAAGATCCGTCAACAAGACGGGATACTAGCTCTATATCTTGTGTTTTAATCAACATCTGATCTTCTGCTATATACAATTCAACATCTTCAGAAATACCTTCGAGTATTTTAATAATGTCTGGAATATTTTTTACCGGGATGAGAATGTTAGGAAAATCTTTTATTTTTTTTACTCGAATATGTCTTTCTGCCAAACGGAATGAATCTGTTCCTACAAAAATAATATTATCTTCATTGTGAGTTACAAAAACACTAGATAATTCTGGTTTCATACTTGAAACAGCTGCTGCATACCAAACAGATTTGATTCCCTCGATAAATGACTCTGAGTGCACGGAAAAAGATTCCTGACTTGATGACTTCGGTATACTAGGAAAGTCGTCATGAGGTACCGTTTTGATTGTTGTGGAGCTTGTTTCGGTTGAAACTAAAAGTGTTTGTTCTTGTGTTTCCAGAACAACCTTCTGATTTGTTAGATTTGAAAGAAGAGAACTAAATACTGATCCGGGTACAGCCACAACACCCTCTTCGAAAACTTTACATGGAACATTGATCTCAACTCCAACATCAAGGTTTGTTGCTTTGATAATCAAACTTTCTTTTGTTGCTTCAAAAATGATGTACGAAAGAATTGGCAGGGTTAGATGTTTCCCCGTTACCTTTTCTGCTTTCGAAACAGCTTCTTGTATTTTTTCTTTTACACACTCTACTTTCATATGTAGTTATTATTTATATTCTTATTAAAATACTTACTTCTATTATTATACCTGTGTATATGTGGATTTCTTAAGAATGTCTTTTGTTTGTAATGTTTCTCGGGAAAATAAATTCTTATGAATTGTGGATAAGTCTTTTGTTTGTGGATAACTTTTGTATTAACTGTTTTTTATCCAACTCTATCCCCAACCCTATCCACATCTTATACCAACATCGAACGTATCTGATTTATCTCCTGTGCCAACACATCATCCTTCTGAACTTCGAGCTTTATTTTCTCACAAGAGTGGATAACTGTTGTGTGATCACGACCCCCCAGCTTCTGCCCTATCGATGGGTATGAGATGTTGAAATCTTCACGAAGAATATACATGATAATTTGTCGGGGTTTAATGATTTCCTTTCGACGAGTTTTTTCATAGATAACAGATTCCTCTACGTTGTAATAATCAGAGATAAGTTTAACAACTTCTTGTGGAGATTTTGTTTTTGGTCTTTGGGTATTGTCTTTAATGAGGAATTTAATCTCATTTATATTGAGATCTCTTTGTTTGAGGTCTGTTTGGCAGGACAGAGTGTTTAGAACACCCTCTAATTCTCGAATGTTTGTGGTGATATTACTTGCAAGGAATTGTATAACCTCATCTTTGAGGATGATATTACTTGCAAGAGCTTTCTTTTTTAGAATAGCCACACGAGACTCAAGGTCTGGTGTAGGAATATCAACAATCATACCCGCTCCAAAGCGTGATTTAAGTCTTTCTTCTAGATTGTTTATGTAATTAGGGTGTTTATCTGAAGAAAAGATAATTTGCTTGTTATTGTCGTAGAGATAGTTGAAAAGATGGAATAATTCTTCTTGAGATTTTTCTTTTCCTGCGAAAAATTGAATATCATCCATGATGAGGACGTCATATTTTCGATATTTTTCTTTAAAATTATTTACCTTTCCTGTTTGGACAGAGTTTATGTAGTCGAGAGCAAATTTTTCAGAGGTTACATAGAATACTTGTTTCTTGTCGAAAACTTTTTTTATTTGGTTCCCTATCGATTGTATGAGGTGGGTTTTTCCATGTCCGGTATTTCCATAAATAAATAAAGGGTTGTAGACAATACCAGGACGTTCCACAATGGCTTGAGCTGCAGCGTGAGCAAGTTCATTAAATGGTCCAACAATAAAAGTGTCGAATGTGTATCGTGGATTAAGGTTATTCTCTTTATTTACATAGTGTTCTTCTAGAGGCAGGGTGTTTTTGGATTCAGTGTTATTTGTATGAATTTCTGCCTCTTGTTTCTGGTGTGGGTTTAGTTTTGATACACAATATTCAATTCCCCTAACCTCGGATGAGAGTGTGCGAAGAGTTTTTAACAAGAAGCTATGGTATTTAGTTGAAAGCCATTCACGTGCAAAAGCATTTGGAATACCTACATGTACCATTCCCCCGTCAATTTTTGAGATGAATGTATCTTTAAACCAAGTATTGAAGTTTGGTTTAGAAATACTAAGCTCCACCTCTACCAATACTTTATCCCAAAGTTGTTTTTCATTCATAATTAACAAACATTATATCTTGTAATGAGATATAGAACACTTGAAACAAAAGCAGGAGTGTGTTAATAAGGTGTGTATAAACTGTTGATTGCAAAAAGGATATATTCATTTAAAAGCTTGCGTATTTAGAGAATACACCTTATAATCATCAAACTTATGTCACAAACATATCAACCAAAAAAAAGAAAACGAGCACGTAGCCATGGTTTTTTGGTACGAAAGCAAACAACAAGTGGTCAAAACATTGTACGACGTCGTCGTCAAAAAGGACGAAAAAAACTTACTGTTTAAACATTTCTTATGATTCCTCGTATAAATAAGGTCTCCTCGGCGTTATTTACCTCTTTAACCATGCGATCTGTGCAGGTTTCTTTTTTGTATGGGACTATTAAGGTGTATAAGGTTGAGGCCATAAAAGATCCAAAGATAGCCGTTATTGTGTCAAAAAAGCATACACCCACCGCTGTGGGCAGGAATTATATAAAAAGAAGGGTTTTTCAGGGTTTTCAAGGTCTACTTCCCCTCCTTATACCTTGTGTATACGTTGTATATCCTAAAAAAAGTGTAAAAATTGATGAAAATTTTCAAACAAATCTTCAACAAGTTTTAAAAAAGCATAATTTTCTTGATATGTAGAGGTATCTAGTCTAGAATACCTCTATATGATTTCTTCCTTATTTAACACTACTCTCTATCAACCTCTCTATAATGGGTTGATTTTTCTTATCGACGTTCTGCCTTTTGTAGATGCTGGAGTGGCTGTTGTTATTTTTACCTGTATTGTGAAGTTTATTCTATTCCCTCTTTCAAAGAAGGCGGTGATTACACAATTCCGTATGAAGCAGGTGGCTCCAGAGCTTGAGAAGATAAAAGAGCAGAATAAAGGTAATTCACAAGAACAAGCTATGCAAACTATGGCTTTGTATAAAAAGAACGGTATTAGTCCTTTTGTTAGTATCATTCTGGTATTCATACAATTACCGATTATTTTTGCTTTATATTTTGTTTTCCTAAAATCAGGTTGGCCGCAAGTAAATACTGATCTCCTTTATTCTTTTATCAAAATACCAGCATCAGTTGATGTAAACTTTCTAGGTTTAATAGATATATCAGGAAAATCTTGGATTTTGGCTATTGCTGCAGCGGTGACGAACTTTTTCCAAATGCGATATTCAATGCCTCCTATGGAAGCTAAGAAAAAAGACCATGTTCCTTCGTTTAAAGATGATTTGGCACGAAGTATGCAAGTTCAAATGAAATATGTCTTCCCTGTTGTTATCCTTTTCATTGCTTACAATATCTCAGGTGCTATTGCTATATATTGGACAACAAGTAATTTGTTTGCATTAGGACAAGAGTTGGTTATTCGAAGACACATAAAGAAAAATGAAAAATAATATCATTCAAACAATTAAAGATGTGTTGGATAAGATGGATATTTCATATGAAGAAATTGTAGAAGAAAGTATTGAATGTAGTGAACCAGTGTTGGTGTTCTCTGTGCACTCTAAAGAGGCTCAAACTCTCATTGGACGTGACGGAGATGTGTTTCGTGCACTCAATCATGTTGTTAGTCGAATGGTGGCTCAAAAATATGAAGATGTGCCAAGATTTCAGATAGATGTTGATGATTTTTATAAAAAACAGATTGAATCTATAAAACAAAAAGCTATCTTTGCAGGAGAACGTGTACGTTCGTTTAAAGCCAGTGTTGATATGGAGCCAATGAATGCTTTTGAAAGGATGATCGTCCACTCTGTGTTTACAGATCAGGACGACATCAAAACTCATTCAGAGGGAGATGGTAGGGATCGTAGAGTGGTCCTTAGTTATGTAGAGAATACGATATAAAAAACACTTCATGTCTGAAGTGTTTTTCTTTTTAGAAAGTGTTTACCGTTGTCTCCTCCCCTACTTCATCAAGGTTTAATACCCAAAGGCTTAAATCTTTTTTATTTGTGAACATAAAGTATTTTCCGTCAGAAGATATTTGAGGATTGATTATGTCGAATTCTTCTTGGGGTGTGTATGTTATAACAGATTCTCCTGTTTCAAGATTGTATGTACGTATTTCATCGATAAATGAAACTACACCTTGGTACCAGTTTTCAGGATATGAGGCTTGTGGAATTGATGTGGGAACTCCACATATTACATGTGTGGTATCTGTAGGGGTGCATTTTTCTGGGAGAGTTGATGGGTACAGTAAAATAACCAAGTCGTCAGAATTTTTTACTTCCAGAAATAAAGAGTTTTTTGTTGAGAATGAATACAGTGTTCGTTTAGGTGTGTTTAGTATTGTTAGACCAGGGTTGTCGTCGATTTCTTGCATAAGGTTTTTGGTTTTGGATATAGAATACATCGATGTTAAAACATTAGAAGCTGTTTTAGGAACAATAGTAAGGATGTTTGAATCTGTCCATGAGAGTGTCCATGATGGATGAGGTATAGAAAAAGAAGAAGGTGATGAGCCATCAGGGTTGCTTGTGGTGATTTGAGCAGAAGAGTCTATTGGAAGAATGTAAGCAATATTATCGGTGTTCACTGATACCGCAAGATCGGTAATGTTGTCAGGTAAAAAAGTGATGATGGTATCTCGTAGAAAATCTGTGGTGCTACCTGTTTTAGTTCGTAACTCAAGAAAACTGGTTTCGATAGTGTTTGTATTTTCTTTAAGGCGTCGGTAGATCACATTCTCTCCATTGTTTACCCAGTAAGCTTCGTATACTTTTGGAATGGTAGTATTAGAAATCTTAACCGTTTCCAGAGAGTTTGTTGGTGTCTCAAAAATATGTCCATTTCCTCTGTTCGCGTAACGAATAGTACTTGTCCCAACAAACGTTGCTCCTGCAACAGGATTTTCGGTGATATGCCTAAGTGTGGGTATAACAGTGTTGGTCAGGGTGTTGGTATTAGACACTTTGTTAATGGGTTGGTCTGCCACATTCTGATTATCGGATCCTATACCAAGAAAACCAAAAATATTATTAGTAAAAGAAGTAGATGTTGCTGTGTTTGTTTGTATGGAGGTGTTAAAGAAATAGTAGCGGATACCAAAAGCAATACTTGTAATAAGAATTAACGTAGTTAGTATAATTGTAATTTTTTTTGTCATTATTGTATTGAGTTTTTATATAATGCTGCGCTGTCTCTTTCTGCTTCGGCACAATGGGAAGTGGCCATGTTAACTGATTCAGCTCTTTTTATTGCACGAGCTTTTGTGCAATCTTTTTTATCTACAAAACAAGATTCGGCAGGGTCTGTCAGGTTTCTGAAATAAAAAGTTTCTTTATACCAAACAAAACAATAGTAGGTTTCCAGAGAGCCTGAGTCTGTAGGTATATTTGTTGTTACTGAAAAATCTTGAGATTCTTGTTGTGTAAAATTAAGATTCACATTTAAAATAGCGGGATTAATAGTGAATAGAATAAGCCAAGATACTCCCGCTAAAAGAAGTCCTATAATAGCGTTTTGAACCATTTTTTTCCCTTCTGATTTCCCTGAGTAAGCATCTGTTGACATATATTTGATACCTCCTAATGTGATCCATATAACTGCAAGGACGGTGACAAGGCCAAGGATTAGTTGAAACCAACCAGTAAGATAATCTCCAAAAGAAGAACTACTTGTAATTATTTCAGGAAGGTCTGATACAAGGGGGACATATTGTTGAGCATTACCAGCAGTCCCTTGGGCAAAAGACAAAATTGGCAGACTCCATAATGTTATAAGAAATAGTATTTTTTTCATTTTTAAAAAGTGATAGTAAGATTAGAGGTTTCTTTTTGTAAAATATTTTTCAAAGATTTTACAAAAATACTTAATTGAGAACTTCCTGAAGACGCATCATCTTTTCTGAGAGTGATACCGTCTTCAAGAGCTGTTGATGAAAAAGTGTTTCCATTTATTTTCCATGTATAGCCTAGAGCATCTTTTGTGAAGTAGTACGGTATAGCTTTTAGGGTTACTTCTTTATTTTGTACAGAAAATGTTGAAAGAAGGGCTTTATTATATAAAATTCCTAAAAGAGGATCGTTTTCATAGAGTAGTACTCTAGATTCATACTCAGGTAGTTGTAAAGATGATTGTGCAGAAAGACCTGTGCGCGTAGATGTGACAACAATGCTGACCTCAGGAGAGTTTGATGTTAGAGAATTCTTGATTGTTATTTGGTTTTTACCTAATCCTGAGTTTTGTAAAGTTTTTCCGTTTACTTTCCATGTAAAATTTAATTCAGAATTTTGAATAAGAGTACCTTGATAGTTTATTTGAGGTATTGCCGTTAATGTAGTGCTTGTGTACTCTGAACGAAGAGCTTTTCCTTTGTAAAAATTTGGGACATAAGAGTCGTTTGCATACCAAACAATATTAACAGAAGAATTTGTTTCTTGAGCATAAATATACGGAATATTTGATGCAAATATAAAACTAAAAACAAAAATATAGAAAAAATATTTCATATATATAGTATAGCGTAATTTTCTATTTCTTTAACCTTTTTTCCCCACAGAAGCTTTTCCTTTGAGGTTTTTTGTTATAGATGTTGCTTTCCCTATGATACCACCCCTATCTTCAGATCTACTTATTATAATTATTACAATAATACCTATTGTCCATCCCGGAAGGTTGTTAATAACAGGAATCATTTCTCCTATAAAAGTAATCGCTGACGTAGCTATTCTTTTAGGACTTGTGAATATGGGAATATTTTTTATTTTAAACCAGACAAAAAAAGTTAGACCCATAAAAATAACACCACCAATATTGAGACCCCAGAATAATAAACCAAGTCCAAAAGCTGCTGTTAGATTACCTAGCCAGTCGATGATAATTTCAGTTAGGTCGAAGACGATGGTCAGGGATATCATTAAAAAAGCTGTGGTCCATGATATTCGATAAGATACTTCTTTTTTAGGACTGTTTATGTGTGTATTAGGTTGATTTTCTTTGTTAGATACCTTTGTGGGTAAGTTCTTTTTTGTTAAAGACCTTGGTCGTTTTATTGATTCCATAATTATTTTATGATTGCTCTAACTCTCTTTTGGCTTTTTGAATTGCTAAGATTTGAGATGGATCTGAGGTAATAATTTGGTCCTCTGTGTAGGAAGCAATGATTTTTATAGCTACATGTTTAAGTCCTGCGAAGAATATGCCCTCCCCTATTTGAGATTCAAGAAGTAGATATTTTTCCTCGTCTGTCAGATTGAATACTTCCTGTAGTTTATCGATGGCGGTTGGAGATTGTTTTAATAAAAGTTGCATTGAAGAGTTGGTGATAATAGGAAGTCCGTAAGGAGAGTTTAGGAAGTCGCCGACATCTTGTGTGATGGTTAGAAGTCCTAAATAGTATTTACGTCCTCTTTTTGCCACATTGAGCAAGAAAGATGCTGTGTCTTCAGATTTCATCATCCACCAAGCCTCATCTATTACAAGAAGGCGTTTTCGGAGGTCTTTTCTAACAGCATTCCAGATGAAGTGGGTAATGATGTACATGGCTACGGGCTTGAGTTCGTCTTCCATATCTCGAATAGAAAATACAATAAATTTCTTATCTAGATCTACATTCGATGGTTTGTTAATAAAGCCTGCCCAAGTACCTTTGGTGTACTTGCTGAGACGTTGTGCAAGAGACTCTCCGCCTTCCATACCAGATAGTACTAATTCAAAATCAGACATAAGAGGGGCATCAATATCTGCGAAATTAGAGTCTGGAGAAATATCTTTCAAAGCATATGTTTCAGTGATGGCTCGATCAACAATAGCATCCTCTTCTGCTGTAAGGCCTCCGAGCATAATACGGAAAAGTCCTACAAGGTGAATAATGTTTGAGCGCAGAACACTTGCTGGGGATTCATCTTCTCGGGGAATAGGTAGGTCAAAGGGGTTGATGTGGTGTTGAGAACTAAGTGATATTTTGAAGAATCTACCCCCTACCGCTTCTGCCATGTATTCATATTCATTTTCAGGGTCTATGATAATGACTTCTGTATCAAACATAAGAGAACGCAGGAGTTCAAGTTTTGTTGCATAGGATTTTCCGGAACCAGACTTTGCGAAAGTAATTGAGTTGTAGTTTTCAAGAGAGAATCTGTCAAAAAGCACAAGACTAGAGTTGTGACGGTTGATACCATAAAGAACTCCTTTGTCTGATGTAAGGTCAAATGAGATGAAAGGAAAAATACTTGATAGAGGAGAGGAATTTAATTTCGTATGAACTCCTAAAAGGTCTGTTGCAATAGGTGAAGTTGATTTGAAACCTTGTTCTTGTTGAAATAAAGCCGGTTTAACATAAACCAGTTTTGATTCTAGAATAGATTTAATTTCAGATTCAATTTTGTCTAATTCTTCTGTATTATCTGCATAAAGGGTGATGTATAGTCCTACATCAAAAAGACGCTCTTGTGCTTGCTGGAGTTTGTCTCTGAGGTCCTCTAGGTCCTGATAGGCAGTATCTAGTTTTGGATCTCGAACAAGTCCCTTCTCTTCCCTTTCATTAATCTGACTTTGTATTTCGGCTACTTTTTTTTGAAATTTTCTGAGAATAATAGATGTTTCAATAGGATGAATATGGATAGTGATATCAAACATTTTGTCCAGATTGATGATTGGTGCAAACCAGCTTTCTGCAAGAAATCTCGGATATGAAATAACAAAAAAACTTCGTAACACTTTATCTCCAAGACGTATCTCTCTTGGGGTGATCTCGAGTGCACTTGGTGCAAGAATATCCTTTAATTCAAGTGCATTAGCCTCGTAGATGTTGTCAGGCATAATTGTGCTTATATCAAAGTCTTTGTCATTATTTTTCTTTAAAAAATCAAAAATTCCCATATTATTGCATTTTAATTGGTTTTTCAGTCTCTCCAGGATTAAATAATTTATAAAAAAGTTCCGTCACCTCCTCTGTTCCTAAGTGAGCAACACGTACACCTGTTCGTGAAAGACCTTGTTCAACAACAGACATTCTCTGGTTTAATTGACTCAAATTTTCTTCAAAAGAAAAATTTACGTCTTTAGTTTTTGAAGATTTCTTTTTCATAAAACCACCTTTTTTAGATCCTAGTGTAGAGGGAGAATAAGATACTACTACGAAGAAGTTTTTTGTCATGATGCTGACACTTTCTGTGAATTTTTTTATGAAACCAATATATTCTCGTGTTTGCATTTTCATTAAGTCGTTCATCTGAACCTTTTGACGTTCCTCAAGGAGTGCAAGATATGGTCGAATATCAAGTCGACGTGACTGGATGACTATTTGTACAGAGAAATCTAGAGAATCAAGAAAGTTTTGAAATTGAAAAAGAATAGAAGTTCTTTCATCATCTGACTTGAGGGCAAAGTTAACAGAAGAAGCCATGATAATTGACCTCAAAGAACCATCTTTTAGAATCGCAACACCATCTCTTATCTCTTCTACAGGAATAAAATCTTGGGTTGCTTTTGAATTACGTGATGACATATAGATAGTATAACGCAGGTTACGTCTTTATACAGGTGGATTAGTTTCTTTTGTAATGGGATTGTTTTGTTCCTTTACATCAAGGGTCCATGTAAGGTCTTTAAGCTTACTATTTGCAAGTTTAGGAACTTCTAAAGTTCTTCTGTCTGTTTGCTCAGACCCTTTTTTGATTTTTCTAGCAGTTTTATGCCATATATATAGTTTTCCATTTGTATTATAGTGAAAAAATGCCTCTATCATTTCTAGAAAAGGCTTATTGTTTACTTTATAAAATGCTAAAGCAAGACCAAGAGCAACAACGGGGGTAGATAGAATAAAGGCTAGAATTCTTGGTGTAAAACTAAAAATAACCACAATAATACCAATAGATCCACCTAGATAAATAAATTGCTTTAAGGTTAGGGGTCCAAATATTTTGTCTTCAACTTCTATAAATTGTGGTACTTGATAGCGCATAGGGTGTGTTTATTTTTTTAGAGAAATATTAACTACCTTAATTATGAACTACATACCCATAACAAGCAAAGCTTGTTATGGGTATGTAGTAGGTTTAAGTATTGGTAATTAGTTTAAGGCTTCTCTGTAAGGGTCTTGTCCTTCTGCGTACCCTCTTCTACTAGGGTTATCTCCTAGTGGTACGGTGCTACTTTCAGTAGTTTTTTTTAATTTGGATCCAATAGGATTAGATATTGTTTCTGATTGTGAAGTTATGTTTTCTGGGTGTTCAATTCCTTGCATTACATTTTCTCGTTCAGGTACTATATCTTCTTCATTTTTTGTTTGTGATTCATGTGTTATTTCAACACCTCCTAATCTTTCGTCGGATACGGGAGTTTCTTCAGGGCTCAATATGTCGGCAAGTTCTTTTTGGATAGTGTCTGGAATAACTGAGAAAAAATCTATATTTTTATTAAGAGATTCAGTTTCTTC
Source organism: Minisyncoccota bacterium (assembly GCA_905478465.1). Classification (GTDB taxonomy): domain Bacteria; phylum Patescibacteriota; class Minisyncoccia; order Phycocordibacterales; family CAJQIN01; genus CAJQIN01. The sequence goes on along the minus strand of CAJQIN010000002.1, from coordinate 120,073 downwards.
TGGTATATCTTGTATTTTTTTGATTGTTTCATTTTTATCTCGAAGTCCAAGAAGATAAAAGAATATCTCATACTTTATTTCTTCAGAATATTTGTGAGTAATTACATCTTTTATTAGGAGTTCTTCTAGGGCTGTGTCCCAGACCTTGCTTTCAATGTACAAACGAACATTTTCAGGAAGTTGTTCTAATTGGGTACCTATTATGTTGTGTATTTCTTTTTGTGTTTCCATATTGTTAATTTTCATCATCAGGATTTTTGGCTGGGCTACTACTTGATGATGTTTCTTTAATAAATCCTTCTAGAAGATCTGCTGCGCTTTGCTTTTTAGTCATTTTTTTAAGAAGTGCAACTCGATTTTCTCGTTCGCGTTTAGGTTGGAACATTGAGTTTTCTGCATCTTCAATATGGCGCGTGGTCCTTGCTTCTTGTTGGCTTTTTTGTTGTAAACCTCGAGCTTCTTTCTCAACACGTTTTTTATACGCTTTGTCATCCTCATCTTCCGCTTGTTTAGTATTATTTTTAGCACGTTTGAGGGCTTCTTTATCATCGACACCTTTTAGAGTATCCATCTTTTTCTGATACGGCTCCAGTTGTTCTTCCGCCTCTGTTACCCCTAAAGTTTTTTTATGGCCGGACTTCTCTTTTCTATATGAAGAGAGATCTGCTTCCATGGTTGCTAAGGTAGATTTTTTCTTTGCAAAAACTTCTTCAATATTTCTTGCTTCTTTGATGTTCCCAGATGATCTTTCTTTTTGCGCAAGTTTTTTCATATCATCTTCACTTCCTAGAGCTTTCTTTGCCTCCATTAATTCTTTTTCGGCTATTTCAATTTTTGTATTAATTTTTTTGGTGATAGGGTCTTTGTCGAAGGTGTCTTTTATTTGAATATATTTTTTCCTTGATTCGGTAAGGTCTGCCTCGGCCTGACTGATGGTGTGTTGGGTTGGTGCCATAGCGTCAATTATTGCTTGTTCTTTGTCTTTTTGGTTTTTATCAAGATCTTTTCTACTTACACTTTTGCCAAATGCATTCTTTTCACCTAGAGAGCTTCCTAAGGAGTTAAGTGTTTTTCGTGCATCATAGGTTCCTTTTTCAATCTTATCTCCTGTGCGTAATGCTAAACGTCCTGCCCAGCGTCCTGCGACATTACTTCGTTCACCATCAACAAGGTTATTTATATACTTGTTTTCTTTGATACCGGCGCCAATTCGTCTTCCTGCAAATCTACTTGCTCCACCTAGTCCGTATTTTCCAAAGACAGCTTTCCCGGCTAGAGATGTTGCTGTCCCTGCACTTGCTGTTGCATATTTTTTAGAGATAATTAGTGATCCGAGCAGAAAAGCTGCAACGATAACAAAGTTTAAAAAAGCGGTTGGATCAAGGAGTATTTTTTGATTACTTGAATTAGCAACAGCAGATATTTGTGTATGAAGAGATCCAACTATTTCTAATGCAATAAAAGTAAGTACCATGTAAACCGGGGCAAAAAGAGCATTGTCCGTGAGAGATTTCCACCAAGCAGAGGCTGTACTTTTTGTTTGAGGCAAAATCATTCCTAAAAAGGCAATAGGGGAAAATATAAGAAGAAATACGAAAATAACAAAACGGTACAAGAACATGATACCGGCTGCAATAAAAATAAAAGAAGAAACAATAAGGAGGAAGATACCGCCAAGTATTTTGACAAAAAAAGTACCTAGATTATTCCATGTATTATTTAACTCAGCATCATCTGGGAAACTAAATACTTGTGTGGGAACACCTAGTTTCTCAAGCATTTTTCCGGATAATCCTACGCTAGACCTGCTATTTGGGTCTGTGTCGCTATTAACGTCACTAGACGTACCAGTTGCAGACTGATTACTTGGAGTAAGAATTTGGTCGTAGAGATGTAAGGTTAGTATGTTGGATACGTCAATAATTGTTGCTGCAAAAAAGAAGGAGAAGTTTATAAATAAAGCAGCTATAACAACACTACGTAAAGCTTTTCCTGTGTTAACCCCTAAATCTAATATGGTTGATATTGATATATACAGAAGTACAAAGATAAAGGCAATATTTGACAGATCCCTAATGATTTTCCATCCATCTTGAATGGCAGACGTCTTTTCTACAATACCTGACATGTTTACCACCGTGACCAAGAGTACTGTATTAAGGAAAGTTCCGCCTATCCATGTGATCCAAGAGAATATTCTAAGGAGGGTGTTCCCTGTAAAAATTATGGTGTAGGCTATTATTTTTTTCCCATGACAAGTAAAGTCAGAACCACAATTTGCAATATCTACAGTTTCATTTGTAAGTGTAGTTGATTGCCAAGGTGAAGACTGGTTTGTTTGGGCATGTGCCATTTGTGGTACAGCAAAAATAAATCCTATGCAGAATATGATACTAAGTATAAAGCTGTTTCTAATTCCTTTGGTCACAATATTTTTTTAAAGGCCGATACCTCCTAAATCAACATGGTTAAGAACACTGCCTGCCATATCAACTCCGTGTAATAAATCCTGTACAAGACCACTAAAATCTAAGTCAAACAGTTCAGCAAAATCAAAATTTGTTTCGAGAAGTCCTGTGGTACTGTTTAGTCCCTCGCGAATGGCATCACACATATTACCAAGACTATCAGGTAGTAATTCACCTGTGTATTCATCGATAGCTTCGAGGGAATTGTTACATGTTGAAATTGCTTGGTTGAGTTGGTTTAGGTTTAAAACACTTGGAGTTGTAATGGTTCCGTCAGCTTTTTCTAAGGCATGAAATCCTTGCCCCCATTCTAGTTTCTGCTCCTCAATAACAATATTTTTTGATATTTGATTGTCGAGAGACTCTGATGCTTGGAAGTATTGTCCGTAGGCATTATTTTCAGGGTTTTGAGAGAGTGAGTACCACGCATCCCAGCCTCCTTGGCTAAAGTCTCCTTCTAGAAAAGCTTGGGTATTTTCAGATCCTCCTGTGACAGTATCAAGTGTGTATCCTTCAGAAGTGTTGTCGTATTTTGCGCGTAAAGCTGTTCCTATGACATTAAGATTTTGTCCAGGATGTTCATTATTTGGATCAGGGTTAAAAGTGGTTTCATCAGAGTTAAAATCATACCCAAAGTTTTCTTCCATGAAGCGATTAAATTCACTTTCTCTAACGCTGTTATAGAATTCCTCTAGGTCTGTTTCAAAAAAAGAAGTGTCGATATCCCCTATTCCAGGAAGATAGGCGTTTTGAAGATATCCTTTGTACCCTTCTTGGATATATTCAATCTCTTCTTGAGTGCTATCTGCGAGCTCTTGTTTTGCTGCAGCCTCTTCTAATGGATCTTTTTGTAGCTCTTTTTCCATTAGAGTTGTGAGGACATTCAAAATTTGCTGACTTACTTCTATGTGACTTTCATCAATAACAGGAACTTTTTGCTGGGCAAAAGAAAAAGACGGGGTTATGAAGAGTGATATAACAAGTATGGAACAAAAGTAGGTAGATATATTTTGTGTATAGGAATATTTCATAGTTTGAATATTATATGATTATACATATTATTGTAGCTTGTTTTTAATAAATACCCTACTAACATGTTGTGTATTATTTAGATAAATAAGATGTTAATTTTGTATAAGAATCAATAAAAATGTGAGCATCTTTTTCGTATGAACTGGCATATATTTGCGCACGAAGAGGATCTGCGATTAATGTTTGCATACCTTCAATACGATTTATAATAAAATTGATTGAATTAACTAGATCAAGGTGAATAATTAAAGCATCTGATGGGACATACAAAAGAAGTAAAGAGTCTCTAAGGGCAGTATAATTTTTTTGAATGCCTGTTAATTTTTGTATTTCAATTTCCTTATGTTGTTTATTTGTCATCGTTTGAGCTTTTCTAAACACAGACAATTCATTTTCAAGTTCAGATATTTTTAAATTCAAAGCAACACTTGTTTCGAAACCTTTTTTGTATTGAGCGAATGTATTTTCTGATGCGGCAACAGTTCTCAGGTCTGTTGTTGTGTATAAGGGGTAATTTTTGAGTATGTTTTCAAAATTTTCTTGTACTAGAAAATCACGAAGAACTTTTTCTCGGGTAGGTATGTCGACACCTTGAGTTTCAAGGCCGATTTTTTCATCATAATAAGTGAGAAATCTTTCGGTCAGAGAGTTATTTATACTATGAAGAACATCAAGAACATTGAGGTCCTCATTAGTTTCAATAAAAGCGTCTATAACCTCAGTTGAAGAAACTCTTTGTGCTGTTTGAGAGTTGGTTTGATGAATGGTTTCTTTTTGTGTATATTGTGTTTTTCCTCCAAATTCTACAGAGCGTATGTATAAAAATATGCCCACGAAAGAAATTATGACAATGGTTACTATGAGTACAGTTTGTTTTATTTTCATATTCTATATTGTAACAAAAGTAGAATATAAAAGTATTTTTTGTACACATGTTTATTAAAAAATAACTTAGATGTTAAGTGTGTATTAGATTGGTAGATTTTTGTGAGGTATTTTCTCTATTGAGGTATGGATATGTTGTGTGAAATAAATTCAGTAGAGATTGTTTCTTTTGTAAGAATTTTACCTGAAGAAGAAATAATACTTGTTCCTCCGCCTTTTGTTGATCGAATAATAAATATTTTGTGCTGAATAGCTTTTACTTTAGAAATAATCATATTTTCTTTAGCAACTAACGGTGAGTCAAAAATTTCTTCGTTGCCTACTTGGATAATAATGGAAGAATTATGTGTATTAAAAGGTTGAATAATTTCAGAACAAACTAAGGGTTTAATGTGTATATCATGAATGGTAAGTACGTGATCTTTCCCGTTTGTCATTTTACCTGTTTGATTTTGTAGGAAAAGAAAATTTTTCTCTCCAAAAGGCATTAGTCTATTCTTTTGGTAGGTATCCACCAATACCCCACCGGAAAGCTGTTGTATTGTGTTAAATAAGTTCCCTTTTCTTTGGTGATGAGCACCGAATAAGATTGTTGTATCTGGGTATTGAATAGATATATCTATTAAGGTGTCGAATGTTCGAGATACAAGAGGTGAAGTTGTGTACGAGATCGGAAAAGAATTATCTCCAAAAATTAGAAAAGGGAAAATATTTTCAGGGAGCACAATGATATCTGGTTTTTTATGCAGTTCTTGTTTGATAAGATTGATGGTGTCTGTAACAACATCTTCTGAATAAAAATCTTTTATCTCTTTTTCTACATGAAGACTTGAAACGAGAATGGTGCGAGAGTTGTTTGGCAGGTCGTTTTCTTGAAAATATCCATAAGTGAAGAGTGTTATAAAGATAGCACCAGTGATAAAAAAGTATTTTTTGTCTTTTTTAAGAAGAAAGAGTGCGAGACAACCGTTGGTTAGTACTATTAATCCACTAAGACCTATGGGTCCAATAAGGTGTACTATGGAGATTATTTGTGGATATGAATGTTGTGTGTATCCTAGTATTCCCCATTCAAATTGCGAAACAAAAGGAAGTCGGATAAGTTCAAGTATCGACCAGATAATTCCAAGAAGAAAAGGGTTGTTGTTTTTCTTACCCCACCAACCGAAAAAAGCTCCGAATACTCCCCCACTATAGATAGAGGTAATCAGAACAATTAGGATAATAAAAAAATATCGGTGTGTATATAGGGATGGATTTGACCACCACCAAACATTTACTGTTGTGAGAGGCCATAGAACACCAAGAATATATAAAAAAAAGACCATTCCCGAAACGAGAGCTGCTTCGAAGTTTTTTGTGCTCTTGTTGTATAAAAAAAGAAGTAGTGGTACGAGAGCAAACCATGCTATAAATCCCAGATCACAAAAAGGAAGAGTCCCGAGAAGTAATAAAATACTTAATATGGGTAGTATGTATTTCTTCATGAATATAAGTGTATCGTGTATTATATATAGATGAAACATTTCTTACTTTCTTTATTAGTAGTGTGTGTGATATTAGGTATGGTACATACTGTCAGCGCAGAATTTGTCTTTGAAGAAAATTTGTCGATCGGAGATAGTAGTTTTGATGTTTATGAATTACAGAAATTTTTGAATACAAATATACAAACACAAATTACTCAGAGCGGCACAGGTTCTGCTGGAAATGAAACATATTATTTTGGAAATCTTACCAAAAATGCTGTGATACGATTTCAAAATATGTATAAAAAAGAAATTCTAGAACCTGTTGGTTTGGAATATGGAACAGGATATGTAGGTGCATCAACTCGTGCAAAATTAAATACATTTTCTCAGTCAACAAGAAAAAATTCTATAGAATCGTCATCAGATATTTTGGATGAAATTGTTGTCCCCCATGTATTACATGAATACAAAGATCTTATTCTCGCTAACCCTTCTCTATACACAGGAACTGTTGGTACAAAGATTACATTACATGGATTAGGTTTTGAATCAATAAATACAGTTTATTTTGGTGAAACAAAAATTGAAAATGTAGAATCAATTGATGGAGAAACTATGAGTTTTTTAGTGCCGGATATTTCTTATGGAAAATATGCTCTAGAGGTTAAAAATAGTAAGGGTAAAACAGATACAGATACTTTTTTTGTTATCAAAGATGCATCTATCATATCTCCTGTTGTTGAGAGTGTGAGTCCGTCAGAAATTTTGTATGGACAAAAAGTAACTTTGACTGGTTCAGGTTTTACTTTAAAAAATAATGAAATACGTACTAGTTATGGGGTAATAGAAGGTGTGGCTTCTCGTGACGAAAAAACACTAGTATTCGAGGTTCGTCCTTTCCCAGATACCCCAGGAATAGAAGATGGTGTTGATATGGGTCAAAATGTAACATGGCCAATAACTATTCGTGTTATTAATGATAATGGTGTTTCTAATACAGAAACTGTAGTATTAACATACTAATAAAATTTATGTCTCGAAAAAAACTAACAATAGCAATAATCAGTATTTTAATTTTGATAGGAGTTTGGTATGTTACTCACGCACAAACTTCATCAGTTTTTGGTGGATATATTACAAACTCGGTGTACTGTACATGTAGTAATAATTTTTTGCTTACTTTTTCAGGTCCTATTGATGGGCAGTGGGTGTGGTATCCAGGAACACCACAATACGATCATCAGAGCCTCCCTCGTTCAGGTGTGTGGGCACTTGGTCTATATGATGCTGGTGGACAATGTTTAATGACTTCAGGAAAAGGATGTTCACCTTTTGGTAATCCAAAAGGTACTATAGGTCCTACTGTTGGAACATCTTTGTAGATTTGTGTTTTATTTAGACAAACACACCCAGTTTTCAAGAGAGATGTCTTCTGCTCTAGCATCAAGTGGTATCTTACAAGTTTCAAATGTGTCTGGAGATACTAATTCTTTTATATTTTTAGAAAGTTTTTTTCGTTTACTCTGAAATCCTGTGTGAAGTAGGGTGAAAAAATGTTCCTCAGAAATATTTTCGAAGTTCTGACGTGATATGTCAGAGATGTGTAGAATCGCAGAATCAACTTTTGGCACAGGGTTAAAATTCCCCGCTTTTACTGTTTTCATATAGTGAGGTGTTCCGTATATTTTTATACTCATGGAAAGGATGCTCTCCTTCCCCTCTCTGGCTATAACTCGCTCAGCTACCTCTTTTTGAACAAGCAGAGTCATTGATTTAGGTTGATGTGTTTGGTCAAAAAAATGTCGAATAATCTTACCAGTAATATAGTAAGGGATGTTTGCCACTATTTTGTAAGGTTCAGTTGGTGGTTTGGTTTTGAGTACATCGTCGTGAATAATTTCCAGTAGTCCAGAAGATATCTCTTCTTTAAATGTTTCTTTGAGAGGGTCGATAAGTCTGTCATCTTTTTCTATGGCATAGACTTTTTTGGCTGTACGGAGGAGTTCTTTTGTTAGTACTCCGGTACCAGGTCCAATTTCTACCACAGTGTCCTCTTTGGATATTTGTGCAGAAGTTACCATGTCGATACTAATTTGTGGTTGGATGAGGAAGTTTTGTCCTAGAGACTTTTTGGCAAACATGTTCATGGGGTTATGATAGCAAAGTGGTAAAAAATAGCCTATTTTGTATAAACAATTAAAAATCAATATCAAAAATACTACTAATACCTTTTTTTCTTTGGGTATCAATGTCAGCCAGTTCCACGGGTGCAGTTGCTTCCAAGAATTCATTTCCTATATCAGCAATAAACTGGGAAGGTGCTCTTAGTGTTGTTGTTCCGTAGATAGTTCGTGAGTTTGCATAAGAAAGGAAAATTTTCTTTCTAGCTCGAGTAACTGCTACATAAAAAAGCCTTCGTTCTTCTTCGTCATCAGTTTTTGCATCACCCATTCCTTCGTGTGGGAATAATCCTTCTTCAAGGCCTGTAATAAATACAGTATCGAATTCGAGTCCTTTTGATGCGTGGACTGTCATCATCTTTACCGCTTCCCCGCCATCTTTCATGAGTTCATCTTGGTCTGAGGCAAGGGCTACATCTGAGAGAAATTCTCCAATTCGATCTTCTTCGGGGTAGGTGTCGTATCGTGTTGCCAGACTCACAAGTTCTTGTACGTTTTCAAAGCGTTCAATCCCATCTTCTCCTTGAGACTTGAATGACTCTTCGAGCCCACTTACCTTGAAGGTAAAACGAACAAGCTCACTTGGTAGCATGTTAGTGCTCTCGCTGTGTATTTTTTGGAGGATAGTTCTAAATTTTTGGACACTCTCTCGAGCTCTTCCTGTTAGAGTCTCTTCTTCGCCATTAATTACTTTTGCAATAGTTACCTTTCCTATTCCACGTACTGGTGTGTTTATTATGCGGGCAATATCTACCAAGTTATCTGGGTTGAGTGCGGCTCGGATGAAAGACAAAGTATCTTTTACTTCTTTTCGGTCAAAGAACTTTGTTCCAAGTAGTTGATATGAAATTCCTGCACGAAGTAATGATTCTTCAAGAACTCGGGATTGGAAATTGGCACGATACAACATAACAATCTCGTTAGGATTTGTTCCGTTTGCTAGCAATTCTTTTATTTTTTGAGCAACCTTTTCTGCCTCATTCCCTTCTGACCATCCTTCAATACATTCTATTTTTTCACCAACATCATTTTGGGTAAAAAGTTTTTTGTCTACACGGTTATTATTTTTTTTGATAATCTCATTAGCTGCTCCAAGAATGTTTTTTGTTGAACGGTAGTTTTCTTCAAGAAGAATTGTTTTGGTGTCTGAGAAATCTTCTCCGAAGGTGAGGATGTTGCGAATACTCGCTCCTCTCCAGCTATAAATACAGTTATGAGTAACAATACCATTAGCTATGTAGTTGTGGGTTTTTTCTATATTTAGATCGTATACGGTTTGAGGACTTTTTTTTGTTACTTCTACCTTTTTTACAATGTCGTACCCACCTTTATCATTGAATAACACCATGCCGGGAACAATAGATCCTGCTGGCATAAAGGATAAAGAGTTTTTGTTACGGGCATCTTTTTTATTTTTTTCTAAGCGAGCATTTTGAATAATAGAAGCTTCGGGAAAAGCTTTGTTTATACGTTCGGCGATACCTAAAACATCTTCGTAGTTGCCGTATGAGGATTCGACTCTCCAGCTTTTAGATCCTTTTTTAGCTGGTCGTACAGAGAGACCTATAGATGTAAGTATTTTTTTTCCTAAAACATCATTCCCTACCATACTCATCCTGTGCATAGGCGTAGATCCTCTTCTATCTCCACAAAGTGTGATGATGATATTTCTTCTATTGCTATTGTGTGACTGAGGACGGTGATGAGGATATTTTTCTAATAAACCAAGACTTTTTAATAATTTTTTTGCACCTTGATCTGTATTAAATGATGAGAAGATTTTATTGATGATTTTTTGGTCATGTACATATCCATTCGTGCTTCCGCCTTTTCTCGCCACAAAAGGTAGTGTTGGAATTTTGTATTGAAGTGACAGTGTGTATTCGTGTACACGAGCTTCATTTGGTGTTGTATATGTCCCTACTATCCATAGAGCATCGGCGTGTTCTTGATTTGATCGTTGTGCAAAACCAGCGATGGTATTTTTGCCACCATTTGTATATATCTGTGATACACCAAGTCTCCAACCAATACTTTTTTTGTACATGAGATATGTTACATAGCTTTGCGGGGTATCACCTAGACGATATCCTGCAAAATGTATGTGCTCGGGAGTACTTTCAATTGTTCTCCCTTTTGATGTGTGTATTCGTACTAGAGTACTATTTGTTTTTTTCTTGAGTACTGAAGTCACTCTTGCGGGTCTGAAATCACCACTTCCGTAGTTAGACATAACAAGATCATCTTTTTTTATTTTTTCAATATTTATAGTTTTTCCTTCTGCTAAGGTAACTTTTGTTCCTTTAATTAGGCATTGGTCACCATCTCCCACAACACATATATTGTTATCAGTATTTGTTAGTAGTTTTATTAAATCATATTGTACTTGGTTGGTATCTTGGTACTCATCAACATGTACGTATTTCCAAATACCGTGATATTTTTCTCTGATATCTTTATGTTTTCGTAGAAATGATACAGATTTTAGAAGAAGATCATCAAAATCAAAAGTTCTATTTTTTTGTAGAATACGTTCGTACTCATTCCAAATGTCTGCTATCAGTTCCTCATAGTAACTTGAGGCATTGGCGGTGAATTCTTCTACGGTAATAGAGTCCCCTTTTTGTTTTGAGATGGAGTTAAGAATTTTCCCAGGGTCATATTCTTTTGGGTCTAGTCCTTTTTTCTTTAGTGCTTGTTTGACAGCTTTTTTTGAATCATCTCGGTCAAAAATAGTGAAATGTTTTGGAATATCTAGTTCTTTGTAATGAGAACGAAGAAGAAAGACACCGAGCGCATGGAAAGTGCTAATGAAAGGTGTGGATCCTGTTGCGAAGTCATTGCTAAGGAGTTTCATTGCTCGTTCACGCATCTCTTTAGCCGCTTTATTTGTGAAAGTTACCGCTAAAATATTGGCAGGTTCGATTCCTTGAGAAACAATGTGTGCGATACGGTGAGTGATAACTCGAGTTTTCCCTGATCCAGCTCCTGCTACAATTAGTACCGGACCTTCTGTGGTGGTAACGGCTTCTTTCTGTGCTGGATTGAGTCCTTCGAGGTGTTGCATTTATGAAATGATAACATGGTTTTTATTTTTGCCGCTGTTTTGTGCAAAAATTAATATAATTTATCTGTATTGTTTAGAGTATTCAAAAATAAAAAAACCTTGCAGATGGTTGCTTTTTGTGATGTTTTACGTAATATGCGTTTTAGAAAATGATCTTGCACATCTCTAACACAAGGAATAAAACAGATGGCAAAAATGACTTATGCAGGCAGTGGAGTTGATTATGACAGCATGGACCCTTTTAAACGGTTGGCACAGCGTGCCGGCAATCAAACATCGGGAAATATCAAACGTCTTGGGCTTACAGAATTTGAACCAAGTCGGGGTGAGAGCGCTTACCTTATCGAAACACCTGATTCATTTCTCGCACATGTTGAGGAAGGTCTCGGTACCAAGAATTTGGTGGCGGATGCTATGTATGCATTAACAGGAAAGACGTTCTACGATCATATTGCTCAATGTACGGTTGCAATGATTGTGAATGATCTTGTTACTCTGGGGGCACTTCCTGTTTCAGTGGCCATGCATCTTGCAGTTGGTACATCAGATTGGTTCAATGATGAGTTGCGTACAAGTGGTCTTGTTACTGGATGGAAAAACGCTTGTGATCTTGCTCGATGTGTTTGGGGTGGTGGTGAAACCCCTACCCTTAAAGACATAATTTTACCAGGGACAGTTGTTTTGTCGGGTTCAGCAACGGGTATTGTTAGTCCAAAAAGTCGTCTCATTACAGATAATATTCAACATGGTGACAATATTGTTATTATCGAATCTTCAGGTATTCATGCAAATGGTCTTACGATGGCACGAAAAATTGCTGACAAAATGCCAGAAGGATATGAAACTGAACTCAGTGATGGTCGTATGTATGGTGAAGCACTTCTTGATCCAACACATATTTATGTTGGTTTAATTGAAGATTGTCTCGATGTTGGTATTGATATTCACTATGCAGTTAATATCACAGGACACGGCTGGCGCAAATTTATGCGTTCGAATCGTCCACTTACTTACGTAATTGAGAGGCTGCCGACGCAATTACCTATCTTTGATTTTATTCGTGAATACGGGCCCGTGAGTAATGAAGAAGCTTATGGAAATCTAAACATGGGCGCAGGCTTTGCTCTGTATGTTCCTCGGAATGATGTTGAAAAAGTTATTAAAACTGCTCAAGGACTTGGTTTCAAGGCATTCAATGCTGGGTATATCAAAACCGGTGAAAAAAAAGTGGTCATCGAACCTGTTGGTTTAGAATATGCGGGTAGCACCCTGGCAGTTCGTTGATTAGAAATAATCATTTTTTACATAAAGCGCACGTCTACTATTTGGTAGAAACGGCGCTTTTTTATTTTGCAATTTAAGCTTTTTCGGACCTTTTTTGCTATCCCCACCCCCTATTGACCAGGAGCTATTGGGCCGTATAATGCATATAGTGGTTGATATGACAGATATGTAAAAGGGCTCTAACAAGCCATTTTACAGAATTACTGAAACGGTTGCTATCAAATTTAGCTTATTTTATCTCATTCACAGGACCCTGAACCGAGTTCTAAGAAATTAGAACCATCTCAGGTTACATCTCATCTCTTTACCCATAACCTTTCTTCAAGGGTTACTTTTTCTGTGGTACTTTTTTCTGGTTTTTTTGGCTCGGTGACGGGTCTTTTTAGTACACCTCCAGAGACAATGGTTGCTGAAATATATAATAGTCAGACATTGCCGATCTTAGAGGCAACTGCAAATCCAAATGCTAATGCAGGAGTTGGAGGATCCGAGATTGTTATTGTGGATGATTCTGCTCTGTATCCAGAAGTTGGTTCAGGTGGTACTGCTGATATTACTCCTGTGCAGTTTAATTCTGACAAGATTAGTACTTACGTTGTGCAAGAAGGAGACACTATTTCTCAAATTGCTGAGATGTTTCGTGTTTCTACAAACACTATTCGTTGGGGTAATGATATAAATACCAAAGACGTTATCTCTCCAGGACAACGTCTAGTTATTCTGCCTATAAACGGTGTTCGTCACACTGTGGTAAAGGGAGAAACAGTGAAATCTATTGCTACAAAGTATGAGGGAGATATTGATGAGATACTTCGGTTTAATGAGCTCTCTGAGGGGGCACTTCTTGCTGTTGGTGATGTGGTAGTGATTCCAAATGGAGAGGTGCATAGTGCACCTGTTTCAGTTCCTTCTTCAGGTGGATCTTCATATACGAAAGTTCCAGTTGTAAATGGATACTTTGCAAATCCCCTGCCAGGATCAGTTATTACCCAGAAACTCCATGGGCATAATGCTGCAGACTTCGGTGCGCCCGTGGGAACTTCTATTCACGCTTCAGCAAGTGGTGAAGTTATTGTGAGTAAAGCAGGTGGTTGGAATGGAGGATATGGAAACTATGTTGTTATCAAACATGGAAATGGTACACAAACTTTGTATTCTCATATGAGTACAAATAGTGTGTATGTTGGACAGTATGTAGAACAAGGAGATCTTGTTGGGTTTATTGGTCTTACTGGAAAGACAACAGGTCCACATCTTCACTTCGAGGTTCGAGGAGCAACAAATCCATTTGCATATTAAAGATAATATGTAGATTGTCTCACCTATGTCATTTGTGTGGTATAGGGGAAGGAATCTAGATAATGTCTCAATAAAAACACCCGATATTATCGGGTGTTTTTATTTTTTAAAGTATAACTAGATCAATTTAATCATTCATGTGTGCTTTGCAAGTACGAGCTGCAGGGTTTGCATCCAGTCGATCATCTTCGATGGGTTCTCCAGATATCTCACATATACCATATGTTTCTTTTTCAATACGTGTAAGAGCATCTTTTAATTCATTGAAACGAATTTCAAGTTGTTTTAGAACCGCAGTATTTGTTTCAAATCCTTCAATTTTGTCTGCAATTTCATTAGGATCTGTTCTCTCTTCAGAGCTTACATCATCAGGAAGTGGTTCCCAATCAAGTGGATTATCTGGATTTACACGTCCAACATGCTTGAGTTCTTCTATTACTTCTACAAGTTCTTGTTCGATTCGGGCTTTTAGGGATTCAATATTTTGTTTGTCCATTTTTCTGTGTTGACGAGTCTTTAATGATTTTTAATATATATATTATACCACAAGTTTTTTGTCGTATTATCTAATCTGTTTTGAGGAGATAAATACAGGAAGAATTTTTTGGACAGCTTTTTCGGATGTTGTTATTAGAATAGTCCTTGTATCAAGGAATGTGTAGACCAGGGCATCTATATTGTCTGTGGTACGAAGGATGCGGAGATCTTTATTATTTGATACTTTGTCAATAAAATCTGTTTGGACTGATGTTAGTTTGTCAGTGAAAATACCTTGGAAATCTTCGGCCATAGCAGGTTCCCATTTAAGAAGGCCTGCAAAAGCATTTTCAAAAGAATCTACTTCAATAAGTAGGAATGGAATGTTTTCAGTTTGTATAGAGATGGTTCCAAGTAGCATATCCCCACTCATTGTTCGCAGGAGTGCTGAGGGCATACTTGTATTTAGAATAGAGAAAAATTCTCCAGATGTACTACGATCGGTTGTTCCTGTGAATTGAAGGTGTGTAATGTGCCCTTCCGGATGTGTTTCAAGGGTAGATTGGCTCACAAAAGAAAATAGGTCTTCCTTGTTTAGTGTTCCGAAGTCTCGAGAAAGTTCGCTGTCTGTGATTATTAGGGTTTCAATAATTTTTGTTGGCTCTATTCTTGGTTGAGATTTCCACCAGAGAGCTCCAATAACAATAACTCCCAGGAATAAAAGAAATAGTGCTGTAAATAGCATACCTGTTCTAGATTTCTTTCTTTCCGGAAGGGATGTTCCTAGTTCAGATTGTTTTTGTTGTTCTTTTATTTTGATACTAATAAGAGATTCCTGTTGCTTTTCGACTGCTTGGGCGACATCGTCGTGGTATGTTCGAATAGGGCGAATACTATCAATGTATTTTTTAGTTTCTTTTTGTGCGGGAGGAACAGGAGGTGTGTTTTGTTCTTCATTCATTACATATAGTATAGCATCTGAATATTCAAGAATATAGAATGTAATATTAATTATTTTTTAGAAATAGAAAAACCGTCTCAGAGGGAGACGGTTTTCGTCTTCTTTCTGTGACGGTTTGTTTAAGCACGACTTCGTGCTTTGACGCCTTTCAAAGAAGGTGGGGCGAAGCGGTCCAACATGGGGGCGCGTTTGCACTCAGTTGGTTCTTTGGGTGCCGCAGGAAGGTCTTTCCAGTCTTTGGGTTTTTGCCCAAAGAGACATCGGGTTAGCGGATCTTCGTCAGTAGTAATTTCTTCCTTTCGTAACTCTTCCTTCAAGTTCTCCCACTGCATGGTTGTCAGTTTGGTACTAATAGGCATAAAACACCTCTCTTTCTGTAAAATAGTATACATGTCTTTGGTAAGAAGTCAATACCAGCTCCCTTCGGGAGTTGGTATGGATCTAGTTCTAATTTTTGTATTTATTCAGGCTTCTTTGGCGCTTTATCCTTAAATAATTCAGGATTTCGGTCTTTAATCGAGAGTTTTAAACGTCCGGCATCATCAATCATTTTCACCACAACAGGAACCTTGTCCCCTTCTTTCAGGAAGTCAGAAACTTTCTCTACACGGAAGGGTGCAATTTCTGAAACATGAACCAGTCCTTCTTTTTGTCCGATACTTACAAAAGCTCCAAATTCTACAACTTTTACTACTGTTCCCTCGGCTTCTTCCCCGGCTTTCCAGTCTTTTGTGAGGGCTAGAATAATTTCAATAGCTTTTTCTGCGCCACCATTTTTTCCAGTAACAAAGACTGTTCCATCATCTTCAATGTCAATTTCAGTTTCTGTCTTATCTTTGATTTCATTAACAGTTTTCCCTCCTCCTCCAATGACAAGTCCGATTTTTTCAGGATTTATTTTTGTGACACGTATCTCAGGTGCGTATATAGAAATATTTTCTCTTGGTGTAGTTATTTCTTTTTCAATAACATCTAAAATCTGGAAACGTGCAGCTTTGGCTTTTTGAAGAGCTTCGGTCAGTATAGGTAAAGAAACACCGAGTACCTTTACATCCATTTGAATAGCAGTAATTCCCTCTCGTGTTCCAGCAACTTTGAAGTCCATATCTCCGTGATGGTCTTCCGGTCCTTGAATATCTGTTAATACTTTGTAATTGTCTCCATCGAGCATGAGTCCTGATGCAATTCCGGCAACAGGTGCTTTGATGGGAACACCGGCGTCCATCAGTGCCAGAGTTCCTCCACAGACAGAAGCCATAGATGTAGATCCGTTGGAAGCTAAAGCTTCGGAAACAATTCGAATAGTATATGGGAAAGCTTCCTTGTCTGGAATCACAGCCAAGAGCGCTTTTTCAGCAAGAGCCCCGTGTCCGATCATTCGACGGTTCGCACCTCCCATTCGGCCCGTTTCACCAACTGAATATGGAGGAAAGTTATAGTGGTGAATGAAACGCTTTTGGGTGTCTCTCTCTTCAATAGAATCAAGTATCTGAGAATCTCCAGGACCCCCAAGCGTGAGCGCTGAAAGAACATGGGTACCTCCTCGATAGAAAGTACCGGTTCCGTGAAGCAGCTTAGAAATTCCTCCTGCTTTGGCAAAGAGTGGGCGAACTTCGTCCATTCCTCGTCCGTCAGGTCGACGATTATTCTCGAGAGCTTCTTTATGTAGAAGATTATTCATTTCTTCTTCAAAATATTCATCAGTTAAATCTTTTCTTTCTTCAGGAAATTTTTCTTTTACAATATCTCGCCACATAGTATGAATTTTTCCGATACTTTCTTTTCCAGGTCCCGCGAATACGTACTCATTCATCTTTGGGGTAATCTCATCTGCAAAAAGTTTTTTGGCTTCGTCTGATATTTCAGGTTTTGGAAAACTCTTTTTTTCTTTTCCAATCTCGGATACTATTTCCTTCTGCCAGTTTTCAAGTGAGGTAATTATTTCAAGTGCTTGAGCGAGTCCTTTTTCTACAACATCTTCCCCTACTTCTTGTGCTCCGACTTCAATCATGTTTATCTTGCCACCTTTTCCGCAGACAAGTAGGTCTAATGAATTAACAGCATCTTTTCGGAATTCATAATTTGGATTAATTACAAGTTTGTCTCCACTATTTTTTCCAATACGTACAGCACCAACTGGTCCGTCCCAAGGAATGTCAGATGTTGCAAGTGCAAGACTTGCTCCGATGACGCTGAGTGTATCTGGGTCGTCTTCTCCAAGAGAAAGAACTGTGATGACAACCTGTATTTCATTTCGAATCCATTGATCAAATAGTGGTCGAATAGTTCGGTCAACAATACGTCCAGAGAGTGTCGCTTCTTCAGATGGTCTTCCCTCTCGTCGCATGAATCGAGAACCAAGAATGGCGCCAGCTGCATAGAAACGTTCTTCATAGTCTACAGTTAATGGAAACCAACCGGCTCCTTCATTTGCGTGTTTAGACATTACAGCGGTTGCGAGGATGGCGGTGTCTCCAAGGCGAACTATTACTGAACCATTCGCTTGGTCAACCAAATCAGAAAACTCAGCAGAAAGTTCTTTTCCGCCAATTGTTGTTTTGAATACTTTTGATTTCATATTTTTATTAGGAGATCTACAGATTTCAGATCAAAATGACCTGCTTATCTGGAGACCTCGGTTACCTATAATATGTGTACTTTATCATAGCGGAGGGGGAAATGAAAAAACCACCCGATATGTTGGGTGGTTTTTTAACTGTAATAAAAGTCTATTTCTTTGGAACTTTTCTTGTGGTTTGTTTCCGAGCAGGACCTCCGAGAAGATACTTTCGAGGATTCTTGTCTAGGTCGAAGAATTCATCAGCTGATTCAATCAATTTTGCAGATGCAGATTTTCCAAAAGTCATCACCTCGACTTGGCATCCTGCATGTAACTGAAGATATTCAATAAGGGGTACGAAGTCTCCGTCTCCAGAAACAAGAATAATAGTATCAAGTTTTGGTGAGAGTCGGATAGCATCGACACTAATGCCGACATCCCAGTCTCCTTTTTTTGATCCACCAGCAAAAATTTGTAAATCTTTACTTCTTGTTTCTATTCCTTGTTTTTCAAGGGCTTCGAAGAAGTCAGCTTCCCCACCACCTTCTGTAGTGATGGCGTATGAAAATGCGCGGATGAGCTTTCTGTCTCCGACACCATCTTTAACGATGTTTCCGAAGTTTACCTTTCGTCGATATAAGTTTTTGGCACTGTGATATAGGTTGGCACTATCAATGAAAACGCCAACTCGTTGGTTTGCATGCTTTATTATAGGCATAAAAATGAGTATTTAGACGTTACTACTTTGTGTAAAAAAATAAAAAGCAGAAACGTAATGTAATAAAAACGTTGGCGAAAGGATAAATTGTATTAAAAACAAATCCGCAATATAGCGGATTTGTGTTATTTTTTGAGATTAAGTTTTTTGATCAAAGATTTGTATCTTTTCTCATCTTTCTTTGCAAGGTATGCAAGATGTGTTCGTCTCTCTGCAACCATACCAAGAAGTCCTCGACGCGAATGGGTATCTTTCTTGTTTTTTTTCAAATGCTTCGCAAGCTCGTCGATTCGGTTACTTAAAAGGGCAACTTGTACCTCAGGAGAACCAGTGTCCTCATCGTGTGTACGAGTTTCTTTGATAACTTTTTCCTTTTTTGTTTTTGCCAACATGGATCAAAGAGTAGCATATTAGAGAGAAAATGCAAGTGTGGGTAACCAAGTAGAGTTTTTCATATTTGGATATATAAAATCCCTAAAACACTTATGTATTCTAGGGATTTGTGGGGTATTTTTAGGAAAGCATTGTTGTATTGGAGTCAGTAGGAGTCCATCTGCTGAGTTCTTTTGATGAAACAACAATTACATCACCCGGAGGGCTTGATGCCTCAGAAATAGGAACACTAGAGTCATCAGAAGGTATTCCTGTGGGAATTTTTCCTTTAATCATGACCGCGCTGTCACCATAAACAGCTAAATCACCTGTTCTAAAACCACCTGGCCATATTTTATTAGGCATCTTTTTCTCCTTCCTTAGGATGAGTTTCTTTTGTATACGATTCTAATTTCATTTTTGCTTTTTATCATAGAGTTGTCAACATACTTGCATCATTTTAATAAGATTCAGTGTATACTTATATTCAGTGGGAGTGTGGTGTGAAAAACATCCACTTATATATTATTAGTATTTTTTAGTTATTTATTTTATGAAAAAATGTAATACAACACACAAGATCGCAGGAGCCCTTCTTCTTATTGGAGGTCTTAACTGGGGACTTGTTGGTATTGGAGGTTTTATGGGACAAAATTGGGATCTTATTAATCTTATCCTAGGAAATTGGTCAGTACTTGCAAATATTGTCTATGTCCTTGTTGGTATCTCAGCAGTGATGTCACTTATGGGATGTAAGACATGTAAGTCATGTGAGGCTCCAAAGGAAGCTCCTATGGGAGGTAGTGATATGTCAATGTAATTTTAGTTTAAAAATTATGTTACAAAAAATCCCGCATATGCGGGATTTTTTGTTGTCAGAATATACTGTGTGCTATTATCATCTTATATGAAAATTATTTCTTGGAATGTAAATGGACTTAGGGCAATTCATCGGAAAGGAAACTGGGATTGGCTTATTGAGTATTCTCCAGATGTTTTTTGTTTACAAGAGACTAAGTCACGAACAGAACAACTTCCTCCTGAGGTGGCTGATCCTTTGGGATATCATGGCTATCTCACCTGGCCTACTGAGAAAAAGGGTTATAGCGGTGTTGCTATTTATTCAAAAAAGAAACCAGATATTGTAAAAGATGTTTTTGAGGCAGATATTTTAAATGGAGAAGGGAGACTTCTGGAGGCTCATTTTGGAGATGTTGTTGTGTTAAATGGGTATTTTCCAAATGGTGGTGGTGGACCAGAGAGGTTGAAATACAAACTCGCTTTTTATGATGCTTTTCTTTTGTATATCGAAGAACTTCGAGCGTCTGGCAAAAGTATTGTCTTTTGTGGAGATGTAAATACTGCCCATGAGGCAGTTGATCTTGCTCGACCAAAAGCAAATGAGAAGAGTACTGGGTTTTTGCCCATAGAACGTGAATGGATAGATGCGGTTATTCGTTCAGGATACTCCGATGTGTGGCGTGTGAAAAATCCGGATATAAAAGATGTGTATACCTACTGGGATATGAAAACACGGGCAAGAGACAGGAATGTTGGTTGGAGAATAGATTACTTCTTTGCTTCTACTGATTTGATGCCAAAGATAAAAGATATGAAAGTATTGGTAGATGTTTTAGGTTCAGACCACTGCCCTATTGAGCTTGATATTAAGATATAAAAATAATTTTTAGAAAATAAAAAATCGCCTAGACGTTCTTTGGTACGTCAGGCGATTTGTTCTATGTATTGGGCGGACTCTCGTCTGCAAACCGCAGAGTAAGTTATTAGGTGTGTATCAAAAAATAGTTATGAGGAAGGAATATTGTGGATATACACCAGGAGACTTAGGTGGTTTGACATTCAAACCAGAGAAACCCGATACTTTTATATTTTCTATTGAGTAGCTAATTCAATAAAAGAAAACAAAGAACAAACATAATCATCGTCCTTTAGAATAAAGTGGGAATCTCTAAAAGACAATATCTGTATCTGGCATTTATTATAATGTCCTTTAGGATAAAACAAAAGGACAAATCTGTGGATAACTTTTAAAAGGTTGAGATGTGTGGAAATTTTTCTTTATAAAATATAAATACCGTACAAGTTTAGTTTGTACGGTATTTATTATAAGTTGCTAGGTACTACTCTACCCAGTGTTTCTTGCGAATACCTTTTACTTTTTTTTCTTCTGCTTGGTTTTTTGTTTCTTTGCCAGCTGTACCAAGTTTCTTTAGTTCTTCTTCTGAAAGTTTTAGAAGAGCGGGTATTTGTTCTTTGAGGTATTCCTCTGTATTTTTGGTTGGATCTTCAATAACCTGTTCCAGAAGAGCGTGGAGTATATTTCCTATAATTGGTCCCGGTTTCACATGAAACTCACTCATTAGGGTATTTCCATCTATCTTGAGCATTCCGACAGATACAGGGTCACTCATCACTTCTTCTATCATAGAATGGTACTTTCTAAGTCTATAAGGCTCTTCTTTGGGTCTTCCCATACCCATACGGTCACACACTCGAACATTCATTAAGTCCCAGATTAGATCTTTTCCGACATTTCGAATCATTCTTCGTATTGCTGTATGGCTAATTTCCTCAGTATCTGAGAAAAACATGTGCCAGCGAACTAATTTGGTAACAGTTTCTGTAGTTTCACGTGAAAACTTTAGTCTTTCCAGGATACTTTTTGTCATTCTCTCCCCAATCACCTCGTGTCCGTAGAAGGTCCAGGCCTTCTTTGCGCCAGCTCTACGAGTTTTGGGTTTTCCTATATCATGGAACAATGCTGCAAGTTTCACGTGTAACGGATACCCTTTCTTTTGGGCATGAGTGAGACTTTTTAATAGATGCTCCCATACGTCATACTTATGAACTCCACCCTGATCTATTCCTTTCATTAGGGGTAATTCAGGGATAAATTGTTCAAGTATTCCAGTTTCACAAGAAACATTAAGAGCTTGTTCTGGGTCAGGAGAATCTACGATTTTAATAAATTCATCCCTGATTCTCTCAGCTGAGATGTTTTTGAGTAGGTGGGCGTTTGAAATAAGTGATTTTTTTGTAGATTCTTCGATGCTAAAGCCTAGTTGTGCTGAAAAACGAATAGTACGTAGTAGACGTAGCGCATCTTCAGTGAATCTTTCGTCAGGATCCCCTACTGTTCTAATTATTTTGTCCTTTAAATCTTTTTGTCCGTTATAAAGATCGATAATCTCACCTGTCTCCACATCATATGCGAGCGCATTTATTGTGAAGTCTCTACGAAGTAAATCATCTTCAAGTTTTGTACTAAATGAGACAGTGTCAGGGTGACGGTTGTCTGTGTAGGTACTTTCTGTTCGGTAAGGGGTTATTTCAATGATAGACACCTTTAGATTCTCAGAACGAGTCTTTACCCCTACTGTACCAAAGGTGTTTTCATATACTGAGTCAGGAAATATTTCCTGAATCTTCTCTGGTGTAGCATTTGTGGTGATATCCCAGTCATTAGGTTCTCTCTGTAGAATAAGGTCGCGAACACATCCGCCAACAAGATAGCCTGAAAAACCTGCGTTTTTTAGCAGTGCCGTTACACGTGAAACTTCTATAGGAACCTCAAAAGAGGCTGTATTAGTGGGTTTTTTGTCCATATCAGCATTGTACAGTACTTTTGTTTTGTGTACAATGAACAGAGTATTATAGTTATACAGTATGAAAAGCAAGGTTCAAGAAAAACAAAAATCTATTGAAATGCGTAGAAAAGGCGCTAGTTATAAAGAGATTTTGGAACATGTGGATGTTTCTAAAAGTACTCTTTCTAATTGGTTGAAAGATCTGCCTCTTACTGAAGATGAAAAGGATGTGTTGAAAAAAAGAACAGATTCAAATATCTCACGGGGTAGAATAAAAGCGGCGAGTGCTAATAGGCAGAATCGTTTAATTCGAGAGCAGTTGGAGTTTACAGAAGCACAAAAAGAGTTTGATAAGTATAAAGATGACCCTATGTTTATTGCAGGAGTAGCTCTGTATTGGGCTGAGGGGGCAAAAAGATCGAGTAATTTTCGTTTTATTAATTCAGATCCAGACATGATATGTTTTATGGTTCTGTGGATAAAGAGATATATGTATGTAAATGAAGAAAATATGAAGTGTCGATTGTACCTACATGCACCATATGCTCATGAAGAATGGGAGACATATTGGTCAGAATTGACACATATTCCCTCTTCAAGGTTTCAGAAAAGCATCTATAAGCCGAGCGGGTTAAAGGTTAAAAAAAGACCTAATTATAAGGGTTGTTTGGTCGTAGAGCTGTCAGGAGTGAGGTTTTTGTGGAGGATGAAGTTTTTTCAGAGTATGTTAGTTGCTTCTTCCAGGAAAAAACTATAGTATACTTATTCAGGGCGTCTGTAGCTCAATGGATAGAGCACTTGTCTTCGGAACAAGGGGTTGTGGGTTCGACTCCTGCCAGGCGCACATTGTAGATATTTTATGTTAGAATAGTTTTCATGCGGGATTAATTTAATGGTAGAATGACTGCCTTCCAAGCAGTACATGGGAGTTCGATTCCCCCATCCCGCACTAAAAAAATAACCCTTTTGGGTTATTTTTTGTCTTAAACATATCCCTCTATAGAGTGCTTTATCTTTCATTAATTTGTCTGAAGGTGTTTGATGAGTGATTCTTTTAAGGGTCATATAAAAAGACTTTTTCCTTTATATATCCCCTAAAATAAGGTTTTTTGTGGAAAACTGGGGATAAGTATGGGGATATGTGTATAAAAGACATTTTTTGAGAAGTGTCTATAAACGTCTTTGACTTTAAAATATGGCTCTATTTAGCCTTAAAAACGAAAAAGCTTTGTATTTTTGGCCAAAAGCTCATATACGTTTCACGTGAAACGTATATGAGGTGTATTTCACGTGAAACTGGGTTTTTATTGGATTAGGTAGTAAACTTAGATTGTGCCAATTTGGCAGAGCGTTGTCTAGAATGCTATATCAAGGTTTCTCATGAAACTTCATGCTTTAATCAGGATACTTTTAATGCATCACATAAGGTTGTTGTCTTAAAAGGATTGTGTGATAGTATTGTTGAGATTACATAAGAGTATCTTTTGTGTCGGAGTGTAGTGTAACGGCTAACATGCTCCGTTTGGGACGGAGTGACTCCGAGTTCGAATCTCGGCACTCCGACAGAGAAGATAAAAATATGTTTGTTTACAAAAAACAAGGTTTTGCCTTGTTTTTTGTTATTAAACCTGTCCTTGATAGGTCTTGATATTTCTTTTACACTGTATATAGAGTTTGTTTACAATTTCATGGTTTCTTAAGGAAAGGAGATTTTAAATGGATACAATTTTTTCCGAAATGATTCGACAGCAATTGTTTCAGTATGAACATTGCGTGCTCCTTGAATTAGGAGGGGATACTTCGGTTTTGAAATGTGCACCTTTTTTAACACGAACAGCCGCTGAAATGTTGCATCGTTTTCATAAGAGTCTTATTACTAAAACACTTGATTTTGCGGGAGCTTTTTTGATTTCATGGGATACCTATTCTGCGTATAGAGATGCAGGGTATCTTGCTTTGAAAAAGACATTAGATTTTCTTCAAGAGAAGGCGCCACAAATACCAGTTATCTTAGATAGTCGGTATCTGTCTGTAACCCAAATTGGAAGAGACTCTATTGAATTTTTTTCGCATGCAAATGTTTTGGTAACGGAGGATCCTGAACAGGGCAAAGTAGTTTCTTTTGTGAAGAACAGTGAGTTGTTAGGATTAGCTATTGAACCTTTAAATGTTTCGGTGTTGAAAAACATAAGAAATACTTATGGTTCAGAAGTTTTTTTAGATATCGTAGGTATGCATGATTGGGGTTTTCATGAAAGGAACCTTTTGAATGTTGCAGGACCGAATAGTATGGTACATGTATTATGTGGTGTGAATTTTATAAAACTGCAATTGACTAAAATTCGTATTGGTGAATTATGTCAGTATATGAGACGGATCACTACTGAGATTTCTCTAATGAGAAAGGGTAAAACAATATAAGGTTGTCGTTACGTATGTGCGGCAACTTTTTTATTGTCTCGGGGAGTGTGTTAATGTTTTAGATAAATATATGTTTACAAGAAAAAAAGAAGATTTTATATGTGAAAAATGTGGATATTCTGTAATGGGGAATGGCTACACTAATCATTGCCCAAAGTGCCTATGGAGTAAGCATGTAGATATCGATCCGGGGGATCGTTTGGCAAGTTGTGGTGGTCTTATGAAACCCTCGGAAGTGCTCAAAAATGGCGATGAGTATGTGTTGGTGCATAAGTGTGTGATATGTGGTCACTTAAAGAAAAATAAAGTACAGAAAGAAGATGATTTTGATATGGTGTTGAAAATTTCCGAAGACTTGTCTATAAAATAACTAGAAAAGATAGGGGAGACGTGATAATATTTTTTTGTTTATAAGCGGGTATAGTTTAGTGGTAGAATGTATCCTTGCCAAGGATAAGATCCGAGTTCGATTCTCGGTATCCGCACTAGAAATATGATAAAACCCTATTCCTTTTTTCTCTAAATGCTACAATAATTATTATGAAAAAAGGTTTTACCCTTGTAGAGCTACTCATTACCATTTCAATTATTGGTATTTTGTCTAGTATCGCATTATCTGCATTTGGAAGTGCACGAGAAAAAGCTCGTATAGCGAAAACAAATGCTGAATTAAAGCAAATATCTGATGCTATGGTTGTTGCTCAGAGTGAGAGCGGACAAACGCTTATTGATATTACCCGAGATGCAGGGGTTAGTGGTGCTGGGTGGGTTGGTGGTGGTAATTGTATGTCCAACACTGATCTGCGTGGTGTGACGCAGGAATGTTATGAAGCATGGGTTGATGCAATTAATGCCATGCAGGCAGCAACTGGTTATATATATGATGGTTTAGAGAAAGCAGATCGAGATGCCTGGGGTAGTCCGTATCTCTTAAATGAAAATGAAGGAGAGATGACATATTCTTTGGAGGCAAAGTGTATTCAGGATGAATTATATTCAGCTGGACCTGATGGGAAGGTTCATTTTACTGAGCCTGATGATGTTGCCAATGATGATAATATTTTGATTACAATTCCGAATTCTCTTCCTGAGTGTTTGGATATATAAAAACCAACCCTCATAAGAGGGCTGGGGAAGTGAGTTTGTTTTCTTTCTTTTTTATACAAGAACCAATTACGGGAATATGTCCAAATCGAAGCATTAGTGCTGAGAGTTCATTTTGAGAACGAGCACGTTGTACTTCTTGCTGTATGAGTTGGTGCATTTTCTTTTGAGCTTGATATTTTTTGATTGGATCCTGTGTTTTGTAGAAAATAACTCGCCATTCTGAGATACCTTTTGTTTGTATCAACATTGCACGTCTCCTTTGTTGTTCTGTTATATATAACTTGTGTCATTTTGGTTTTGTGACAAGGTGTTGACAAGTTTCTTTTTAACAAAAAACAAACACTGTATTTCTTAAAAATGAAATACGGTTTTTTTATTTTGTTCAAATAAAAAACACCCCGAAGGGTGTTTTTTATAAGTAGGATAAATCTAAAAAAGATTTATTTAACCGCGTCCTTTAGAGCCTTTGCTGCTCGGAATTTTGGAACGTTCATTGCGGGAACTTGTATAGGCTCTCCTGTTCGTGGGTTTCGAGCTGTTCGTGCTGCTCGAGCCTTCACTGAGAAGATACCAAGACCTGCGATAGAAACTTCCTCTCCTTTTGTAAGAGAAGTAATGATTGATGAGATAACTGTCTCTACTACTTCCTCAGATTGTACTTTAGTACCTCCAAGTTTTTCGTGTACAGCCTCAACGATTGATGCTTTATTCATTTTATTTAGATTATCTAATAATTGATCATGATCAAAAATGACCTGCTTATATTATATAGAGCCATATTTTGAAGTGCAAATGGTTATTAAGTATTGTCACTAGTGACAGTGTGTGTCCAAATATTTCTTTGGAAGATTGAAAGCGGGAAAATTATCGTGCGTATTCGAGTACTCGAGTCTCTCGGATAACATTAATTCGTATTTCTCCTGGGTATTTTAATTCATTTTCAACCCTAAGAGCAATATCTCGGGCTAACTTTCGTGCTTCGATATCAGATACTTTTTCTGGCTCAACAAAGATTCGAATTTCTCTACCGGCTTGAATTGCATAGGCTTTTTCGACACCTGTGAATGATTTTGCAATTCCTTCTAGTTCGGAAAGACGCTTAATATAGTTTTCAACACTGTCTCGTCGAGCTCCGGGTCGGGCACCAGAGATAGCGTCTGCTGCTTGAACAATTCTTGATTCAAGTGTTTCGTATGGATATTCTTCATGGTGTGCTTCCATAGCTCGAATAATACTTTCATTGGTACCAAATTTTTGTAGAATACGTCTTCCGATGTCAACGTGGGTACCAGATACTTCATGGTCAACTGCTTTTCCGATGTCGTGGACAAGTGCTCCTGCTTTTGCGATAGAGACATCTGCGCCTAATTCTTCAGCAAGCATTCCGGCAATATGTGTCATTTCGACAGAGTGCTGTAATACGTTTTGTCCATAACTTGTTCGGAAATAAAGTCGTCCAAGTATGGAAACAACACGAGGATCAAGGTTGTATACACCACATTCGAAGGCTGCTTGTTCACCTTTTTCTTTTATTATTTTGTTTATTTCTTCAGTTGCTTTCTTTGTCTCGTCTTCAATTTTTGCAGGTTGAATACGTCCGTCTGCGATGAGATTTTCTAGTGCAACACGTGCTATTTGTCGACGTACTGGGTCAAATGATGAAATGGTGATTGCTCCAGGTGTGTCATCTACAATAACTTCTACACCAGTAGCTTTTTCAAAGGCTTTAATGTTACGCCCCTCTTTTCCGATGACCTTTCCTTTAATTTCATCTGAGGTGATGGGAACATTAGTAGTCATGATGTCCGAAGAAACATTATTTGCCATACGTTGTATAGCAGAGGTTAGTATTTCCTGTGCTTTTTTGTCAAAACGATCTTCTCCTTCTTGATCTAGTTTTTGTAGTCTAACAAGGATATCTTCCTCAGATTCTTTTTGAACGGTTTCAATTATTTCTTTTTTGGCTTCTTCTTGTGTGAGGTTCGCTGTTTTTTCAAGTATTGTTGCTCGTTCTGCAATGAGGGTATCAGCTTGTGTGCGTAGTTCTTGTATTTCTTCGGCTTTATTTTTTAGAGTCTCAATACTTTTATCAATTTCTATTTGTCTATTATCAAGTAGCTCTTCTTTTTTTATGAGACGTTCTTCTGTTTTTTTGCTTTTCTCTTCTTTTTCTTTTGTTTCAGTGCGTGTTTCTGTGGCTAATTTCTCAGCTTTCTTTTCGGCTTCATCGACGATATTCTGGGCTTCGTCTTTTGCCTCAAGCATCATTTGTTTGATATTGAGCTCCACGGAACCTTTTTTCCCAAGGGAAATGATCCATCGGAGAAAATATCCAAAAATTCCACCGACTATAGCGGCGAGTAGTATAAATACTAATATTATTGCTAATTGCATATGTGTGTAATAGAACACATATACCTTTTATGTTCCTAGGCTTTTAGTACACGGGGTGTTTTTTCGAGTGTATATTTGTTAAAAATTCTTGAAAATACTGAGGTTTTAAGGGTTTTTCTGGAATTGCTGCATAGGTTAAAGGGTAATGTGTTCAAAATTAAAAATTAAAAGATAACACTTGCATAGTATCTCATTTTTGTGGTTGGGTAAAGGAAAAGCCTGCGCGGGGCAGGCTTTTGGTTGGTCTCTTTTTTCTTTGTTCTGTTAACAAAGATTCTTGAGCAGTTTTGTCCAAGGACCGTTTAGTACGTCAGAAGGACTGAACTTGTCTACTTTATAGGCTAATTCTATAAAGCCAAGTTTTATTAGGTGTAACACTACTTCACACGCCTCATCCCAAGTTAATTTGTAGAGGCTTGATAGGTAGTACACAATCTCTGAGTCGGGAAGAGCATTTTCAACACTCTCAGTGTAGTCCGTGTAAGCCATCCCCAGGAAACCACAATTTCCAGTTTGGTGCATGCTCCAGTCCCGTGGGTTGAGATCGGTAAAGATTTTCTGAGTAAGGCCCCTGAAAGATAAGCCGCATTTGTTTTCTACAGTAATGGTGATGTTTGTAGACATGATGAATCCTTTGGGTATGTTGTCCGAGTATAGGTTCGTATCTTTTTAGGTGATAATTATTTGTACATGAATAGTTTTTGCTACCAATAGTTAACTCCCTTTCTGTAATTTTTTGTAAAAGATATGTCTATGCGACATACTAAGTATTTACATACATATGTCAATAACATTCATAGGTATATGTTATTGACAAAAATCTATTTCAACACTTTATCAATCAGTCCGTACTTCTTGGCTTCATCTGATGTCATCCAGAAATCTCGTTCAGCATCTTTCTCTATTTTGGTGATATTTTGCCCGGTATTTTTAGCAAGCATCTTGTGTAGACGTTCTCGTATCTTGAGAATTTGTTTGGCGGTAATTTCGATATCAGTCGCTTGTCCCTCGACTCCACCAAGCGGTTGGTGGATCATTATTTCTGAATTCGGAAGACTAAAACGCTTCCCTTTCTCTCCGGCAGATAAAATCATTGCACCCATTGAAGCTGCCATTCCCACACAGACTGTTGAAATATCATTTTTTACAAAAGCCATTGTGTCTAGAATAGCCATACCAGATGCTACAGATCCTCCAGGAGAGTTGATATATAGACTGATGTCTTTTTTGGGATCTTCTGACTGAAGAAAAAGAAGTTGAGCAATAATAAGATTTGCCGTATGGTCTTCTATGGGGCCACCAAGAAAAATGATTCTTTCTTTAAGTAGGCGTGAGTATATGTCGTAAGCGCGTTCTCCGCCGGCTGTTTTTTCGATTACTGTTGGAATTAACATGGATTGATTAAAGAATTATGAATGATGGTTCAAGGATAAGATATTTTCTTGTTGAAAGCAAGAAAAGGGTATTCTTGCTTCTTTATGGATACCTCTATATTCTATTAGTATGAAATTACATCGTTTTTATACACAAGAAATACTCACGGGTAAAAAAGAATTCTCTTTGGTAGATAAAGACCTTATTCATCAACTAAAAGATGTCTTTCGTTTCTCGAAGGGGGACAGGGTTATCTTTTTTGATGCTACTGGCGTGGAGTACGTTTCGGTTATAGATACTCTGACAAAAAAAGAAGTAGAGTTTTCTGTGGAATCATTTGAGCAAAAAAAAGATATTGTTTCTCGAAAAGTGCATCTTTTTCTTTCCATTATTAAAAAAGATAATTTGGAGCTTGCTGTTGAAAAGGCCACAGAACTTGGTGTTGCTAGTATCACTCCTGTTTTTTCTGAAAGAAGTCAGTACAAGAATGTCAGAATGGATCGTTTATCGAAGATTATAAAAGAAGCCACGGAACAATGTGGGAGAGTTACGTTGCCTGTACTACATGAAATGAAAACTTTTTCTGAGGTACTAGAGGAGTATCCTGATGTTTTGGTATTACATATGGAAGGGAAAGATATTTCTGATGTTAATCTATCGGATGAGGTGAAGATACTTATTGGTCCAGAAGGTGGGTGGGGTGAAAAAGAGTTGGAGATTCTTGATGAGAAAAAAATATCTACAATTTCATTACCTTTTAATACGCTTCGGGCGGAGACGGCCGTTATGGCAGGGGTTGTGTTATTAGGTGTTTTTAGTTCAAGATAGTTAGAGAATAAAAAACAGCGCCATTTTAAGGCGCTGTTTTTTGAGTTTCAATTTATTATTTCTGTGCTTCCAGAAATTCGAATACTTTTTCGTTTGTTAGCATTGTTTCAACGAAAATTTTAATACGTTCTACAGGAGCATCTTTATGTTCCTTCATGAGATGTTCAACTTCTTTTTCTACTTGATCTGATTCAGGAGAAATTTTCTCTGCAAGAGCGATTTGGTTTAATATGAGTTGCATTTTAGCTTTTTTGATAGCAACAGGTGTCCATTCTTTTTTGATATCTTCTTCAGTTTTCTTTACCTCTTTAAGATAATTTTCATAGGTTAGTCCTGCTCGCTCTACATCTGCTTTAAATTGTCCAAGCATTCTTTCGAGTTCTCCGTCAACGAGTATTTGAGGCATTTCGATTTTTGATTTCTCAATGATCTCTTCAATAACTGCATTTCGTTTCTTTTCTCGAGCGATTCTTTTCTTTTCAATCTTTGTGTTTTCTTTTATTTTTGCTTTAAAATCAGCAACATCTTTGAAGTCCCCTAGTGTTTTGACAAAATCATCATTTATTTCGAGTTCTTTTTTGTCCTTAGAATGTGCAAGATGTTGTTGCTTTATTTGCTCGATAGTTTTTTCAACTTCCTCATTTGTTACTTCAAGATCATCTTCTTTTTCATTTACTATCTTTTTGGCTGTTGTTTTGTAGTCAGAAAGGGTTACCTCTGGCATTACTGCTGTCTTTATCTTGAATCCAAGGTTTTCTTTTGGGGCAAGTTTAGTAAGAGAAATTTGAGGATTTCCAAGGGGATTTATTTTGTGTTCAATGAGGATAGCTGGGTATTCATCAGAAAGTGCTAGTTCAGCTGCTTCTTGAAGAATTGTCATTTCTCCGATGTTTTTAAGGAGTACTTCTTCGGGTACGTGTCCTTTTCGGAATCCTTTTATTTCAGCATCTTGAGAGATGTTTTTGAGAGCTTTTTCTTTCTTTGATTCAAGAGTTTCGGCAAGAATCTCTCCGCTAATTTCAATTTCAGAGTTTTCTAATTTTTTTATTTCTATGTTTATGTAAGGCATATAACTTAATTTGTATGAATAACGATGGTTCACACTCTATAGTATATGGAGGTGATTATCAAGAAAAAATTAAAATGATTGTTGACACTTGTGTTTTTTGTGTTAATTTCAAAGTTAGAGTTTTAATAAAATGGTTCATTCTATGAAAGGTTATGAACATGGCAGAACAGGCTTCATTGTGTTTTCTAACAAAAGATGTCGCGGAACGTGCTTGTGCACAGGTTGAAATGACTATTAAACAAGGAGGTCCAGTTTTTGGTTATTTGAAAGACAGAATGCATCTTCATATTGTTATTCTTGTGCCTTCAATACTGATTGATGAACATGGTTCGTTTCCACATAAATTTACCACAAGCGTTAAACTTCTACATGAGCACTCAGTTGGTTCACCTGGAAAGTGGGAACATCCTTATGATGAAATTGCTCAGCGCAAAGCGTGGCAACTTTGGGAGGGGCGTAATAACGGAAGTTCGTGTGTTCAGCCGCAACTTCTATTCACGGGAGACACTCCTTTTTGGGGAGGAGTTGATCGTGGTGGTATTGTTGTCGCTTGTTCGGGTGACCAGCAGCATTTTGATCAAATGATTTCTGGCATGGTTGCCGATATGTGTATTGCTCTTGCAAATAATGCATTTGAAGAATTTAAGAAAAACACGGGTGGAAAAGAAAGCTTTATTTACGTGTAAATCACAAATTGGGTTATTAGTGACCACCTATGCAAATAATATTGTATGGGTGGTTTTTTATATAAAAATATCCTAACAAATTTTATTTGTTAGGATATTTTTTGGATTATTTATGTGTTTATTTATATAACCACATCGAACTCAGCATCAATTTTGTTGAGTTCTGCGTCTATTGCATCAAATTCTGGAGTATTGAGTGTGTTTTCAACCTCTGTGAATTCTGTTACTTCTTGGGTAGGAGCTTGTACGTTTTCTGACCGTCCAATCCAGAAGTAGATACCTCCAAGTATAATCATGATAAGGATTATGATTATTGCTATACTTGGGCCTGTATTTGATTCCTTCATTTCAGGTGTTTCTGTTTGTGTCACGGTATCTTGTTGTTGGTCCATATTTTCCATAATTAGATAATTTAAAGAATAAGTAAGTGTATTGTATGTTTTTTCTTGTAGTAGCGTCAAGAGTGTTCTAATTGTTTGGTAGTTAGTTTTTTAAAGAATCAATAACGGCAGTATAGGCATTTCGTGTGTCTTGGATACTGTTTCGTACATCTTCTATGATATCGTGGATATCTTCTCGAGAAACTTCATCTTCTCCGAGTGCTACATCAAGATCTATTTGTGCTTGTATAAGGGTATCTTGTGTAACCTCAAGGAAAGCTTCAGCTGTTGTGTAGAGGTCTATTGCTTCAGAAACGTCGACTCCTTGGTCTTCTATACGAGTGATATGTTCACTGATGGTTGTTCCTGCATTGTCAAAACGTGCAAGAATGGAATCAAATTGTTCCGTGATACGCTCTGCTGTTTCGTTGATTCGTGTACGAACTTGTTCTGTTAGTGCTAGTTTTCGTTCCTCTCTGTTTGCCGTCATCGTCATCTTTCTCTCTTCTCGTGTGTTTTGTATTTCTAGTTTTCGTTCTTCTATTTTTGTTTGTAGTTCTGTTCGTCTTGTTTGCAGGTTAGTTTTCTTTTCTTCCATTTGAACAACTCTTGCTTCTTGATTTTGTTCCATTTCCATTTTACGTACTTCTACTTGTGCCTGCACTTCAGCTTTTTGTGTCTCCATGCGCATTTGGGCGTTTTCTCGGACATTTGTTTGGGCACTTACCAAGAAAGGTAGTATTAATAATATGGAACTAATTATTGATATTTTTTTCATGTAATTAAAATTATTTAATAAAATAAAATGTTATGCCATTTTGGCATTCTTCTATTAGTATACAACAAAACACTCTCCATCATGGAGAGTGTTTTGTTTGTGTGTGCAATGAGAATGTTTATTTTCCGTACTTTTCTTTGTATAGTTGTATTGATTTCTCAATGGCAGCAATAGCTTCTTGTTTTCCTTTGGTGTCGTTGATTACCACCACATTGTTTTTTCCTTTGAGGGCTTTGTATGTTTCAAAGAAGTGTTGGATTTCGTTTACTTGGTGCTTGTTTAGGTGTTCGTGTTCATGAACATCTTCAAAATGCTTGTCTTCTACTGGGACTGCAATGATTTTGTAATCAGATTCTCCATCATCAATCATTTCCATGATGGCAATAGGTCTTACCTTCACAAGAATTCCTGGAAAAAGAGGGTAAGTAGTGAGAACTACAACATCAAGAGGATCACCATCTTCCCAGAGTGTTTGTGGAGCAAAACCGTAGTCAAATGGATAAGCTGCTGCAGAATAGTTTGCTCGGTCTAGCATAATTAGACCTGTTTCTTTGTCCATTTCGTACTTATTATTAGATCCCTTTGGAATTTCAATAATAGTGTTAAATTCTTTTGTTGGATTGTCTCCAAGAGAGACGTCGTGCCATAAATTCATAGTATTTTAGTAATTAGCTATTAGTTATTGGTGTGTATTATAACACCTAGGCTTTTTCTTCTGTAGAATCTGTTTTTGGAGTTTCTTCAGGGGTTACTTCTTCAGTTTTTTCTTCCGGGGCAGTTTCCTCTTTTGTTTCTGTGGGTGCAACTTCTTCCTTTGCTTCGGTAGATATGTTTTCAGTATTGATTTCAACATGTTCTCCGTCAGCATCTGCTACCTCAGAACCTTCGATAGATTGGATATCTATTCTCCACCCGGTAAGTTTCGCAGCAAGTCGTACGTTTTGTCCTCCTTTTCCGATAGCAAGTGATTGCTGGTCTTCTGTTACTTCAATATGAGCTTGTTCTCTTTCTTTGTCTAGTTCAACCTTCAGTACTTTTGCAGGGGATAGAGCATCTTCGATAAATTGTTCGATATCTTCTGCCCATTCGATGATGTCTATTTTTTCTCCACCAAGTTCTGACATAACGGTAGATACGCGAACTCCTCTTTGTCCAACAAGTGCTCCGACTGGATCTATGTGATTGTCTGCAGATTGTACCGCTATCTTACTTCGTGATCCTGCTTCTCTGGCAATTGCTTTGACAATAACTGCTCCAGATGCAATTTCTGGTACTTCTGCTTCGAATAGTTTTTCCATAAATTTTGGATGTGAACGTGAAAGACGAAGAAATACTCCTCGTGGCGTATCTTCTACACGATAAAGGAAGGCTCGGATACGTTCTCCTTGTCGGTATCGCTCTCCTGGGATTTGTTCATTGAAAGGAAGAATACCTGTGGCTCGTCCAAGATCAACGAATAGATTTCCTCTTTCGATTCTCTGCACTGTACCACTGATTATTTCTCCTTCTCTTTCTCCATATTCTTTGAAGACAGATACTTTCTCAGCTTCACGAATTTTTTGGATAATAACCTGCTTTGCTGTTTGTGCTGCGATACGTCCATAGTCGTCTTTTGCTTCAAGGGGGAAGACTACTTCATCTCCAAGTTCTGCATCGGCTTTCATTCTTCGTGCATCTGTAATCATTATGTGGTGTTCAGAGTTGAAAAGCTCTTTTCGCTCTTCTTCGGGAGTTTCTTCTGTATATTCAGGTGCATCTTCAGGATCCATGTATACTTTCGTATCATCAACAACTGTTTTGGCTTGTACAAATTCTGCTGTTCCTGAAGCGGTATCAAAAATTGCCCGGACTATTTGTCCTCGTTTTCCCCATTCTTTTTTGTATGCAGTTGCTAAAGCTGTTTCAATGGCTTCAATTATTTTCTCTTTTGGGATTCCTCGTTCTTCTTCAAGTTGTCCAAGAACTGAGTTCACTACTTTTAGATCGATCATAATAATTTGTATTGTTAAAAAAATAAAAATTCGCTGGAAGGCGAATTACGGTAAAATCTATCAAACTGACTTCTGTAGTATATCGTAACTATTTTTATTGTCAAATTGGTATTTTGTTGTATAAAAACAGCCCAGTATCGAAAGATACTGGGCTGGAATGTCTCCTGGTCCTAATACAAGAGAGAAATTAACGTGAGATACTTCCTGTGGCATCGCCGCAGTTAGCGTTAACGTTCTGGTTTATGAAGCTTGCTCCTAGGCTAGAAGAAGCTGTACCGCCACTGGCATTTGCTGATCCGCCTGCACCCCCGTTGTAGTTATTTATCTTGGTCCCTTCGGTGTTTAAACCTTGGGCAAGACGTCCACTAGCTCCAACAAAAGCAGCCATCTGCTCAATTGGGGTTGAGCCTGCTGCTCCATATTTCCAGCCATCCTGTTTTGTGAGACACAGGTCTCCGTTAGCGACACCCTGTTTCAAAGAGTTTTTGTTCAGGTCATAGCCTTGAAGATTGCCTGTGGGACAGTACTTTGTACTTTCCACGTGAGTTATCGACGGAGTGAAGGGTTCCTTCACCAGAAGAATGTTATCTTCTCTGATCTCTCCGTTGATATTTTGTGTCAGGACAGTTATTACCTCTGCCCGTCGACATCCTAGTGACAAAAGTAAAAGAATTACAATTAACAGTACTTTCATGATCTTTCCTCCGCGAGCATCTGATCCATTGCATACTTAATGGCATCATTTACTCTTTTGTTTTTTGTGAAATATATTTTTTTACGCTTTGTGTCTACATCTTTCCTCCAGTTGTAACTGAAGGAAGTATCGGTCGAGTTGCGCATTAATTGCAGCATCTCGTGTGATGTGAATCCTGTCATCTGAAGCATTTGCATGACATTAGGGTGTAAATACACTAAATGAGTCATGCTGACACCTTCTCCAAACTGTAGGTACAAGTTTGATAACTTGTTCCACATTTCCTTATGTGCCCTGTCAAATTGATAGTCTTTGACAAATGCTTGGTATAGTGGAAGGGCTGGACCATCTTCAAATTCCTGTACCAGGTCTGGATTCGATGCAAAAAATGCCTGAAGCTGCCTCGATGTTCGAGGCGATACGTTTTGAGCAGAACTTTTTCCGCTGTAGGTAAGGCATATGGTTATGACCTTAAATACTCCTCTTTCGTCAGTCTGTGTGTAGAGAATGTATTTAATAGTTCCTAAGGCACAGTCGAAAGAAAAAAAGGTTCTCTCTTCCGATTGAATATTTTGAGGCATGGCTACCACATTTTGCACAGGAGCTTCGTATTCCTGTGTGACAGGCGTATTTTCAACCGGCTGTTGGTAAAGTTCTTGTTGTTGAACTTGTACCGGCTCTACATGTCGAGTGGTGGGTTTCGGAGTTGGCGGAGACCACTGTTGAAGTGGTTCATTACTCGAGATCTCACGAGTAGTCATCGTTTGACAACCTGTGAGTACCATCAACAAGATGGTAACAATAATTATTCCAAAACATTTCATTTTATTTCTCCTTGTATTTTTTTAATGAACTAGTTTGTTTGTTACTTTATAAGACACATGTCTTAGAAAGTTCTGGGCATAAGAATACACGAAATATGTTGTTTGTCAAGTTAGTGTACTCGATTATTTTTATATATAAAGTGAGTTATTGTTAGGTATACACAACGTAAATTTCTTTTCTCTGTTATAATTTCATCAATGCATATTGAAGAATCACAACTCGAAGAATTTATTCTTGATTCTGGTCTCATTACAAAAAAAGATTTCGATGCTGCCAGCAAAATTGCCGAGAAGAAGGGGCAAGGGGTGGGAGATATTTTGGTAGGTGAGGGGAAGTTGACTGAAGATGATTTGCGAAAGATACAGGCATACATTCTGGGTATTCCTTTTGTTAATTTGAAAAATCAGCAACTTGATTTTGAAGTGTTGTCACTTATTCCAGAACCAATTGCCCGTAATCATAATATTGTGGCTTTTCGAAAAGATGGAAAGGCTCTTGAGATAGCGATGCTTGATACTGATGACTTGGAGGCAATTGATTTTGTAAAAAAGAAAGTAGGACTTCGAATACTTCCTCGTCTGACAGATAACGCTTCTATCAAGCATGCACTTCTTCAATATCAAAAAAGTTTGAAAGCGGAGTTTGGGGATATTATTCAGAAAGAAGTTGGGGAGATAAAAACACTAAAAGAGAGCTCTGGGTCAGGTGCCTCTGAAAAAGATTTGAAAGCTATGGCCGAGGATATTCCTGTGGTGCGTATTATAGATACATTGTTAAAACATGCCATATTACAAAATGCATCAGATATCCATATTGAATCAATGGAAGATCAGGTTGTAGTTCGATATCGAATTGATGGAATTTTGCGTGATGCCATGACTCTTCCCAAGGTAGCATCAGAGGGTATTACTGCACGTATAAAAGTTCTTTCAAACTTAAAACTTGATGAGAAGCGTCTTCCTCAAGATGGACGATTTAAAATTGAATTGAATGGAGAAAAAGTTTCTTTTCGTGTTTCAACACTTCCTACCTACTATGGAGAGAAGACTGTTATGCGGTTGTTGAGAGAAAATGTTTCAGGGTTTACCCTTGAAGGACTTGGTTTCCACGGAGAAGCTCTTGAGAGAATTCAAAATGCCACAAAATCCACTACAGGAATGATTCTCACCACTGGTCCTACGGGTTCAGGAAAGACGACCACACTGTATACTGTTTTAGATATTCTAAATACTCCTGATGTGAATATTTCTACGGTAGAGGATCCTGTTGAGTATCAAATGAAGAGAGTGAATCAAACGCAGGTAAAGCCAGATATTGGATTTACCTTTTCAAAAGGGCTTCGTGCTCTTGTTCGACAAGATCCTGATGTGATTATGGTTGGTGAGATCCGAGATGGAGAAACAGCATCTCTTGCTATTAATGCTTCACTTACCGGACACCTTGTGCTTTCAACTTTGCACACCAACTCTGCCGCAGGAACTATTCCTCGTTTGTTGGATATGGGTGCTCAGCCTTTTCTTTTGGTTTCAACTCTTGATGTTATTATCGCGCAACGTCTAGTACGAAAACTTTCTGAAGCAAGAGAAACATATTTTTTGAGTAAAAAAGAGGTAGCTACTTTAAAGAAGAATGTTAACTTGGATAAAGTTTTGGAAGTCTTGAAAGAAGAAAAGATTATTGAAGATAAAGTTACTTCATGGGAGAAGATTCCATTTTTTAAACCAAAAGGTGAGGCTGGATACTCAGGACGATTGGTTATTCATGAGGTACTCAAAGTTTCAGAATCTATTAAAGAGTTGATTATGAAAGACGCTACCGCTGGCGTTATTCAGAAACAAGCTATGGAGGAAGGAATGCTTACCATGATTGAAGATGGTATTTTTAAAGCTGCGCAAGGAAGAACAACAATTGAAGAAGTATTACGAGTTATTTCAGAATAATATATGTCACTATTTAAATATAAAGCATTGAAAAGTAATGGAGAGTCGTATGAGGCAAAAATGGAGGCCAAGGATAAATTTGTGGTAAAGGCAAAGATTGAAGAGTCTGGAGAACAAGTTATTTTTATAGAAGTTGTTCGAAAATCTAAAGGATTTAAATCTATTGTGAGTAAAATTGATGTTTTTCTAGGTACGG
Organism: Minisyncoccota bacterium; assembly: GCA_905478465.1. Classification (GTDB taxonomy): domain Bacteria; phylum Patescibacteriota; class Minisyncoccia; order Phycocordibacterales; family CAJQIN01; genus CAJQIN01. The sequence goes on along the minus strand of CAJQIN010000002.1, from coordinate 81,007 downwards.
TAAAAGAGCACGACAAAATTCTTTTTGCACGTAACTTGGGACTCATGATTCGTTCAGGACTTTCTTTGACAAGAGCTTTGTCTGTTCTTGAGAGACAAACAAAAAATAAATTTTTTAAAAAAATACTTGCTGATATGCAGACAAGTATTAGTAAAGGTAATTCCTTTCATCAATCTTTGCAGGATTATCCGAAAGTCTTTCCTAACCTTTTTGTTTCAATGGTTGCTTCAGGTGAGGGAAGTGGAAACTTGTCTGAATCATTAGATGCCGTTGCTTCACAATTAGAGCGTACATATTTGATTAAAAAGAAGATAAAAGGGGCCATGATTTATCCTGCCGTGATTATTAGTTTGATTGGAGTTCTTGGAATTTTGATGCTTTATTTTGTAGTTCCTACTCTAACATCTACCTTCAAAGATCTTGGGGTTGAGTTACCTCTTTCAACGCAATTTGTTATTGCAATTAGTGATTTTCTTCGCTTTCATACGATACTTACCTTGGGTGTATTGGTTGGGGTATTTGGTTCTGGTGCGTATGCGTTAAAGACAAAGTGGGGGAAAAAATCTATAGAGTTTGTTTTGTTGAAAGTTCCACTTTTCTCTCCGATTACAAAAGAGATTAACTCGGCGCGAACAGCTAGAACACTTTCGTCACTTCTTTCTTCTGGTGTTGAGTATGTAGAGGCAATTCGTATTACACGCGATGTTGTACAAAATTCATATTACAGAAAAGTTCTTGAAGAAGCGGAGGAGAAAGTTCAGAAAGGTGAGCCGATTTCAAAAGTACTTCTTTCTTATGAAAAACTTTATCCTATTTTTGTTGGAGAGATGGCAAGTGTTGGAGAGGAGACAGGAAACCTTGCGCAAATGTTTGGAAATGTTGCTGATTTTTATGAAAATGATGTACAGGAGAGAACTAAAAACTTATCGACTCTTATTGAACCTCTGCTTATGGCCTTCATTGGTGTTGCGGTTGGATTCTTTGCTATTTCAATGCTGACACCTACGTATTCTTTGGTGGATGCTATATAGACTTGCTTTTTTTGGAAAAGATTGTATATTTTTTATGGATCAGTACTCAAGATTAGAGGAGTTTTTTATGGAAAGTCTTAAGTCTCGCAAACAAGTTGATATTTTCAAGAAAGATGTCATCTGTATGTTGGTAGCTGTGTGTGTAATCATGGCTGGCGTTTTGATTTCAATTTTTTGTACAGGTTAAGGGTTTGTTAAAGTTCAAGAACTCACTAGTTACTACTAGTGAGTTCTTTTTTTATAAAAAAGATTTCTAACTTAGCCCTTCTTCTGTCATAATAGATGTACTTATGATGCATTCTTTCTCATCTTCAAAAAAATCTGGACTTACCCTTGTTGAAACTGTTATTGGTGTTGCTTTGTTTCTTATTATCTCAACCATTACATACACAGCCTATGTGAATTTGTATGAGCTGATAAGTATTTCAAAAGATAAAGTAACCGCTTCGGCTCTTTCAAATGAAATGTTTGAAATCATTCGCAATATGCCTTATGCAGATGTTGGTATAGAGGGTGGTATTCCGACAGGAACACTTCCACGAGCACAAGAGTTTGTGCGTAATAATGCGACATTCTATGCAACTACTACTATTCGAAATATTGACGATCCTTTTGATGGAACAATTGGCGGTAGTCCAAATGACCTTTCTCCTGCTGATTCAAAATTGGTAGATATCCTTATCGGATGTCCAGGGTGCAAGAGTTTTTCTCCACTTCATTTCACTACACGTGTGGGTCCAAAGAATTTAGAAACAGCTTCAGATAATGGTGCTCTGTTTATTCAGGTTATAGATGCAAATGGACAACCTATCGTTGATGCTGATGTTCATATATCAAATACAAATCTTGATCCTGTAATTACATTTGATGAAACAACAGATAATAACGGAATGCTTCAATTGGTAGATGTTCCTCCAGATGTGCAAGGTTATTCTGTACATGTTACAAAGTCTGGGTACTCAGCGTCACAAACATATGCATTAGATGATCTTAGTCCCTCAACTCCTCTCCATCCAGATGTTACTGTCATTCTGCAGCAGGTTACACAGGTAACTTTTATCATCGACCAAACAAGTGACTTACATTTTGCTACCGTTAATCGTAGTTGTGATCCTGTTTCATCCGTTGATTTTTCCTTAAAGGGAACAAAGCTCATTGGTATAAATCCAGATCAGACAAAATATACTGCGAATAAAGTAACTAATTCTTTGGGGGAGTTGGATGTTTGGGGGGCAGAGTGGGATACATATAGTTTGGATGTGACAGACCTGGCATATCAACTTGAGGGTTCAAGTCCTGCGACACTTCTAGATGTATCACCTGGGACCGACTATGACGTTATGCTTGTTCTAGGTTCGTATAATCCCTCGGCACTTTTGGTGACTGTGCGGGATAATGCCACATTGCAGCCACTCTCAGGTGCAACAGTGACATTAACCCCGTCTTCAGGTTCTGCTCTTGTTGAGACAACTGGTCGTGGGTATTTAAATCAAACAGACTGGTCTGGTGGATCTGGGCAGATAGAATTTGAGCAGGAGGATGAATATTTTTCATCAGATGGAGATATAGATACAACTTCTCCAAGTGGAGATTTGAAATTGCAAAATGTCTTTGGAAGTTATGTGGCTGACGGAGAACTTGTTTCGTCTATTTTTGATACAGGAGAAACAAGTAATTTTGGAAAGTTAAATTGGGCGCCACAAGACCAATCAGTGGGTACTGGGGCAGAGAGTGTTCGGCTACAAATTGCCACGAGTAATGCTACCTCAACTGTTGATTGGGTTTTCAGAGGACCGGATGGTGCTACAACTACATATTATAGTTTGGCAGAAACAGATATTAATCCTATTCATAATGGAGATAGGTATGTTCGATACAAAGTAATTCTGAGTACAGAAGATGATACGGTGACACCTAATGTTTCAGATATTTCTTTTACATTTACAACAGATTGCGTGCCTCCAGGGCAAGCTATATTTGATGGGCTGGATCAGGGTGATTATATTTTAGATATTGAAGCTTCTGGATACCAAACACAAAGTGAATCTGTGACCGTGGGAAGTTCTTGGCAGCAACGTGAAATCATTTTAAATCTTGATGAATAATAAACAATATAATAAAGGAATAACTCTTATAGAATTGATTATTGTCGTTTCTATTATTTCCATGTTCACTATAGTGATGGCGACATTCCAAGCGGATATTTTTAATCTTGGTTTTGGTTTTCAGAGTAATTTGTCTGCACAATTTCAAGCAGAGAGAATGTTAAAAAATACAGCATCAGAGATACGAAGCGCTGAGTCATCAAGTTCGGGGGCGTACCCTGTTGCTGTGGCAAATGAAAGTACTTTTACATTTTTCAGTGATGCCGATGGTGATGGGTTAAAAGAAAAAATTAGATATTTTTTGGAAGGAACTCTTTTCAAGAGAGGAATTATTGTTCCAGAAGGGGCGTACCATGTGTACTCCGATGAAGATGAGGAGATAGTAACGCTACTTGAGGATGTGCGTAATACAAATATTTTTACATTCTATGATGAAAATTATAATGGAGTTTCGTCCACAACAGCTCTTACATTTCCGGTGAACATTAGTGATATACGTTTAGTTCAAATAATCTTAGAGGTAGATAATAATGTAAGTACAGGACCTGGTGCAATGGTAATTACAACTGAAGCTATGATGCGTAATCTAAAAGATAACTTGTAATATGAATATATTTTCACAGACAAAACAGAAAGGAACCATTCTCATACAAACTATTGTATATGGAAGTATTGCAGTGGTTCTGGTGACAGCTTTGGTAAATGCATCTGCTGTGGCAATAAAATCAGCCAAACGTTCTGTATATTTGGAGCGGTCTATACAGATTGCCGAAGCGGGTATCGACTACTATAGATGGCACCTAGCGCACGCCCCAACAGATTTTCAGGATGGAACAGGTGTAGATGGTCCGTATGTACATGATTTTAATGATGAAAATGGTGTGAAGCTTGGTGAGTTTATCCTTGAGATCACTCCGCCACCTAGTGGTTCTACCGTGGTAGTTATTAAATCAACAGGTACATCTGTATCTGATGACAGTATTTCGCGTACTATTCAAGTGACTATGGCAATTCCATCTTTTGCAAAATATGCCGTTGTGGCAAATGACGCTATGCGTTTTGGTGAAGGGACAGAAGTATATGGACCAATACATGTAAACGGAGGAGTGCGTTTTGATGGTTTGGCTCATAATGTTATTTCAAGTGCGCTTGAGAAGTATGATGATCCTGATCATGCAGGAGGAAATGAATTTGGTGTTCATACTCACGTATATCCGACAGATCCTTTGCCTCCAGCAGATGTTCCAGACAGGACTGACGTTTTTGAAGTGGGTAGGCAGTTTCCGTTGCCGGCGGTGGATTTTGTTGGATTGACAACAGATCTTGCACAAATGAAGGCAGATGCTATTTCAGATGGAAAATATTTTTCATCTTCAGGAAGATCTGGGTATCACATAACACTCAAAACAAATAATACTTTTGATGTGCGTACGGTCAGAAGTACTGAGTGGGCTTCTTATTATTGTACCTATTCAGCTCAAGATGGCTGGGGGACATGGAGTATAAGGAGTGAGAGATATATAGGTAACTATCCTATTCCTGATAACGGTATTATTTTTTTTGAAGATCATGTGTGGGTAGATGGTCAGATAGATGGGTCACGTGTAACTATTGCTGCAGGAAGATTTCCAGATTCACAGTCAACTCGTCGAAATATTACAGTTAATAATGATTTATTGTATACCGATTATGATGGTAATGATGTAATTGCTCTTATCGCGCAGAATAATATAAATGTTGGATTATATAGTGAAAATGATTTGCAGATAGATGGTGCCCTTATTGCCCAAAATGGACGCGTGGGAAGACATTATTACAGTTCGTCATGTGGTTCAAATTATGTTCGTTCGACATTGACTTTGAATGGCATGATAGCTACAAATATACGATATGGATTTTCTTATACTGATAATACAGGATATCAAGTTCGTAATTTAAACTATGACGCCAATCTTTTGTACAGCCCTCCACCAAGTTTTCCTTTGACTAGTGATCAGTACGAAATATTGAAGTGGCAAGAGGTAAAATAATTTTTCTGCGTGCTATAATTTTATTATGAATACAAAATTAGTTATTGCTAATTGGAAAATGAATCCTCAAACACTTCGTGAGGCGAAGCGTATTGCTGGGGGTATAAAAACTGTTGCATCAAAAAACAGAAAAACACAGGTAATTGTCTGTCCTTCTTTTTTGCATTTGATAACACTTTCATCTGTTGGTCATAAGCCTATTTCATATGGTGCCCAAAATGTTTTTTGTGAAAAAGATGGTTCGCATACTGGAGAGACAAGTTTGTCTATGCTGAAAGATGCTGGAGTCTCGCACATTATCCTTGGCCATTCAGAACGTCGAGCAAAAGGTGAGACATCAGAAGACGTACAAAAGAAAATATCTTTAGTGCTAAAAGAAAAACTCATTCCGATACTTTGTATTGGTGAGGCCGAGCGAGATATGGAAGGTGAGTATTTGTCTGTTATAAAAAATGAAATCAAAGATGCCCTAAAGGATGTGTCACAAGCAAATGTGAAAAAGATAGTTATTGCATATGAACCCGTTTGGGCTATTGGAAAAACAGGAGAAGAAGCTATTACAGGAAGGGACTTGCACGAGATGACATTATATATACGTAAAGTGCTTTCAGATTTATATAATCAACGAACGGCTTTTTCTGTTCCTGTTTTATACGGGGGTTCTGTAACAGGTAACAATGCAAAAGATATCTTTTCAGAAGGGGAGGTGCAAGGTTTTCTTGTGGGGCGTGCCAGTTTAGATGCGAAAGAATTTGGAAAAATAATTAGTATTGTAAACAAAGCATAATGAATTTTAAAACAATCAACGATATCGGAGATATCGCAGGGAAAAAGATTATTGTTCGTGTTGATTTTAATGTCCCAGTTTTATCAGGTGGAATTATTGGTGATGATTTTCGTATTCAGAAAGTTTTACCAACGATAAAAGAGCTTAGACATAAAGGAGCTAAAGTTATTTTGATGAGTCATTTTGAAGGTTTGGGGGGGACACTTCTTCCTGTTGTAAATTATCTACATTTGTATTTTCCTGTTCTTTTTATAAAAGATATATTTTCAGATAGTGCTCGGGAAGTAGTTAATGAAATGAAAAATGGAGATGTTGTTTTGTTTGAGAATCTTAGGCAGTGGGAAGGGGAGAAAGGGAATGATAGAGAGTTTTCAAAACATCTAGCTTCTTTTGGAGATGTGTACATGAATGAAGCTTTTGCATCATCTCATCGATCTCATGCGTCTATTGTTGGTATTCCAGAATATCTACCTCATTATGCGGGAATATCATTTGCTCGAGAGGTGGAAGAGTTGTCACATGCCCTTTCTCCAAAACATCCATTTCTTTTTATACTAGGTGGTGCCAAGTTTTCTACAAAACTTCCTCTTTTGAAAAAGTTTCTTTCGAAAGCCGATACTGTCATGGTGGGTGGAGCACTTATGAATAATTTTTATAAAGCGCAGGATTTAGAAGTGGGTGATTCTCTTGTTGATGAAGGTGAAGATTTTGATGTTGCTGGTATGTTGGAGAATAATCATCTTTTTTTGCCTAGTGATGTGGTGGTGAAAACTGAGGAGGGGGAAGTGGAAGTTAGACTTCCGTCTGAAATAGAAAAAGGAGATATTGTGATGGATGTTGGCCCAGAGACACTTGTAGATTTGCAAATGCATATTAATAAAGCATCTTTTATTCTTTGGAATGGTCCTCTTGGAAACTATGAAGTAGGTTTTGCAGAAGGTACCAATGAGTGCGCACATCGTATTGCAGAGAGTGGTAAAGAATCTGTTATTGGTGGAGGGGATACTCTTGCTGTGGTTTCAAAACTTCACCTACTTTCAAAGTTCTCTTTTGTTTCAAGTGCCGGAGGTGCGATGTTAGATTTTCTTGCGCATGAAACTCTTCCAGGAATTGAAGCTCTTCGGTAGATATTGACATATTTTCTTTTTAAGATATTGTTTGTTTGAAATGTAACAATGTGTTGCATGTGATCTTTGTATAGAAAGGGGTTTTGATGAATATGAATAATAAAGTGGTGATTGGAGTTGTGGTAGGTTTAATGATTTGTTTATTTTTCTTAATAGCTGGGTCTATTGAACCTGCAGAGCATGGTCCTACCAAGGATCAGCAAACGATTGAAGCATTGCTTGCCGGGGAAGAAGTTCCGATTAGAGATATCGTGTGGGTGTTTGGTCCGCACGGACCCGATCGTCTGCGGGCGGCGGTTTCAACTGAAGAATATGTGGAGCTTATTCATATTCTACGAACAAATTTAAAAGTTTCGTTGGATACAGATAATTTGTTTGATTCGACGCCTGTTCCTGTTTTTTATCCGCAAGAAAAGGAGGTCTCTGATGCCGAATGATGAATTGGAAAAACTGATTAGAGAGCGTAATAAAAATAGACAGGCGGTTATTTTTTGTTTCTTCCTGACTCTTATTTGGCTTCTTGTTATTATGCCATTCTTGAATGCTTTGTCAGAAAGAAGAAAGGCTTTGGAAAAATCTGATTCACCTCCTGTTCAGCAAAAAGTTTTTCCGCTTGAGGAAGAGCTAGAAAGTCCAGGTCAGGAGTCAGATTAAAAAACAACCGTTCCTTTGGGTCCCGTTGATTATGTGTGAATCCTTTCTTTAGACCGTTATGTACATATTTTTATGTGCGTAACGGTTTTTTTATTTATAATATAAATAGATTGCGATACAGTTTCGCTTGTTCTGTTTTTTTAATATAAAGGAGTTTGATGTGAGCTTGGTTAGTAAGTGTGTGGTTATCTGTGCATTGATATTTTTTATAGCATGTTTTCTTTTTTATCTTGGTCCGCGGGCAAAAGAAAAAAGGGAACAGGCTGAAGAAAGATGTGGAGACGCTCTTGTTATTCGTTTGTTGCTAGAAGGGAAAGGATTAAAAATTCGAGATGTCACATGGATTGTTAATAGTCCTGATGCTGATGAGAGGTTGTATGATGTTGCGAAGGAATTAGGAATTTCGTATGAAAAGGTGGTGAATATTCAAGAATGTCTTTTTGTAAAAATGATGCCTAATCCGGAATTAGATTCATCGACTTTTGATCAAAAAAATTCTCCAGAAGAATAGTGTTTTGAGTGCCTGTTTTTATGGTTGACAAATGAGTATTTTGTGTGATATATTTGAATAGGTCGGGGCATGTGTGCCCGTAACAAAAGTTCTTTAAAATCTAGATATTTGGAGGTGACCTGTGTCATTAAATAATATTTTTTCGATCCTTGCTGGTTTGCTATTTTTGTTTGCTTTTTTCCCGTATGTCCGATCTATTGTTGTCGGAAAAACAGTGCCAAAGAAAGTAACTTGGTTAATTTGGGCGCTCAATGATGTGATCGTATTGTCGGGAATGTTTTTGACAGGTAAGGTTAATGGTCTTATTGTGGGGGCAACTCTTGGAGCTGTTATTGTTTTTTGTCTTTCTATAAAAAAAGGAGAAAATGGTTGGGACGTCCGGGACAAATTATGTGTAACTATTTCCTTGATGGCTATCGTTGGTAGTTTTTTTAGTACAAAAAATGTGGGCATAGCATTAAGTCTGAGTGCATTATTTATTGCAGCTTGGCCAATGTATGTTTCTGCATGGAAATGTCCAGAAAAGGAAGATGCAAAATCTTGGGTTATCTTCAACACCGCTAATTTATTTGGTGTTCTTGCTATTTCAAGTATGACTTTTGCTTCTGTAGCACCACCTGTTATGTTCGTGGTAATTGATACTCCGATGCTATATTTGCTTTTAGTGCGACCACGTTTGCGCTTAGTAAAATAAGAGTATGTTTATTTTAACCCTCGGAACCGAAAAGGAACCGAGGGTATTTTTATTATCACTTGACATAAAATTAACTTGTGTTAACATCAGTTTATGTTGGTAACAGCGTGTTGCTAACTAAGGCTTCTGTCAGAAGAAAAGGAGATTCTTATGAAGCGTTTTGTTCTTTGTATGCTTGCCATCTGTTTGATGGCGATGATGTTCACGAGTGAAGTCGTGAACGCAGATACGTTCGGAGGTCAGCAAGTGATGCTGGCATCGGACGTTGGTCCGGCGCCGCCGATGATGAAAAATTTTACAATTTTAGGAGACAGTCTCAGCAGCATGGCCAGGACTCAGCAGTCCATCTTCAGCATCGTCAATCCGCAAAATTGCCATATCGAACGGGGTGGTTCAAATGCTCGTTCATGGATTCCTACTCATGAGAGTCTGGAATTTACACGGGCAATGACGGAACCGGCCAACCTCCAGGATAAGGAAGGTATCCGAGCACACTCGAAATGTGTTCAGTGTCTTTCTTCTTTTGATTATCGTCTGCCATGGCTTAAGCTTATGTGACTCGTAAACCACGAGTTTCATGAGAAGTCGTTCTATTCGCCCTCCAGTACTTCGTGTACTGGGGGGCATTTTTATATCTAATTTTTTAAAAAACTCTCGAATTATTTCGAGAGATTTATTTTAATTTTTTCTGCAATTGTTTTGGCTTCGCCGTATTTGTATTTTTTTGTCGGCCAGAGAGAATGGGGTTTGTCAGTGTATTTTCTTGGTACAAGATTGATGTGGAAGTGGGGGACGTCAATTCCCATTACAAGTACTGCCACAAAATCAGCTTTGGTCGCTTCTTTGAGAGGGATCATTAGTTCTTTAGCTTTGGTAAAAGCATATTGGAGTAGTTCATCAGGCACATCACTCATCCAGGTGTAAGGTTCTTTTGTCACAAGGAGCGTGTGTCCTTGGTTTACAGGATTAATATCAAGAAAAGCGATGACTTTCGTATCTTCATAAATGACATCTGCAGGAATCTCTCGTTTAATAATTTTTGTGAAAATAGAATCACTCATTCCTGTTATACTAGCATAATATATGGAACGCTATGAACTACGAAAACGTCGAGATATTGATAATGAATTGACTGCACATTTGCTTGCTACCCGAGGAATAACAGAAGAAAAAGATGTAGAATCTTTTCTCTCTCCCGATTACGATGCTCATACACATGATCCGTTTCTCATGAAAGATATGGATATTGCAGTGAAACGCTTTTTGGAAGCGGTTGAGAAGAAGGAAAGAATTGTTATATACAGTGATTTTGATGCTGATGGTATTCCAGGTGGTGCACTCTTTTATGATTTTCTAAAGAAGATTGGTTATGAAAATTTTGTGAATTATATTCCACATCGAAATGATGAGGGGTATGGTTTTCATTTGGAAGCAATTGAAGAGTTTGCTAAAGATGGAACACATCTAATTATTACTATTGATGTGGGCATTGTTGCAAATGAAGAGGTTCAAAAAGCTAATGATCTTGGTATGGATGTGATCATTACAGATCATCATGAACCAAATGGAGAGCTTCCTGTAGCTGTTGCCGTCCTTGATCCGAAGAGATTGGATTGTGAATATCCGTTTAAGGAGCTTTGTGGTAGTGGAGTGGCATACAAATTTATTCAAGCAATTTTGACAACAAGAGATTTCGGTTTGAAAAAAGGGATGGAGAAATGGTGGCTAGATTTGGTTGGGCTTGCCACTCTTTCAGACATGGTTCCTTTGGTTGGGGAGAATAGGATATTTGCTCATTATGGACTCATGGTTTTGAGAAAAACTCCGCGACCTGCTTTTTTGCAAATGTGTAAAGGGTTAAAGATAAATAAAGCTACAGTGTCGGAAGATGATATTGGTTTTCTTATCACTCCTCGTATCAATGCCGCATCTCGAATGGGGCATCCAGATGATGCATTTAAATTACTTGTGGCAGAAAATGAAGTTGAGGCAGGAGTGCAGTTTAAGCATTTATCAAAAATAAATGATGAGCGGAAAGCCCTTGTTGCTTCTTTGGTTAGAAAGGTTCATGCGAAAATAAAAAAAAGAGAAACCTTAGGAAGTGTCATTGTTGCAGGAGATCCTGACTGGAAACCTTCGGTCCTTGGTCTTGTGGCGAACAAGCTTGCGGAGGAACATAACAAGCCTGTCTTTCTTTGGGGAAGAGAAGGTGAAGGAGATTTGAAAGGTTCGTGTCGTTCTGATGGGTCAGTCAGTCTTATTGATGTTATGAATGGAACTGCTGATTCTTTTACTCACTATGGTGGACACAAGATGGCAGCAGGATTTGCTGTTGACCAGGAACACATTCATACATTAGAAGAAAAACTCTGTCTCTCCTGTGACACCTTAAATCAGTCTGCATCTGAGAGAGAGCCAGAGTGGATTGATGCAGAACTTTCTTTACAAGATATTAACCCAAGACTTTTTGCTGTGGTGTCAAAGCTTTCTCCTTTTGGTGTTGGTAATCCAAAACCAGTATTTATGTTTAAAAATATTACACCAACAAATATAAAATTATTTGGAGCGGGAAAGAACCATTTGGAATTACAATTCGGAAGTATTCGGTCAATTGGTTTTTTTATGACCCAAGATTCTTTTGAAAAAATTCCAGAAATTGGAAAACCTTTAACACTCATTGCAAATTTAGAAGAGTCATTTTTCGCCGGAAGAAAAGAAAGACGTTTGAGAATTATTGATTGTATGTAGTATGATATCTGATATGAAAAAAACTGACAGCATTGTTATTTTTACCGACGGAGCTTCAAAAGGAAATCCGGGTAAAGGCGGGTGGGGAACTATTGTGGCCACACCTGAAATTGTTACTGAACTTGGTGGTGCTAAAGCAAATACCACAAATAATGAAATGGAACTTTTGGCTTTGTTAGAAGGATTACGAAATGTGAAATCACAGGATCAAAAGATAAAAGTATATATGGATTCAAAGTACGTGATGAATGGTGTGAATAGATGGGTTGCTTCATGGAAGGCAAATGGTTGGATGACAAAAGCAAAAACACCAGTTACTCATCAGGGGTTGTGGGAAGATATTGATACCTTTCTTGAAGTGCATGATGTGGAGATTATTCACATTCCTGGACATAGTGGAATTGCCGGAAATGAACGGGTAGATGAAATCGCTTCAAATTTGGCAGAAGGAAAAGATGTCACTTTGTATAAGGGAAGCTTGGAAGGGTATGGAGTTGATCTAGCTAATCTTTCGGTGACACATGAAAAAAAGAAAGGGAAAAGTAATTCAGGAAAAAAAGCATATTCATATGTGAGTTGTGTTAATGGAGATGTTCAGATACATGCCACATGGGCAGAAACAGAGAAACGAGTCAAAGGAACTTCTGGTGCACGATTCAAAAAATCTTTTAGCCCTTCTGATGAAAAAGATATTATAGAAACATACAAGAAGTTGTAAGTAGAGAGGGATGTATTTTTTTGTTATCGCATTTTGTTTAGGAGTTTTGTTTCACAACAAAACTTTTTTTCTTTTTGTGTGTTTGGTATCAGTGATATTATTTTTATACGGTTTGTTTTTGTATTTAAAAGGTTTGCCTGCAAAATATCTTGGTGTGTGTTTCCTTATATGTATGTGTTTGGGTCTTGGGCAAGCGAGGTATTTTTTTATAGACACAACACCCCACGCTTTCTCTGAAAGGTGGAACGGAGAGAGTGTTTCACTTGAAGGAACTGTTATTTCTTCGCCAGAACAAAGAGAGTATCGCACACGCATTATCCTCTCTCTCGATGAGATAAAACACTTCCGTGTGCTCATATGGGATGAGATGTATTCTGATATTCGATATGGAGATAGGTTGCGAGTATCTGGAATAGCAAAAAAACCTGAAAATTTTGAAACAGATAATGGGAGAATATTTGATTATGAAACGTATTTGTCGAAAGATAATATTTTTTTGGAAATATCAAAACCAGATGCGATAGAGAGAATGAGCATGGGTGGATTATCTCGGGGATCATTTCTTGATGGGGTGAAAAATTGGTTTGTGAAAAATATACAGTATGTTTTGCCTGAACCACATTCCTCTCTTGCTGGGGGTATTCTTCTCGGAGAAAAACAGTCCTTAGGAAAAGATGTTGAAAATGAGTTTCGTATCGCAGGACTTTCTCATATCATTGTTCTTTCTGGGTACAACCTTACCATCATTGCTGAAACCTTTTTTGTACTACTCGGTTTTCTTCCTCTTGTTGTGGCTAGTATTTTTAGTGCTGTGGGAATGGTACTTTTTGCACTTCTTGTTGGCGGAGGGGCTACTGTAATTCGTGCCACTATTATGGGACTTTTGGCTCTCGTGGCTCGTTATACAGGAAGACCGTATGATGCCATTCGAGCACTTTTCTTAGCAGGATTTTTTATGGTACTTCATAATCCAAAAATACTTTCGAGTGATATTTCTTTTCAGCTTTCTTTTATCGCTACCTTTGGTCTGATCTCATTTACGCCTGTGGCAGAGAAAATATTTTATTGGGTACCAAAAAAAATTGGACTTCGAGAAATTATTATGACAACTTTTTCAGCACAAATTTTTGTTATGCCGTGGCTGGTGTATCAGGTGGGGAATGTATCTATTATTTCTTTTGTATCGAATCTGTTGGTTCTTCCGAGTGTTCCTTTGGCAATGCTTGCGTCTTTTATATCAGGAATATTTCCTTTGCAAGTTATCGCTGTTCCTGCGTATTTTCTTCTTGGGTATGAGTTGTGGATTGTACACGTATCAGCCAGTCTGCCGTATGCGGCAGTTTCGGTTCCACAATTTTCTTTGTGGATGGTGGCACTTATGTATGCAGGCTTACTTTTTATTGTGTGGAAGTTTAAATAAAAAAATACCTAGAAGATTTTTCTTCTAGGTATTTTTTATATTATTTATTCTGCGCTTCAGAAAAGTTTTTTTCAATATTTTGCCAGTTAAGGTTTTTGAAAAAATCTTCAATGTAATTTCCTTTGCCGCTTGGTTGATAGTCTGCGACAAAAGAATGTTCCCACATATCGATCATTAGTATCGGAGTGACTCCTATTAGTTGTCCGATATGTTGTTCGTCAGTCCAGCTGTTTATTAGAGTATCTGTCTGTTTGTCGTATGAGAGTATTGCCCAGCCAATTCCTCGAGTTTTTGCGATGGCTTTAAAACGAGAAAGCCATATGTCGTATGATCCCCAAGTATTTGTAATTTTTTCTTTTAGAGAACTGTCTGCAGAAAGTTCAGAAGGTCCACCTTCAAATGATTTGAAAAATATTTCATGATTTTTCATGCCATTGAATTCAAAAGAGAATCGTCTCTGAAGTTCTCCGAGGGTGTATACATTTGTACTTTCATCTTTTGAAAGTTCAGATATTTTTTGAAGTACAAGGTTGGTATTTTTTACATACCCTGCATATAGTTTGAGGTGTTCTTCTGTAGTTGTTTGTGAAATTCCTTGTAGCTGTGGGATGTTGAATGTTTGTTCTGGGTACATATTTTTTATGTTACATAGATAATGATATATTCTAGTGTAACATATGCTATTTTCTAGAAGGTTTTTTGTGTGTAGTGTCTTGAGTTTTTGTGTGGGTGTGCTTTTTTGGTACTCACTTTCTGGCTCGAGTAAAGAGTTTTTAATTGTTACCTTTCTTGATGTTGGTCAGGGTGATTCTATTCTTATCACATCACCATCAGGTGTGCAGATGCTTATTGATACAGGTCCAAATCAATCCGTATTACGTGCTTTGGGAAAAGAAATGTCTTTTTTTGATAGAGATATTGATATTATGATGATAACGCATCCGGATGCTGATCATGTGGGAGGATCTGCGGCTGTGTTTGATCGGTACAGCATTTCAGGTGTATTACGTACAAAAGCTTCATCTGGTACGCATATTTTTGAAACTTTTGAGCAGGCTGTTTTGGGTGAAGGCTCTGACGTTGTCTATGCTGAAAGAGGAATGCTTATTGATATGGGTGAAAGTGTGTATGTGCAGATACTTTTTCCTGAGGAGTATGCTGTGAGTGGCGGAAATGGGGGCTCTATTGTGGCAAAGGTTATATATGGAGAAGTGAGCTTTCTGCTTACTGGTGATGCATCTATTTCTGTGGAGGAATATCTTATTCCTTTAGAAGGTAGTTTACTCCAGAGTGATATTCTCAAATTAGGGCATCATGGTTCACGAACTTCTACATCAGAAATATTCTTGCAAAAAGTTTCTCCGGAAGAGGTTGTTATATCTGCAGGAGAGGGTAATCGTTATGGACACCCACATCAAGAAGTTTTGGATATATTAGATAATTTTGAGGTGGAATATTTAGAAACCTCAAAAGAGGGGAATATTAGTTTCGTGTCTGATGGAAAGGGATGGTGGAGGGAATAAAAAAACAATCGGATAACCGATTGTTTTTTTATTTAATTACGCCTGCTTTTGTGAGCGCACTATGAGCTCCATTCTTCTGGATAGTTTTGAGTCCTCGAGATGATACTTGGAGAGTAATGTGTTTTTTTAATTCAGGTACAAAAATACGTTTCTTTTGTATATTAGCCTTTCGACGTCGTTTTCCAGTCGGGTTAAATTGCGTTGCACGCGTACTGTTTGAGTACCCGCCACCCATTTGACCTGATTTACCTGTGATTGCGCATGTTTTTGCCATAAGTAGGGGTTACTTTAATATATATAAGGAAATAATGCAATAGCTGGTATATTCCACTAGAAAATCTTTTAAAGATTATGTTATTATATTGAACATTGTTATGGAATTTATCTTTATTTTAGCTATTCTTTTGATGTCTGTCGTTATTCATGAAGTTGCTCATGGATATGCCGCTCTTGCTTTAGGGGATCCTACTGCAAAATTACAAGGGAGACTTACTCTGAACCCTTTGAAGCATATTGATATTTTTGGTTCTATTATTGTACCGACGTTGTTCTACGTTCTTGGAGGTTTTCTTGTGGGGTGGGCAAAACCTGTTGTATATAATCCTTATAACTTCAAACGATTTCATAAATGGGGAGATGCTATTGTGGCTGTGGCGGGTCCTCTTACAAATATTGCCGTTGCTATCATATTTAGCGTTATTTTGCGTATGAATGGTGGTTATTTGAATCTATCACCTTCTTTTGTGAAGATTTCTGCTTTTGTTGTATTTATTAATATTGTTCTTGCTTGCTTTAATCTTATCCCTATACCGCCTCTTGATGGTTCAAAGATTTTATTTACTGCTCTACCTAGGCGTTTGTCTCATATCCGGGTTTTCCTAGAAAAACATTCTTTTGTTTTTGTGATTATTTTTGTTTTGTTTCTTTGGCAATGGTTTATTCCTGTGATATTAGGAATATTTAAGCTGATGACGGGTATGCCTATTGTGATTTAGGTTTTGTACTTTTAAAAACATCTTTATTTAAAAAATAATAACGTTGCTTATATAAAGATGAAAACCACCCTTCGAGGTGGTTTTTGATTGTTATATCCTCTTCTTTATATAGATAGATATAAAGGCTTGCATTATTTGTTACTTTGCATTAAAGTACATGTCACTGCATATCTAGGCAGTTTTTAATTTTATATGACAACAGTTAATCAACTAGTACGAAAAGGACGCCAAAGTCGAATTCAAAAGAAGAAGACCGTGGCTCTTGGACGTGGGTTCAATACACTTAAAAACCGACCTACTATTTACAACTCTCCGTTCAAGCGAGGGGTGTGTACAAAAGTAACAACAAAGACTCCTAAAAAACCTAACTCAGCTATTCGAAAAATTGCTCGTGTACGACTTACTAACGGAATGGAAGTAACAGCATACATTCCAGGTATGGGACATAACCTGCAAGAGCACTCAGTTGTACTATTACGAGGTGGACGAGTGAAGGATATTGGTGTTCGATATACTGTAGTTCGAGGAAAGCTCGATGCAACAGGTGTGGAGAATCGAAAAAATGCTCGATCACGATACGGTACTAAACGACCAAAGAAAGACTAAATTTATATATACTAAGTTATTATGCGAAGACCAGTAAAAAATCGAAATATTGTTTCTCCAGACACTGTCTACAATTCAGAGTCATTAGAGAAATTCATTAACCATGTTATGTTACATGGAAAAAAGGAGACAGCTCGAAAAATTGTTTACGGTGCTTTTGAAGAGATAAAAAAAGAAGCAAAAACAGAGGTTCCCCTTGAGATTTTTGAACTTGCTTTGCAAAATGCTGGTCCACAAGTTGAGGTTCGTTCTCGACGAGTGGGAGGAGCAAACTATCAGGTTCCACGAGAAATACGAACAGATCGACGTATATTTCTTGCTATGACATGGATTATTAAGGCTGCAAAAGTAGGAAAAGGAAAGCCTATGTACAAAAAACTTGCTACAGAACTTGTTCTTGCAAGTAAAAATGAGGGAGAAGCCGTGAAGAAGCGTGAGAATACTCACAAGATGGCTGAAGCAAACAAGGCTTTTGCTCACTTTGCTTGGTAGAAAAACAAAGTATTCTTTTTAATTAAAATAGTTTTTGTAGATTTCTATAAAAACTATTGTTGTATATGGACTGTTGCAAAAAACGTTTGGGTACGTATTATTAGTACACAATATTATTTATATTTTAAATTACTATGAGAGATTATCCTTTAGAAAGAGTTCGAAACATTGGAATCATTGCCCACATTGATGCTGGAAAAACTACCACAACAGAACGTGTACTTTTTTATACTGGAATTTCACACAAAATTGGTGAAGTGCATGAAGGAGAAGCTGTCATGGACTGGATGGAACAAGAAAAAGAACGAGGTATCACTATTACCTCTGCTGCTACGACGTGTTTTTGGACTCCTTCGTATGACAAAGAGAATCCAGAGCTAAAACATCGTTTTAATATTATTGATACTCCTGGTCACGTAGACTTTACTGTTGAAGTAGAGCGATCACTCAAGGTTCTTGATGGAGGAGTGGTTGTATTTGATGGTGTTGCTGGTGTTGAGCCACAGTCAGAGACTGTGTGGCGACAAGCTGACAAGTATCATGTGCCACGAATTTGTTTCATTAACAAGCTTGACCGAACAGGTGCAAGTTTTGACCGATCATTTAATTCCATTGTTGAGCGCCTAACGCCACATGCTGTGCGAGCTCAGTTACCTATCGGTGCAGAAGAAGCATTTGAAGGTGTTATTGATCTTCTGAAAATGAAAGCTTATTACTTCGAAGGAGAGATGGGAAGTACTATTGTTGAAAAAGATATTCCAGAGGATATGAAAGCAGATGCTGAAAAGTATCGTGGTGAATTTATTGAGAAGATTGTTGAAAATGATGAGGAAATGATGGAGAAATATCTTGGAGGAGAAGAAATACCTCTTGCTGATTTGAAGGCAGCTCTTCGAAAGGGAGTGATTGCAAATCAAATTGTTCCCGTTTTCACAGGAACTGCTTTAAAAAACAAAGGTGTGCAGTTGATATTAGATGCTGTAGTAGAATACTTACCATCACCTCTAGATGTTCCTGCTATTAAAGGAATTGACCCAAAGACTGATGAGCAAGTTGAAAGAAAAGCGTCTGATGAAGAGCCTTTTTCAGCTCTTGCCTTTAAATTGCAAACAGATCCTTTTGTAGGACAACTAACATATATAAGAGTATATTCAGGATCATTGTCATCTGGTACATATGTGTACAATTCAATTACGGGGAATAAAGAACGTGTTGGACGTATTTTGAAAATGCATGCCAACTCTCGAGAAGAAGTGAAGACTGTTTATGCAGGAGAAATTGCAGCAGCGGTAGGGTTGAAAGACACAATTACCGGGCATACTCTGTGTGATGAAAACCAGCCTGTTATTCTAGACAAGATTGAATTTGCTGATCCTGTTATTTCATTAAGAATCGAGCCAAAGACAAAGGCAGATCAGGAGAAGATGGGAATGGCTCTAAAGCGTCTTTCAGATGAAGATCCTACATTTCATATTAAGACTGATCAGGATACGGGAGAAACTGTTATTCAAGGTATGGGAGAACTGCATCTAGAGGTTATGGTGGATAGAATGAAGCGAGAATTTGCTGTTGAAGCAAATGTTGGAAACCCACAAGTTGCTTATATGGAAACAATTCGACGTTCAGCTGAGGCAGAAGAGAAGTATATCAAGCAGTCTGGAGGTAAAGGACAGTACGGTCACGTGAAGCTTACAATCAAGCCACTTTCAGAG
This sequence comes from Minisyncoccota bacterium, assembly GCA_905478465.1. Lineage (GTDB taxonomy): Bacteria > Patescibacteriota > Minisyncoccia > Phycocordibacterales > CAJQIN01 > CAJQIN01. The sequence goes on along the minus strand of CAJQIN010000002.1, from coordinate 61,854 downwards.
TCTAAATACAATGAAATTGTTGCTGAGGGTGGAAAACTTCCTAAAAATGTACATCGATCAGAAGGGTTTGAATTTATCGATTCTATTAAAGGAGGTATTATTCCTGCAGAATTTATACCTGCTGTTGAAAAGGGTGTAAAAGAGGGAATGGATCGGGGTATTGTTGCCGGATACAAGTTAATCGACGTATCATGTGAACTTACATTTGGATCAAGTCATGATGTGGATTCATCTGAAATTGCCTACAGAATTGCATCTTCGCAAGCATTTCAGGCTGCAGCACGTATGGCAGACCCTGTTATTCTAGAACCTATCATGAAGCTTGAAGTGGTAACACCAGAGCAATACATGGGAGACGTTACAGGAGATTTGAATGGAAAACGAGGGCAAATTCAGGGTATGGAAGAAAGGGGTATGAACCAAGTGGTGAAAGCCTTTGTTCCTCTGTCAGAAATGTTTGGGTATATTACGACACTTCGTTCAATGTCCGCAGGACGTGCAAGTGCTTCTATGGAATTTGATCATTATGATGTTGTTCCACCAAATGTAGCTACAGAAATTGCAGAATCAAGACAATCTTAGTATAAAAACACCCTTCGGGGTGTTTTTTGGACCTCGTTTTTTTTATTTAAAGCCAGTTAGCTATTGACTATTACTCTCTGTTTGATAAGATATCCGTACGCGTTTTTGCGCTATTTTGTTTATGGTTTCGACTGTAGATAAAAGAGTTGCTAAAAGTAAGAGAGGGTTTTCGCGCACTTACTTTTGGTAATTTAGAATTATAATTATTATTTAACATAAATCATTTATGGCAGATGCATTTGATCGATCAAAGCCACATGTAAATGTGGGAACCATTGGTCACGTTGACCATGGAAAGACAACTTTGACTGCAGCTATCTTGACCACTCTTAATAAAAAGGGAGATGGATATGGATCTTCAGTAAAAGATGTGAACCAAATTGACAACGCTCCTGAAGAAAAGGCACGTGGTATTACTATTGCACTTTCTCACTCAGAGTACGAAACACCTAACCGACATTACGCACATATTGATGCTCCAGGTCACGCCGACTACATCAAGAACATGATCACCGGTGCGGCTCAAATGGATGGTGCTATCTTGGTAGTTGCTGCGACTGACGGTGTTATGCCACAGACACGTGAGCATATTCTTCTTGCAAAGCAAGTGGGAGTACCAAAGGTTATTATTTTCCTTAATAAGTGCGATATGGTTGAAGATGTTGACCTTATCGATCTTGTTGAAGAAGAAGTACGAGAACTACTTACCTCACAAGGGTTTGATGGAGAAAATACTCCTGTTGTTCGAGGTTCTGCTCTTAAGGCACTCGAAGGAGAGCCAAGTGATGAATGGGGACAAAAGGTTATTGAGCTTGTTGATCACCTAGATACATTCATTCCTGCTCCAGAGCGAGATACTGAAAAATCATTCCTTATGCCAGTTGAAGATATTTTCTCAATTGAAGGACGAGGAACTGTGGTAACAGGACGAATCGAACGAGGACAAATCAAGGTTGGTGAAGAAGTTGAAATTGTAGGTATCAAGGATACACAAAAGACAACAGTTACCGGTATTGAAATGTTCAACAAGTCTCTTGATTCAGGTATGGCTGGTGATAACGCTGGTATTCTTGTTCGAGGACTAAAGAAAGACGATATTCACCGAGGACAGGTACTTGCTGCTCCAGGAACAGTAACACCGCATACAGACTTTGAAGCTGAGGTGTACATTCTAAAGAAAGAAGAAGGAGGACGACATACACCATTCTTCTCAGGATACAAACCACAATTCTACATTCGAACAACTGATGTAACTGGTGATGTAACTCTTGCCGAAGGAACAGAAATGGTTATGCCAGGAGATACTGTTACCTTTAAGGTAAAACTATCAGCTCCCGTTGCTCTTGAAGCACAGACACGATTTGCTATCCGAGAAGGAGGTAAGACTGTTGGTGCTGGAGTGGTAACAAAAGTCAACGCCTAATATTATGGCAACAGGAACAAAAACAACAAAAAAGAAGGAGTCAAAGACAGATGCTATACCTCGATTACGTATCCGAATACAGGCATATGAGTCTAAGGTTCTTGATGCATCAGTAAAGCAGATTATTGATACTGCTGTACGATATGATGCTGAGGTAGTAGGGCCAATCCCACTTCCAACAGATACCAAAAAATATACGGTTAACCGAGCAACGTTTGTGTACAAGGACGCGCGAGAACAATTTGAAATGAGAGTACACCGACGATTGATCGATATCCTAAATCCTTCACAAAAAATTATCGAATCACTGACAAATCTTTCACTTCCATCTGGAGTAAAGATTGATGTGAAGGTAATGTAGTTTTTGATCCACGTTAGGCTCCATTAGTTTAAAGGCTAGTGGGGCTTATACGTTGATTAAAAATAGAGGAAGACTTTCATTTTTAGAAATTTCTTCTAGACAAGTCAAAAAAAATAAGTAGTATAGACATTCAACGATTAGGTTATGAAATTTATTCTTGGAACAAAGCAAAATATGTCACAAGTATTCGATGCGGAAGGAAATGCGCATCCTGTTACTATTGTGCAATCTGGACCAGTTGTGGTAACGCAAGTGAAGACAGTAGAATCTGATGGCTATGAAGCTGTTCAGGTTGGTTTTGGTACACGGAATGTAAAACGAATTAGTAAGGCTGTTCAGGGTCATACAAAAGATCTAGGAAATTTCAGATATATTAAAGAGTTTAGAATGCCGGTAGGAGAGATAAAGGTTGGTGATACTGTCAGTGTTTCTTCTTTTGAAGAAGGAGATACTGTGAGAGTATCAGCAATTTCAAAAGGAAAAGGATTTCAAGGTGTTGTAAAGCGACATGGTTTTGCTGGAGGACGACGTTCTCATGGACAAAAGCATTCCGAACGAGAAGGAGGTTCAATTGGTATTGGTGGAATACAGCGAGTGTTGAAGGGACAGAGAATGCCAGGACGAATGGGAACTGATCGAGTTACAACAACAAATCTGCAGGTGGTAAAGATTGATGCAGAAAACAATATGCTTTTTATTAAGGGTGCTGTTCCAGGACGACGAGGAACACTTGTAGAACTTCGAGGATAATATCATGGAAACAAAAGTTTATAATCAAAAAGGAAAAGAAACAGCAACAGTAACTCTCCCAGAGCGAGTATTTGGTATTCCTTGGAATGCTGATCTTGTTCATCAAGTTGTAGTTTCTATGCAAGCAAATGCACGAAATCCTATTGCACACACAAAAGACCGAGGAGATGTGAGTGGGGGTGGTAAAAAGCCATGGAGACAAAAAGGAACAGGACGAGCTCGACATGGTTCAAGTCGTTCTCCTATTTGGGTTGGTGGTGGAGTTGCACATGGTCCAACAAATGAGCGTATTTTTGCAAAAAAATTGAATAAGAAAATGAAAGCAAAATCTCTTTATACTGCTCTTTCAAGAAAGGTAAAAGATGGAGAAGTTCTTTTTGTAGATACTCTTTCATTTGATGCACCAAAGACCTCTCAGGCAAAAAGTATTGTAGATGCTCTTGCTACTATAAAAGGGTATGAGAAATTTACTACTAAAAAAACAAATACAGCATTATTTTTGATACCAGAAAATAATCTTGAAATCAAGAAAAGTTTTAATAATATGGGTAATGTTGAAATAGACGAGGTTAGAAACCTCAATACTGTTGACGTTCTTTCATATGCATATATTGTTTTTGTAGATCCAAAAGCAACAATTGAAAATTTGGAGAGTAGATTAACCGTTTCAAAGAAATAAATATGGCACTTTTTGCAAAAACACAAAAAAATACAGAACAAGTTGAAGACAAAAAAGTTGTTGCTTCGGTAGTAAAAGGAAAAGTTCGAGGACCAATTGATATTGCAGCAGTTCTTCTTCGTCCACGAGTGACTGAGAAAGCTTCATTTAAGGCCGAGAGCGGTGTTTATACCTTCGAAGTGACACAAGATGCCACAAAGCGAAGAATCTCTCTTGCAATACAGTCTTTGTACAAAGTAACTCCTGTAAAAATCAATACTGTAAAGATTCCTAAAAAGAAAAAGTTCTCTCGAGGAAAGTGGGGCATGCGAGGAGGAGGAAAGAAAGCATATATTTATCTTAAAAAAGGAGATACTATCGAATTAGTATAAATAGAAACATATGAAAACACATAAACCAGTAACACCAGGAACACGAGGAAAAACAACGATTACATATCGGGGTGTTTTGACAACAAGTACACCACTTAAATCTCTTGTAAAAGGAGCTTCCCAGAGAGCTGGACGAAACTCATATGGTCGTGTAACAACGCGTCACCAAGGAGGTGGACATAAGAGACGATACCGATTGGTTGATTTTAAATTTGAAAAGAAAGATATTCCAATGACAATTAAGTCTGTTGAGTATGATCCGTATCGAACAGGGTTTATCGGTCTTGCTGTGTATGCAGATGGAGAAAAACGATATGTACTTCTTCCACAAGCTGTTACAGCTGGAACAAAACTTATCATTTCTGAGACAGCTCCAATTGAGCCAGGAAACCGGGCAATGTTGAAAAACATTCCACTTGGAACATTTATATATAACGTAGAATTAAAACCAGGAGCTGGAGCAAGACTTGCACGTTCTGCAGGAGACTATGTAGAAATTCTTGCACGAGATGCAGGATATGTTGATATAAAAATGCCATCGTCTGAGATTCGAAAAGTGCCTGAAATAGCATGGGCTTCTATTGGAGAGGTATCAAACCCAGAAAAGCGTCTAGAGAAGCAAGGAAAGGCAGGAAGAAACCGATGGAGAGGCATCAGACCAACTGTTAGAGGACGTGCTATGAACTCTGTTGACCATCCACAAGGAGGTGGAGAGGCAAAGGGAAGAGGAAAACGAAAGCGAGTGAAGTCACCATGGGGAAAATCTGTTGGAAAGGGAGAGAAGACACGAACACCAAAGAAATACTCAAATCGACTTATTGTTTCTCGTCGAAAGGTTGGGAAGAAGCGATAGATTAAAAAACAGTACGAAATACGTACTGTTTTTTAATAGTTTTTTATATAAAAAAAGAACCCCGTTTATTTGGGGTTCTGAATGGAATGTTGACTTGAATAAAATTAGATTCTTATTCAACTTTTCCATTTTTACGGACATACTCTCTGACCAGGCCGAAAATCTGGTGGTATTTGAGTCCCGTGGCCGGAGTGTCCGGTGTTGTTTCACTTCCATTCAGGATGTTGTCACCAGGAACTTGTAGATACCATAGAGGGGATTCGGGTATTTTGCCATCCTCGCTGAAGTGACTTAACTCTTTTTCTGAGAGTTCTTCAATAACAATATCAATTTCTGCACAGCGTAAGGCACATGCCACAGTATCCATTTTGATGTCGATCGGAGAAGTGGTGAAAATTTGAACATTTCCAGATTCATTGCGTTGAATGACAACGTCAATTTTCAGGTATCTGGCTGCTGCTGGAACCATAAAGTTGTCTGATTTTACAAAAATAACCTTAAGGCATGGAAAATTTACAGCCAATGCTTGTCTGTCAGGGTGCTGGCAAATTTTTATTGCCTCTAAGAACAGCCTTTGTTGTTCCAAAAGATTGTAGATACAGTCTTGTCCGAAGTGGATACCTGCTTCTTGGTTGTGCGGATTTAGACGATATCGCCTTTTTAATTCATTGGCAATGTGAAGCATGTCAACGCCAGATAGGTCTGCCTGAGTCACCTTTTTTACAAGGTCTTTGTAAAGAGGGTGTTTGTCGATGCCTAAAGATTTGGCAACCAACGAGCACGCAGATTCGCCCTTTTTCCGAACGCCACCTTCTATAGTCGGGTGTTCGTCAAATATTCCACCTCCAAGGCCAATGAGAAGAGTACCTTCTTCGAGGTGTTTTTCGGAACTTTTCCCTTCGGGCTGTTCACCAGCCCTACTATATTCAATTCTGGCTTTAGATATTCCTGGGAATTTACGTTTCCCTTCTTGCATGAGTAGAATAATAGCCAGTATCTCATCGAGATGTGGCCACCGGTGAGTGATAATCCTCTCGATTCGATAGTGAGGATATTCTTGTGTTGCTTGCAGATTTTGCATAGCATTCTCCTTTAAAAGAACCTTTTGTTTAGTCTTTCGCACTTTGCGACTGACTTCTGTTTGCTATCATACTACTTATAACTGGTGTTGTCAATATATTTTGTAGTTTATATTTGCCACATATCGAATATAAAAAACTGAGTACATATTATGATGTTGACATCTCCTTGTGCTTCGTATAAGATAGTGCCTACACAGCTTTTCCGCTGTTTTTTGTTACATTTTATGACACGATCACTAAAAAAAGGACCATACGTATATGAGCGTCTTCTACAGAAGATTGCTGGAAAAACTCCAACTGAAACTGGGGTTATAAAAACATGGGCACGAGGTAGTCAAATTGCACCAGAGATGATTGGTTTTACATTTGGTGTACACAATGGAAGAGAGCATCTTCCTGTTTTTGTAACAGAAGACATGGTAGGGCATCGGCTCGGAGAATTCTCTCATACTCGAAAATTCTATCGACATGGAGGAAAAATGCAGAAGGAGCTTGAGACTAAGGCAAAAGAATCAGAAATTGCAGCAGCAAAAGCAGCTAAGGCATCTACTGACTCAAAGAAATAATTTAGGATATTTCTGACACTATAATGGCAACAGCAAAAACACAAAAAAATACAGAAACTCTTGTTGAGAAAGATACTGCAAAAGCTATCTTGAAATCATATAGACAATCTCCACGAAAGGTTCGTTTGGTTGTTGATGCTATTCGAGGAAAAAATATTGATAATGCTTTGACTGTTTTACAGTTTGCAGATAAACGAGCAGCACTTCCAATACAAAAGCTTTTGGAATCGGCTATTGCTAATGCAAAAGACAAAGGAATGGAAAAAGAGGGTCTTATGATCAGTAAAGCTTCTGTTGATGAAGGTGCTATTTTATACAGACGACGAGCACGAGCACGAGGAAATGCTGCGCCTATCCGAAAGCGAACAAGTCATATTACTCTTGAACTAACGGCTAAAAATTAATTACCATGACACACGTAGTACATCCATATGCACATAGATTGGGGATCATTCGAGACTGGAAGTCGCGTTGGTTTGCTGAAAAAGGACAATATCAAGCTTATCTAAAAGGAGACTTGATGTTGCGAACATTTCTTGCAAAAAGACTCAAAGGTAACTTTGTTGCTGATATTGAAATGGAGCGAAGTGAAAAAGTTCTTCGAATTATTATCAAAACATCTCGACCAGGAATGGTTATTGGACGTAATGGAGAAGGAAGTACTAAGCTTCGAGATGATGTTCATGCTCTTATCGCAAAACATGATTTGTTTAAACATGAAGATGTAAGAATTGATATTGAGGATGTAAAATCTCCTGAATCAAATGCTACCATCGTTGGACAAATGATTGCTGAATCTCTTGAAAGAAGAATGCCATTTAGACGAGTTATGAAGCAGACTGTTGAAAAAACTCTTGCAAATAGAGATGTAAAAGGAGTGAAGATCGAACTTTCGGGACGACTTGGAGGAGCGGAAATGGCTCGAAGAGAAAAACTACGAAAGGGACAAGTGCCACTTCAGACATTCCGAGCTGATATTGATTATTCTCATACAGAAGCATTTCTTCCGTATGACTCACTGGGTATAAAGGTTTGGATTTATAAAGGAGAAGTTTTTGAGGATAATAAGAAATAATCATGAGTCAATTTTTTCCTAAAAAAGTAAAACATCGAAAGTGGCAAACTTTCAGAGAACATCCAGATAAAATTGGTGTTGCTAGTCGTGGAACAAAGGTTTCCTTTGGTTCATTTGGTCTTAAGGCAATGCAGCCTGGACGTATCACTTCAAACCAACTTGAAGCTACAAGAAAGATTCTTTCTAGAGCTTCAGGAAAAACAGGTAAAGTTTGGATTCGAATCTTTCCTGATATGCCTTATACCAAGAAGCCTGCACAGGTAAAGCTTGGTAAAGGAAAAGGAGATTTGGTTGGGTATGTTGTTCCAGTGAAGCCAGGACGAGTAATGTTTGAAATTGACGGACTAAATGAAGTTGATGCCAGAGAAGCAATGCGGAAAGCTGGTACAAAGTTGCCAGTAAAAACAAAGTTTGTTGCTAGAGTATAGTTTTTGTTTTTTGAATCAAAGTGAAAATAGAGTTGAAATTATAATAAAAATAAGTAATATAGCGTAAGTAAGCAGAAATGATATAGAGCTCATTTCACCCAAAAATTTATATGTCTACCTTAGTAAAAAAAAGCGAAAAAGAACTACATACAGAACTTCTTGAAAAGCGAGTAGCTTTAAGAGAGTTTCGGTTCAATATTGCTGGGAGTAAACTAAAGGACATGAAGCAGGCAAAGGTTCTTCGACGAGATGTTGCTAGAATATTGACTGAACTTAATTCACGAAAAAATACATAATCATGACAACTGAGAAACAAACAACAAAAGAGGCAGTATCTACTGTAAAGAAACAAAAGACACTTCAAGGGGTGGTTACTTCTGATAAGATGCAAGATACTATTGTTGTTGAGGTTTCTCGATACACAAAGCATCCTAAATACGGTAAGTATATTAATTCACGAAAGAAGTATCAGGTTCATGATGCTGGTAATACAAAGAAAATCGGAGATAAAGTTGAAATTGAGCAAACAAAGCCAATTTCAAAGAATAAGCATTTTCAGGTAGTTCAGGAGCAGGTTAAATAATATTTATGATCCAACCACAATCAATAGTTAAAGTTACTGATAATTCTGGAGCAAAGATTGCTCGCGTGTTTAAGGTGCTAGGTGCTTCAAAAAAGCGATATGCAAGTATCGGTGAGCTTGTGGTTGTTTCTGTACAAAAAGCAGAACCACGAAAGGCTGTAAAGAAGAAAGACATTCACCATGCTGTTGTTGTTCGACAGAAGAAGGCTTTCCGACGAAAAGATGGATCATACGTACGATTTGATGAAAATTCAGTAGTGCTTGTTGAAAAGAAAGGAAAAGAGCCTATTGCTGGACGTATCTTTGGTCCCGTACCACGAGAATTGTCAGATCTTGGATACCAAACAATTATTTCTCGAGCACCAGAAGTTATCTAAATATATTATGAAAATCAAGACAGGAGACAATGTAATAGTTATTGCGGGAAAAGATAAGGGGAAGGCTGGAAAAGTTTCTCAGGCAATTCCTGCGAAAGACCGAGTGGTTGTGGAGGGTGTGAACATACGGAAGGTTCACAAGCGTGCACGACAACAAGGCAAGAAAGGGGAGATTGTTGAGATGGCAATGCCAATACATGTTTCGAATGTGAAGCTTGTGGTAAAGGAAAAAACAGCAAAAAAATAGCATATTTATTATGGAACTTACAACAGAAAAAATCGCACAAACATTTAATACCTTGAAAGAAAAACTTTCTCTTTCAAATATCATGCAAACACCTAAGGTGACACGAATTGTGGTATCTACAGGTATAGGGTCAGTAAAAGATAAGAATAAGATTAAGCTTATCGAAGATCGAATCATGAAAATTACTGGACAACGTCCTGTAAAGAATCCTGCAAAGAAATCTGTGGCTGCCTTTAAGCTTCGAGAAGGGGATATTGTTGGATACCAAGTAACTCTACGAGGACAACGAATGGTTGATTTTATGGATAAGCTTATACATATTGCTCTTCCCCGAACCAAGGACTTCCGAGGAGTTTCTCCAGATGGAATTGATGCTATGGGTAACTATACTATGGGAATTAAAGAGCATACTATTTTTCCTGAAACTGCAGATGAAGACATTCGAGATATTTTTGGTATGTCTATTACCTTTGTTACAACAGCAAAGACCAAAGAAGATTCATTTGAATTACTTTCTCATCTTGGAATGCCGTTTAAAAAATAGTTTTAATACATTCTAATTAAAAATCCACTAGTGTAGCTAGTGGATTTTTTTGTATGAAAACCAAAAACCACTTCTTCTGGTGACAGCCCTCATAAAACTGTTGAAGATGTGGTTTTTTGGTGGGAAGGTATCCCTACCGAAGAAAAGTTCTTATTATATTATTGCGGTGCTCTGGATACATATTCAGCGGAATATGTATACGTTAAAGCCCTTTATTATAAATTATTATGTAGAACATCTTTGAGAGAAGGATACCTGTATATATTGTCTATTTTATTTCTTTTAAAAGTCAATGTGTGTTTTGGGGGATAATATGTGGAATATTGGTGTATAAGTGGGGTATTTTTGGGGATAAGGTGTGTAGAGGACGTTTTTGTACAGGAGTCAATGTTTATTTGTTGTAAATTTTTAGACAAATAAGCTTTTTAGTAAGCCTGTTGTTGACATCACATACCTCTTTGTGTAGTATAGCTGGTACGCATTTGATGCGGTTTTTATTTGCCCTAAGGGGTAAATACATACATTTATTATGGCAAAAAAATCAAGTATTACACGAGACGAAAAACGAGCAAAGCTTATTGCAAAATATGCAGAGAAGCGAGCTGAGTTGAAGAAGAAGGGTGACCTTGTTGCATTACAGGCACTTCCTTTGAATTCATCACCCTCACGATTAAAGAATCGATGTTTTTTGAGTGGGCGTTCTCGAGGTTATATGAGAGATTTTGGTATAAACCGTATCGAGTTTAGAAAATTAGCTAATGAGGGTAAAATCCCAGGTGTAAAGAAAGCATCTTGGTAAGTCGTTCTTTGAACGATACTACCTCGAATATATTATGACAGATCCAGTAGCAGACATGATTACACAAATACGAAATGCAGGTGCCGTCCAAAAGGAGTCGGTTGTATTACAGTATTCAAAATTAAAGCACGCAATTGCTGAGACCCTTCTTAAAGCGGGTTACGTAAAGGCTGTTGAAAAATCAGGAAAAGATACTCGAAAGAGTCTTGAAATTAGTATTGCATATGTAGGTACAAGTCCACGAATCAAGGGTATTCAGCGAGTATCAAAGTATTCACAACGAAGATATGCAGGATTCAAAGACCTTCACGTTGCAGAGACAGGACGATCTATGTACGTTATCTCAACACCAGAAGGTGTTATGAGTGATACATCTGCTCGAGAGAAAAAGGTTGGTGGAGAGGTAATTCTTAAAGTTTGGTAAATATTATGTCTAGATTATCTAAAAAACCTATAGAAATTCCAAAGAATGTTGAAGTTACTTTTGTTGATGGTATCTTCAAAGTAAAAGGACCTCTTGGAGAAATTTCAAAAACATTTAAAAAAGATGTTTCTGTAGAAGTAACTGCAGAAGATATTACACTTGTGCCAGCAGAAAAAACTCTTTTTGCAAAAGCACTTGTTGGAACATATGCTTCACATGTGAAAAATATGATTCAAGGAGTACAGACTGCATATGAAAAGAAGCTTATTCTAGAAGGGGTTGGATTCAAGTCTGAGGTAAAAGGAAAGGTACTTGCTCTTGCTCTTGGATTCTCACATCCTGTTGAGATTGCTATTCCAGAAGGACTGACTGTTACTGCAGAAAAAAATGAGATTACAGTAAGTGGTGTTGATAAAGAGATGGTAGGAGAATTTACAGCATCTCTTCGTTCAAAGAAGAAGCCGGAACCATATAAAGGAAAAGGATTTCGATATCATGATGAGGTTATTAGACGAAAACAGGGAAAGAAGGCTGTGTAGTTTAATCAAAAAGGAATATGAATTTACAAAATACAAAAAAAACACAAAAGCAACGACGACAAAAACGTATCCGTACAAAAATATACGGAACAGGGGAAATTCCTCGTCTTGCCGTATTCCGATCAAATCGGTTTATTTCTGCACAACTTATCAATGATACTATTGGAAATACTCTTGTTGCTGCAACTACACAAAAGCTTACAAAAGGAACACCTCTTGAGAAAGCAAAAGAAATTGGTGTTGAAATTGCAAAATTGGCAAAAGAGAAAAAGATTTCAAAGATCGTTTTTGATAGAGGAGGATATATTTATACTGGACAAGTACAAGCTCTTGCAGATGGTGCACGAGATGGCGGTCTTGAATTTTAATTAGACAATTATGGAAACAACAACAGAAACAAAAAAAGTAGATAATGTGAATAAAGATGCAGCAAAGCCTGCAGCAGCTCAACCTGAGCGAAAGCGTAATTTTCGTACACGTCGAGATGGACCACGAGGACGTCGAGAACGACCAAAGCCAGAATTTGATCAAAAGATTGTGAGTATTCGTCGTGTAACTCGTGTTGTTCGAGGAGGAAGACGATTCTCATTTAGTGTTGGATTAGTTGCTGGAGACAAGAAAGGTTCTGTTGGGGTTGGAATTGGAAAGGCCACAGATACAGCACTTGCTATTGAAAAAGCTGTACGACATGCCAAGAAGAACATGATTACTATAAAGCTAACAAAGAAAGGTTCTATTGCACATGATATGCAAGCAAAGTTTTCAAGTTCTGAAGTAAAGCTAATGACTGCACCTGGAAAGGGAATTATTGCAGGAAGTGCTGCACGTACTGTGCTTGAACTTGCTGGGGTAAGAGAGGTTGGTGCAAAATTTATCTCAAGAAGTAAGAATAAGGTTAATAACGCTCGAGCAACAATAAAAGCATTGTCTGCTATTGAGGGAACCATAAAGAAAATATAGGCTTATGCAAATTAATACACTTACACCACGAACAAAATCAGTTAAAAAGAAACGAGTAGGACGAGGAGGTACTCGGGGAAAGACATCTGGACGAGGTCATAAAGGACAGCGACAACATGGAGGACATGGTATTCGTCCACAAATGAGAGATGAAATCAAGCGTATTCCAAAGCTTAGAGGACGAGGGGTAAACAGTAACACTCCTGTAACTGCAAAATCTAGAGGAATCAATCTATCTCTGCTTGAGACTGTGTGTACAGAAGGAATGCATGTAACACCAACATCTCTATTGGCATTAGGACTTATCAAGAAACAAGGAGGTCTGTATCCAAAGGTTAAGATTCTTGGAACTGGAGAAATTACTAAGAAGATTAGAGTATCAAAGTGCGCAGTTTCAGCTACGGCAAAAGCAAAAATTGAAAAAGCTGGTGGTACAGTAAAATAACATCTTATGCAGACACTAATACAAAAATTGGCAATAGTTTTTCGAGACAGGGTTCTGCGAAGACGAGTGTTGTTTGTACTTGTAGCGCTTGCTGTTTTTAGACTACTAGCTGCTGTCCCTATTCCTGGAGTCGATCATGTTCAATTACAAGAGTTTTTAGGTAATAATAACTTCTTTGGATTACTCAATATTTTCTCTGGAGGAGGTTTTTCAAGCCTCTCTATTGTGATGCTTGGTGTAGGTCCATACATTACAGCTTCTATTATTATGCAATTGATGACTATTGTATTTCCTAAGGTAAAAGAAATGTACCAAGAACAGGGAGAAATAGGGCGTCGAAAGTTTATGCAATATGCACGTTTTATGACAGTGCCTCTTGCTCTTGTTCAAGGATTTAGTTTCTTGGCCCTTCTTTCTAGACAGGGTATCGTAGGAGATCTTACTTCTGTTGAAATGATTACCAATATTCTGGTAATTACCGCAGGTTCAATGCTTATCATGTGGATTGGTGAATTAGTGACAGAGTTTGGTATTGGAAACGGTGTTTCTTTGATTATCTTTGCTGGAATTGTTTCGGCTCTTCCAGGAGCTCTTTCACAACTTGTTTTTACATTTGATGTTGCTCAGATTCCTACATACGTAGCCTTCTTCTTTGTTGCTTTTGTTATTATCTTGGGAGTTGTTTATATTTCTGAAGCAGAACGACCAATTCCTGTAACTTATGCAAAGCGTGTTAGAGGACAAAAGGTGTATGGTGGTATGAGTACCTATCTTCCACTTAGAGTGAATCAAGCTGGGGTAATTCCAATTATTTTTGCTCTTTCATTTCTGTTGTTTCCTCAACTTATCGTTAACGTTCTTGCAAACGTTGGGTTTGGAGGAAAATTCCAAAGTATTCTAGAGTTTATAAGTACCAATCTTCTTGAGAATTTGTGGGTATATGGTATTTCTTATTTCTTCTTGGTGTTTGTTTTTACATATTTCTACACAGCTGTGACCTTTGATCCAGAGCAAATTGCGACAAATCTTCAGAGAGGTGGAGCTTTTGTTCCAGGGGTACGACCAGGACCATCTACAGCAGAGTATCTTGGAAAAGTGCTTGTGCGGGTAACGTTTGTTGGAGCTGTTTTCCTTGGTTTCATTGCAGTCTTGCCGATTATCATGCAAGGTCTGACTGGAATCAGTTCACTTGCAATTGGAGGTACAGCACTTCTCATTGTTGTTTCAGTTATTCTTGATCTTGTGAAGCAGGTGGAAGCGCAGGCAACGGCACGGGAATACTAGGGTAGATTCAAAACATGGATTTATATAAATAATACCCAACAGAGCTTCGCTCTGTTGGGTATTATTGTGTGAGGTATGAAAAACACCCGCACATATAAATATGTTTGGGTGTTGTGTTGCTCGGGGGGCAAATACTTTAATAAAAAAATCTTCACCTTCTTCTGCTAACCAAGCCTGGTACGCAGCTTCTTCAGTGTCACGGCGTACCTTCATTCCTTGTAGGTAACTGACTACCCATAAAATAGGGATCAACCACGTTGATTGATCTGTTATTTCGAAGTACATTATCTGTGCTGTTGTCAGTAGTAGCACGCCAACTATCATACTGATAAGAAATCTTAATGACATTAACGAAAATAAACTGTTCCTATCACCTGACCCTGTGTATACCCCGACAATAATAATCATTAGGGTTAACACAAACAAAGTGCAAAATAGTAACATTTTAAGGCTCTCTTTCTAAGATTTTTGATTTTTTGTGAAGAACAAATTACTACATATAGTATACACCTAATATAGACATTTGTCAAGTCATGTATGTTGTTATTAAGTCTTAGGCTTATTCATTATGCTACAATATCTCCATGATAGATTTCTCAAAAAAACAAACATTTGTTCTAACTGGTCGTTCTGGTTGTGGAAAAGGTACACAGGCTGAGCTATTGAAACAATATTTGCATACTCATGATCCTGAAACGCCAGTTATTTATCTTGAAACAGGTCAGCGTTTTCGTAAGTTTATCAAAGGAGATTCATATGCTGAGAGACTTTCATTTGCTGTTCATAAAAAAAATGACAGACAGCCAGATTTTTTAGCTACATGGATGTGGTCGCATATCCTCATCGATGAATTAACCGGAAATGAGCATCTTATTATTGACGGTACACCGCGCTCTCTTCCTGAAGCAAAAATACTTGATACTGCATTAGATTTTTTTATGAGAGATAGTGTGTATATCATTCATCCTCATATTACCCGTGAAGAGGCTGAAAGACGTTTAACTGAAAGAAAGAGAGGAGATGATAGTGTGGATGGTATAAGGAAAAGGTTGGATTGGTTTGATCAAGATGTTGAGCCAGCGCTCGACTATTATCGATCTCATTTAGTCCGAACTCTTATCGAAGTAGATGGCTCAGAACCTATTGAACAAGTGCATGAAAAGATTGTAAACTCTTTATAATTATTATGAATATTTCAATAAAAAAACCAGAAGATATTGAGAAGTTGAAAGTGGGAGGAAAGCATCATGCTGAAATTCTTCAGAAACTTGCACTAGATGTCTCGCCGGGAATTTCTACTGAAACTCTTGAGCAAAAAGCACGAGAGTATCTTATTGAGTATGGTGACAAGGCTTCTTTTCTTGGGTACAGACCAGAGCATGTTAGGCGCGCATATCCTGCTAGTTTATGCGTGTCGGTGAATGAAGTTATTGTGCATGGTATACCGAATGAGAAACCGATCGTTCTTCAAGAGGGAGATATTGTTACCATTGATCTAGGTTTGACACATGAGGGTATGATTACAGATGCGGCTATAACCGTTCCTGTGGGAAAAGTGGATGCTATTGTAGAACAGCTCATTAAAGACACAGAACGTGCCTTATACGCAGGAATTGACGCAATTAAGCCATATGGGCACGTAGGAGACATCAGTGCTGCCATTGAAGCATATACCGACACAACACCCTTTTCGGGGGCAGAGGAGCTTGCTGGGCACGGTGTGGGTTATACGGTGCACGAAGAGCCGTATGTTCCTAATGAGGGAAAGAAAGGACAAGGTCCACAGCTTGTTCCAGGAATGGTTATTGCTATTGAACCAATGCTTTGTGAGGGGTCAGGGCAGGTACGATTTGATCCTGACGAATATACCGTGCGAACACAAGATGGAAAAAGAAGTGCACATTTTGAACATACTGTTCTTATTACAAAAAAAGGATATGAAATATTAACAGCATAATTATTATATATGTCACATCAATCAAAAGAACGAACTCTTATTATTTTGAAACCAGATGCTCTTCAACGCTCACTCATGGGTGAAATTATTCAACGGTATGAACGTATTGGATTAAAATTAGTGGGGATGAAGTTGGTGGTGCCAAGTGCCGAGCATGTAGAGCAGCATTACACTCTTGATCCTGAATGGCGAAGGATTACAGGAGAAAAAAGGGTAAAGGCAGCAAAAGCAAAAGGAGAAGTTCTAAAAACAGAAGATCCTTATGAGATTACGGCTGTTATTTTAGATAATCTAAAAAAATACATGACCAGTGGTCCTGTGGTGTGTATGGTTTGGCAAGGAGCTCATGTTGTAGAGATTGTAAGGAAATTAACTGGCGGTACAGAGCCTCGTTCAACAGATGTTGGTACTATACGTGGAGATTATGTATTAGATTCATATATGATGGCAGATGCTGATAGCCGAGCTATACGAAATCTTGTACATGCTTCAGGTTCTCCAGAAGAAGCCGAAAAAGAAATTATGCATTGGTTTGATCAGAATGAACTTGTTGATTATCGTTTGATAGGGGAACAGATTCTTTATGATGTTAATTTGGATGGAATATTAGAGTAATTGTGATATATCTTGTGGCAGGGCTTTAATATTGATTTATTATTCTAAAAGTTTGACATAAATGCAAATATTTTCTGTGCCATTGTTTTTTATTGTGCAAAAAATAAAGAGAGGAGTATAATATACTCAGGTTGCTCGAGATATTATCTAGATTAAATATACATCAGGGAGTCTCATATTGTTTGTTGCCGTGGTAACAGATTGCAGGCACCCACCTAGGGTTTCCTAGGTAAGATGTTTCGAGTGGCCTATAAAACTAATCACCATTATTTGGTGGTTATTTTTATTTTATAAGCAGGATGCGTTATAATAAGACGATTATGATTTATAAAAAGCCCATTACAAGATTTACTGTTGCTTTATATGTTGGTATATTGGGGCTTATTATCGCAGCTTTGCACCAAAGTGCGATAACTTTTTATTTATATTGGGAATTATTATGGTTTGATATGGTTATGCATTTTTTGGGTGGAGCGTGGGTAGCACTCTTGGGGTTTTGGCTAGTTCTATCTTTCATAAGGCATCCTTCCTTTTCAAAGGCTCAGATATTTATTATTACTATAAGTTCGGTATTAATTATTGGTATTCTGTGGGAAATATTTGAATATTTTACTGGATTGAGTTTTATATTTCGTGATTTTTGGATTGATACGTTGAGTGATTTAACGATGGATCTCTTAGGGTCAATTGTTATTGGATGGTGGTTATCATTACACTTTGTTTCTAGGTTGAGAATGCCTCAGGAGTAATAGGGAGATACTTGACAAAGATGTAAAAAGGTGTATACTATTAAATAGAGAGTTTAATTTAGTTCCTTCATTTTTTTTAGGAGAATCTCATGCTTCTCATCATTATCTTGTCTGTTTCACTTTTTAGTACGGTTACTGCTTTTTTTGTCGGTTGGTATTCATGTAAAATTAAATACCAAAGACAGATTATTGCCCTTGAGGTAATAAATAAAAAACAAAAGCAAAGTAAACCAAAAAAGCCAAGACAGAAGAAACCGCAGCAATCAATGGCTTTGAAAAAAGCTTTAGATGCTGCCACAAGATGAGAAAAGAGAGACGCAGCCCGTTCATTTATTTGAATGGGTTTTCTTTTGCAAAAAAATACCCAACAATTTTGTTGGGTATTTTCTATATTTAGATTATTTTAAGAAACTTTCTCTACAATTTTCTTGAAATTCTCAGGTCGATGTTCTGCAACTTCTGCTAGAACCTTTCGGTTAATAGAGATATTGGCTTTTTTTAGAGCACCAATGAATTTCGAGTATGAAAGAGATGTTTCCATGAGAGCAGCACTGATCTTTGTATTCCATAATGCTCGCATATCTCTTTTCTTTGTGCGTCGGTGTGCAAATCGGTATGAATCAGCATGAACAATAGCTTCATATGCCTGACGTTCTTTTGTTGAGCGACCAAAATTATATCCCTTTACTCTGCTGAGGATATTCTTTCGAGTCTTATTTGCATTTACACCTTTCTTTACGCGTACCATAGTAGTATTTTAGAAAAAATTAATAATTATTTTTTTGTAAGAAAACGACTCTTTGCCTTATTAGACATATCAAGCATAAGGGTATGAAGACCACTTCGTCTTGTTTGCTTACTTCGACTTTCTTTTGCATTAAAGTGGTTTCCACCAGCTTTTTTACAAATGATCTTACCATTCTTGGTTATCTTTATTCGTTTTGTATAAGATTTATTTGTTTTCATTTGATTCTTGTTTGCTTGCTCTTTCAATAATGAGCATATATCCTTTGGGGATTTTTTTGATAGGGTCGGCGACTTTGTATTCTTCTGTTATGAGGTTTTGAATACGTTTTAATCTCTCTTTGAGAAAATTAGCATCCATATATTTTTCTCGTCCTCGAAGATAAAGTTCTAATTTAACCCGATGTCCTTGTGTTAGCCATTTACTTGCTTTTTTAGCTTTGAGACCTAAATCGTGCTCTCCTGTGGCTAATTTTACCTGCACATTCTTAACTTCAACGGTGTGTGACTTGGCTTTTGCAATTTTCTGCTTCTTCTTCTGGTCGTAAAGAAACTTACCATAATCCATGATTTTTGCAACTGGAGGATTGGCTTTTGGAGATATTTCAATAAGGTCTAGATCTACCTCTTGTGCCTGACGAAGTGCTTCCTCTCGTGAGATGACACCAATGTTTTCTCCTTCTGCGCCAATAACACGTAATTGCTCTGCTTTGATTTGGCTATTTATGCGTATGTATTCTTTACTCAAATTATTTTTTTAAGGGTTAAGTGTCAGGTATAGTACCATTTTTTTCTTTATCTTACAAGAAAAACACCAGTGGAGGTCCTGGTGTTTCTAGGTATTTTATCTGTGGGTTATTTACGTGGTTTTCCGGTTTTGCGACATTTTCGTAGGAGATCTCGTCCCTGTTGTTGAATTTTTACTTGTTCTAGAGAGAGATTTTTCATGTGTAAACCCTTCTTGTGGAAGAAAAAGAACAGTAGATACTATAATAGTATGCTCCCGTATTTCATTTTTGTACATGTGTATAACCCCTTGACTCTTCTGTATAGTGTGTGAACATGTGTAAGTGTCAGGTTTTGGCACTATTTTATACTTATTTTATATATGAAAAAAGACATCGTTTTGGTTGTTGGGCATGTTTCAAAGTCGGTTGCACAGACCGTTATAGATTTTCAGGATGTGTACAAGGATAAACTTAGGTTTGCATTGATGCAGGAAAATGAGCCGGCAAATGCTGCTGAACAAGAAATTTTTGATATGTTTGATATAACAATGGTGGTTAATTTTGATTCTCCGCAAACGATCATGAAGGCTCTTTTGCCATACCAAAATAATCTTTTAGTGATGACTTGTCGGTCTGAAGTGTGGATTCCTGGATTCCAAAAAGTTATTCCACATGTGCCATATCTAAAAACTCCTGTTGCACAGTCACTCCACTGGGCTATTGATAAGCTTGAAATGCGTCGACGGTTTTCTATTTATGATAAGAGTATTACTCCGCGGTATATGAGGGTGGGGGACGTAAAGAAGGCGACTATTCAAAATATCGAAGAAAAGATTGGTTTTCCTCTTGTTGTAAAACCTACTGGTTTGGCGTCAAGTTTGCTGGTTACTATTGCATATCATCATGAAGAACTCGAAAAAGCACTGAAAACCGTATTTAAAAAAATAAAGGCACTAAACCAAACGTATAACAGAAGTGAAGAACCGAGGGTTCTTGTTGAACAATTCCTTGAAGGAAATTTGTATTCAATTGATGTGTATGTAAACTCTTTAGGTCGTGTATACTTTTGCCCGCTAGTTGGTGTCAAAACTGGTATTCAGGTTGGATTCGATGACTTTTTTGGGTATCAGCAAATGACACCAACCAAACTTCATAAAGATAGTGTAGAAGCTGCACAGGTAGTAGCCGAAAAGTCGGTGCATGCTTTAGGGCTTCGAAGTACAACTGCTCATGTGGAATTGATGAGGACAGAGACGGGATGGAAAGTTGTTGAAGTGGGTCCACGTATTGGAGGATTTCGTCACAGTATGTACGAACTTTCTTATGGTATTAATCATGCCGCTAATGATATTCGTATTCGTATTCCACGAAAACCTATTATTCCAAAAAAAGTACTCGGATATACTGCTGTGTTTAAATTTTTTGCAAAGAAGCAGGGTATCATTACTAATTTGACTGGTATTAAAAAAATGCAAACACTAAAGTCTTTTTACGGTGTAAGTATCAATAAAAAGGTAGGTGATAAAGCTGAATCAGCGGCTAACGGCGGAAAGAGTATTTTTAATGTGACTATGTTTAATGAAGATAGGTCTAAATTATTGGCAGATATCAGACGAATGGAGAAGATGGTGAATATTGAAACTGTATTTAGAAACGGAGATGTTTCTAAAAAATAAATAGTCTATAGACAAGTGGACTCATAGTAATTTATCGTTGCTTCAGATATGTCAGTACCTGTTATTTCTTGGACCTGTTTCCAGCCTGGATTTTCGTTTGATTCAATAAAGTATAATTTTCCATTTTTCTTAGATTGAATGATGTCAATTCCTGATATTTGTAAGTTAAGAACTTGGGTGGCTTTATTTGCTATTTTAGATAACTCATTGTATAAATCACCTTTTTCAACGTTTTGCATAGAGCCACCTAGAGAAAAGTTTGCTCTGAAATCACCATTTGAAGGTATGCGTTTATATATAGTGGCCACCGTATTTCCAAAAGTATGAATTCTAAAATCTCCAGTATTGGGAATAAGTTCTTGAAATAAGATATTGTTATTTTCTACTTCCAAAGATTCTTGCAAATCATTTTTGTTGGATATGAGGTATACATGTTTACCCTGACATCCTCGTGAATTTTTCATAATAAATTTCTTACCCAAAAGCTTAGAAATTTCTTGGTAGTTAGGGTTTTTTGCTGTAAAAGTCTTAGGGCATAATATGCCTGCCTCTGAACAACACACTGTTTGAAATATTTTATTTATAAAAAGAGGGTGGGTGTAAAAAGCTTCGTTTATAAAAGTAACATTTTTTTCTTTTAGAATTTTACCTAGAATGTTAGCGCAATCTATGTTCATTCCGGTTCTATAATGTACAACATCATAGGAAAACAATTTTTTGATTTCGTTTTGATCGGAAAAACTAGTAATTTCAATATTGGGTATTTTTATAAAATCTAAAATATGCCCACGTTTTTCTGCTATGGATTTAAGTTCCTCTAGTTCAGTAAATGTTTTGTTGGTAAATATAGCTATTTTCATAATAGTAGTTACCTTAACAGAGTTCTGATTCAAATAAAACTAACAAAAAATGCACATACGTGCATTTTTTGTTTTTTAGTATTGTGTATTTTTCTTATACTAGTCCATTAAGCGTCCATGGGAGGGGGATTGAAAGAAGCATCAGAGCTGCTCCAGCCAAAGAGATATCTTTCAAAAAAGCTATCATTTCCATTTGTTTTGTTTGAGGGTCAGTTTCTTTCCAGAATGTGTGCATCATTAGTGCTGTAGGTACAAGAAATAGTACAAGTGCCCAGAGAGCGAATGTAACGTACACTCCAAAAATAATACCAAGAGAACCAAGTATCAAAAGGATACCTGTTCCTATTGTTGCTAATTTTGGTGCAGGAACTTTTTTAGAAGCCGCATAACTTGTCAGATTCTCAAGTTTGGTGAAGTGATTTACTCCAGATAGAAGAAAAATCATTCCAAACATGATTCTTCCTATGATAAAGATTATATCCATATGTTTTATTTAATGTTTAGAACTTCTCGAAGCTTCTCTTCGTTAAATCCAACCATTATTTCTCCTTCGATATCAACAACAGGTACTCCCATTTGTCCTGTTTTGTCTAGCATTTCTTGTCGTTTGTCTGCATCTTCTGCAACGTTGTAGTCAGTAAAAGTTACATTGTTTTCGGTTAGAAAGTCTTTTACTAAGTGACAGTAATGACAGGTAGGTGTTGAGTAGATTGTAATATTTTTCATATCTTTTAATTAAAATGATTAATAACATTAATAATATCCTGTACAGCATGGCAGTCAACGAGACGGTAGCATATCATTTGTCCATCTCTGGTACTTGTGACAATACCCTTGTCTTCAAGTTTGGCCAGCTGATGTGAGGTAGCAGAAGGTGAGAGTCTCACTTCTTTTGCTATGTCTCCAACACAAGAACCAGCTTCTTTTGAAAGAAGAAGGCTGATGATACGTAATCTCATGGGGTCCGCTAGAACCTTCAATGTTGACGCTATGCGTATTGCTTTTTTTTGATCGATAGTCATATGAATGTGTGAACAATCGTTCATATAAAGTATAGCATGTGTGTAGAAGTCTGCAAATAAAAATAGCTGATGTATAATAAAGATATATGAGTAAACAAAGAATTGTTTGGGCAGCACTTGTTGTTATTGGTGGAGTTGCATTAGCTTTTTTAGCATTGGCACTGCATAGCTAGATTTTGGTATAAAAATATACCCTACAACAATGTTGTAGGGTATGGGTTTTTGTGTTGTTGGAGATTTTTATCTCAACAACGTAATTTCAGCCTGTTGGCAGGCTTCTGTGGGCGTACTGCCCTGTCCGAGGATTTCCCCAGACGGACCATGGGCCGAGTAAAAGCCACTTTGAAAGGTTACTGAAAACATGAATTTTCCTCCAATGAAAATGTTTAAACAATTAAACTCTAGTAAGAAGTATACACTAAAGAAATAAAAAGTCAAGTTTTATATGATTAAAAATAACTCCCAAGGACCACGCGTTTTGGTCCAAGGGAGTTTTAAATTGTTTTGTGTTGAGATAATTTTATTTCGAACTCAGTTTTTTGTTTTTGTCTCGTTAGGTTTTTTTAATCGAGGACAATTTTTATCATGAACAGGGGTACCTTGGTAGTACTTGTACTTACGCTCAGGACAGGTGATTATAGGTTTTTGTCCAGGTTTATAATTAGACATATGAAGCTCCTTTTATTTTCTTCTTGTTTTTTGTAACAAGTGGGATGGATTGTAGTTGTTTTTGAAGAACTCTTGTTACTCGTTTGGCAGTATTTTTTAATTTAGGTTTGTAAAAATCATCTTCTCGAAAGATATCTACTCCTTTTTTGTGTTTTTTTTCTGGATTTAGACTCAGATCAAAATAAAATCTAGCCTCGTGCGTACTCTTCTGAGTTTTGCTACTGAATTTTGCCGTGAAGAATCCATCTACAGAGTGTAATAAATCTAATGGAGTGTTTGTTGCTAAAAATACAGACACTGTAATATTTTTTTTGTTTATATTCCTGAGTATCTGTCTTATTTCCGATAGAAGATGACTGATAAGAAGTTTTTCATCTGGTTTGTGAGCATTCCAGCCATCTTGCCGGGCGACTTTTTTAGCTATCCGTATACAATCTTCAAATTTTCGGTAGTCACCTGTGAATAATGGTTCTTCGTTGTGTATAGAACACGCCTTTCCAAGGACTGCTAATTCCAAAAGAGCTCCTTTTGGTATGCCGTTAATTAATCTCAATGGTATCTCCTTTTCTATGTGAAGGTTCTAGGGTTTGTTTCGTATATTCGTCTCTTATGGGTTAGTTGTCAAGTCTGGGTTTAGACAAAGAGAGGTAAGTGGTGTTTTTATAAAATGTAAAAACAACAGGTATTTTGTCTGTTATTTTTTGGAAGTTTAGTATTTTTGGTGGACATCTTGTCGAAAAATTGGAACCTAATAAAAGATTGGGTATTAGAAATTGGAGAAATGTCCATAGGTTTAGAAATGGTTTAAATTGGTAGATGATTTGGGTAGTAGACACACGCAGGAGTAATAGAACGTTATTTAAGGTAAAATATAAATAAGTTATTAGATACTTACTAAATTTATGCTTAAAATTCCTACTGACAATCTTTATAAATTTATCGCCATAGCGGGATTACTTGTTTTTGTTACAGGTTCTATCCTCTTTTATCAAACATCGAATAGTTTGCTTGATATTTATCAACAGGAATATTTTAATGAGTTAGAAATTGAAACATTAACACAGGAGGTAAATAGTACCAGGGAACAGCTTAACGGGGTTCTTGATGAAGTTCTTGTTTCAAGTGAGCAAGTAAAACTTGAGTATATAGTTTTATTTAAGGGTGGGGTTATTAAATATGAAAACAGAATTAAGGAAGTTCAAGAAAACTTTATAATTACAAAAACCAAACTTTCTAAAGTTACGGAAGGTAGGTTTCTTGCACAAAGTCTGTTGTGGGTAGGATTTTTACTGACCGTAGTAGGCTTTACTCTTTGGTATTTTAAGTTACAAAAATATCTAGATGAGTACTATCAGAATAATCTTTAGGGTTTAAATGCTGTTTTAAAATATTTTGAAATAAAAAAGAGTTATAACTAATTTTATTTTGGTGAATATCTTGAAAATCATATTTCTGACCACATGTAAGCACCTGGTGGTAATTAATTAAGGACCTTGTTTTTAAGTGTATATTAGGTTAGATTTGATTTATAGAATATATGTTTTTTATTAAATTAGGGAATATCTTAGTAGTTACTTGTATATTAGTTACTATTGCCACGATTTTTAATTTTGTGGCAGGAGCATTGTTGGCGTCTTTAATGGTAACGTTTGTCGGGGTAACAAATTTCTTTGCGCCTGATATTAAGGTGGCAGTAAAAACGTTTTGGCTTGAAGAAATACCAGACAAAATTCATGCATTACTCTTGCCAGTTTTTGTTAGCATACTAATAACTGTTTTATACATATTCTTTATTAAATATGAGTTTAAAATTCTTGTTGAGGAACGGAATAATAATTAATCTAATGAAAAATAATTTTAAAAGTATTGTTAAAGCATTTTTGTTAATAGCGGTGTCTATTTTGTTTGTGGTGTTTTCTGTTTGGCTTGCGGAGAAAGTAAATCCTAGTAAAGACCAGTTTAAGGACGTTGCTAATCAGGTTATTAAGCAGATAGAAAATCCTACCGTTAGTTGTCCGAGAGATTTTGATAGTTTCAAGTCTTTAAAAGATAAAAGTTCTATTGAGCTTTTGGGAGATAGAACTTTTGTGAATGCTTATAACGGTTTTATCGAAGATAGAACTGTTGTCGTAAATCGGTATGGCTCTAACTCTAAAGTTGCTTGTGGGTACTTATATATTAGAGTTCAAAAGAGTGGTAAGCCGCTTGATTATTGGGAGGATTTCTATTTGAGCCCTGGTGTGTTTGGTGGACATTTGGTGTCAGAAGGTGCTGTCGTTAATCATAATACAGGAGATTATACTGAGGTACTTTTTCCACTAGGTGAAATTGTCTACAGGGAGACAAAGAATAGAAGTAACCCAATTATGGTTGCAGACTGGGTGGCACTTTTAAATGTTTCAAACAAAACTATTTTCACTACGTACGTTAACTCACTTGACAGAAACTCCTCTATAGATGAGTTAGTTATTGCATACAAATGTGTGAACCCAGATACGGGTAAGCAGACCAGCGATTGCTTGTTAGAGATTGAAAAATAAGGTGTGTAAAATACCTGTAAGTGATGTATTATTTAGCTTGTAATTAAATAATTAAATATGGTGACCTAAACCTATAAAATAAGGCATGGTCTGAAAAAACGCTACAAACATAAAAAACCCGTCATTAGGGACGTTTGTAGCGTTGCACTTGGAAACTCGTGTAGGCCTTTAGGGGCTTCTAGTGGCGGGTTTTGTGTATCTTATTATTTAAACGCTACAAACAAATATGAAAAATATATCCAAAATACTTATAGTGGTGGTCATAATCATTCCATTGGTCACGTATGCTAGTTGGTGGAATCCCTCAAGTTGGTTCAACTCAAAAAATGACACACTTGTGATACCAGAAAATTTAGAAAATAATTCTCAACCTAACCTAGCTCAAAAGGAAGTTGGTGATTCTGTGAATAAGGACACAAAAGAGGTCGTGGTAAAAGAAGTATTTATTGAAAAAATAATAAATGACCCCGTCGTGGCTGAACGGATGAGTTTTTTAGAAGAGGAAAATAAAAAATTGAAATTAGAGCTGGGCACTTTGGCGACTACTTACAAAATTAAAATTAACAATCTTAATGATGAAGTAACTTCTTGCTCTAGGGAATTAAAAAAGGCTTCCTTAGATTCGTCAGAGGGTAGTGGTAAGACAGGTTACGCAGACGAAAGGCCTGTGTATTTAGAAGATAGAATAAACACAGAGTGGGGGCGTAGATATGACCAGTGGAAAAGTTCTGGCTCATTTAACTTTTCTAATAACTTAAAAGATGTAACAGACGAGTTGTTGTCGGAATACAAACTATATAACTCTAGTTTTATGTACCCTAGATTTGAAAAAATAGATGAGCAAATACAGGCAGACCCTAGTTTGGAGTATGCTAAAGACCCATTTAAGTTTATTGACTATTGGGAGTCTTGGATATCAAAAAAGTATGATAAAAAATTTAAACTATAAGACTTCTGTCAAATGTTGGAAAATGTAGGATATGAAAAGTTAGAAGATGTTTGTTTTCTGGAAAAAACTTGCTCTACAGACGTATAGGTGGTATATTAATAAGTAACAACTGAATATTTATTTAGATGTCAGACGACATCTTGTGTTAAATCTAACAAAAGACGACACATAGCTTTATTGCTATTTGTCGTCTTTTTTTATTTTTTAATTAAAAACAAACATGAGAAGTATCAAGGCTAGGTTTAACAAGTATTACAAGGAACCAATTAGTAGCTATATGGCATTTGCAGCAGCTGTTAATGGTAGAAATTTTTCTTACAATTCTATTACAGAAAATTTCTCTAAATTAGTTAATCGTGACGACTATGATAAAGGAGACAGAAAAAAACTAATTAAGCATCTTATGTCTCTTACGAAGTCTCTTGAGGGGCGTAAAAAATGAGGTAAAAATCACTAACATGAAGAGTTTTTACTAAACATGATACCTATTAAGGAATGTAAAGAATATCTTGCTGATGTGGCTATTTCTGATGAAGAGGTGGAGATGTTTAGAGATGCTCTATATTCATTAGCTGAGGTTGTTTTAGATGAGCATTATGAAGGTTATAATAAAGAATATGGAAATTAAACTTAAAGCAATTATATATGCTCGTGTGTCTTCCGATAGGCAGACTAAAGAAGGGAATGGATTGGATAGTCAAGCGCAACGCTGTAAGGAATACGCCAGAAGTAAAGGTTATGAAGTAGAAGAAGTTTTTCTAGACAGTTTTACTGGAGGAGGTGATTTTATGAAAAGGCCCGCTATGTCAGCTTTAATTAATTATGTTGATAGTAAACCGCATAATAAATATATTGTTGTATTTGATGACTTGAAGAGATTTGCAAGAGATGTTGAATTTCATCTCAAACTTAGGAGTGCTTTTAAATCAAGAGATATAACACCAGAGTGTTTAAACTTTAACTTCGACGATACTCCAGAGGGTCGTTACGTAGAGACAATTTTAGCTGCTGGAGCTGAGCTTGAGAGAAACCAGAATAAAAGACAGGTTGTGCAAAAGACGAAAGCAAGACTTGAAAGAGGTTATTGGGGTTTTAGTTCAAAGGTCCCTGGTTTTGTTAGAAAAAACCTTAGCGACGGTACTTGGGTCCTTCATCCTAATGAACCTATTGCTTCAGTGATTAGGGAAGGTCTTGAGGGTTTTGCTTCTGGAAGATTCTCAAACAAAGAAGAGCTTAGGAAGTTTTTGGATGAGAATGGTTTCTACAAAGACAAAAAAGTATATGCCGATACCGCTTCTCGGTTATTAAAGAGGGCTTCTTTGTACGCTGGGTTTATTGAGTATCCAGACTGGGAAGTTGCAAGAAGAGAAGGGAAGCACAAGGGAATAATTTCAGAAGATATTTTAGATAAAATTGAAAGAAAGTTAGAAAACAAACCTTTGTACCCAGCTACTCAAAAACAAGGAATGACAAAAGATTTTCCGCTTAGGGGTTTCATCGTGGATTCTGTGACTAGACATCCTTTAACTGCTAGCTGGACTACAGGTAGGAACGGAAAGCACCCATATTATAGGTTCAATAAAAAGGAGTCGCCATATTATGGAAAGAGTATCCCCATAGAAAACATACACAGTGATTTTTTGGATTTACTCACTGAGAATCATCCAAAAGAACAGATTGTTAATCTTGCAGAAAAAATAATTAAGGATGTGTGGGAGAAGAGAATGGTTAAGCTATTCAAAAAAGGAGAAGGGAGTAAAAAAGAAATAGAAAAATTAGAGGAAGAGAAGAAAACTTTTTTGGACCGTATAGTTAATGCAAAGAATGAGTCCGTAATAGGGACGTATGAACAGAGGATAGGAGATATAGAAAAAGAAATAAAACAACTAAAGAAACAAGTTAAGTCAGATAACACTTATCCTAAAACCTTTGGAACCGCTTTGGCGTCTACGATGAAACTAATAAAAAACCCTGAAAAACTCTGGCTTTCTGATGATTTGGCAAAGAAAAGACTAGCCTATAAGCTAGTCTTCTCTAGGGGTCCTGCTTATGATTTAAAAACAGGCTTTGGAACCGCTGAACTATCGCCAATATACAACGTATTTGAGGCAATATCAGTGTCTGGTTCCTGTGATGTGGACTTGTCGAACAATTCGTTCAACCGCCTGAAAAGCTACCTCGTTGACTTCTGGCATTTTTACGAGAACTGCCCACGTCTGCAAAAAGCCCTTTCTACAACGTGATTTTTTAATGTGAATGGCCACAAGTGATACATTCAACAAGTAACGAGGTAAAATATAAAAAGGTGAGTGCGGAAGTGGTCGAGTCCGTACGCCCCTCGTTAGAAGACAATAATAAAATACTCATGACTAAAATAATTGGAAACAATGATGGTCCCAACGACAGGAATGAGAGCTACAAGATTGGAAGTCGTTCAAACGTTCCTCGAGTCAAAGCAGTACAGGAGGTACTGCAGGGCAAGCATCAAGGTGCCCACGTTATCTCTGTGAATGGACGAAGGTATGTGCGTGACAATCCAGACCACAGTAAGCGTGACAATGTGAATCGCAACAAGAGGTGAATGGAAAAGTTACTGGCTTAAGTAGAGCTTGCTCGGAAGGAGAACTGGTTGTTCGACCAATGGTATTGTATTGCGAATCTGAAACAGCGACTGAAAGGTAACACCTCCCTACAAAAACACTCTTGAAGTTGAAGGGGTGTTTTTGTTTGTGCCCAAAGCGGGACTCGAACCCGCACAGCTTGCGCTATCCGTTTACAAAACGTTCAAATAATTAAACGCTTTGGTAAACGGATGTGTATACCAATTCCACCACTTGGGCAATAGTTTCTACTAGAATACTATCATTTTTTACTCGGCAGGATATCGTACTTAAGATTGGTGTGTATTTGTTATACAATGTAACTACTATGGCAAGCCGGACACCTACAATTAAAACTACACCAGGCATACTTAAATGGGCCAGAGAAACAATCGGATATGACTTATCTGAAGTAGCAAAAAAACAAAAAGTTTCTGAAGAGCAATTAGTTGAATGGGAAAATGGCGGAGAAATATCTGTGTCTAAACTCAAAGACCTTGCGAATCGCTATAAGCGCAGTATGGGAGTTTTTTTCTTGCCAGACGTTCCCGTAACGAAAGCTTTTCCTGTTGACTTCAGAACTCTTGATAGTGTTAAGCAAGAAGAGCTTAGTAACGAGGTCAGACTAGCTGTCAGGAAAGCCAGGCGTAATAGAGAATACTTTGAAGAGATTAGTGAAATTTTGGAAGAACCAATAAATAGAGAGATAAAAAAGTTTATTTTGCATTTTGAAGAAGATGTAAATGAGCAAGCCAAAAAGCTACGAAATCTCATAAACATCAGTATAGAAGAGCAACTTTCCTGGGAAGATAAAGGAGATGCGTTAAAAAATTGGATTAATGCCTTAGAGGATTTGGGCTTGCTTGTATTTCAAATGTCTATGCCTCTTGATGAGGAAGAGGGCGGGATAAGAGCATTTTGTTTAAGGGGGGATGAGGACCAAGTACCAGTTATTGTTTTAAATACCAAAGACAGTCCTGCTGGCAGAACTTTTAGTTTATTTCATGAACTAGCTCACTTATTATTGAGTGAGAATGATTTAGCTAAAATTAAAAGAGATAATACTTCCCTAAGACGTCAGCATCTAATTATAGAAACTTTCGCCAATCATTTTTCTGGTAGTTTTCTTGTTCCTTTGAATAACCTTCTTAATGAAAATATGGCAAAAAGGTTTTTGTCTGACAAAGAAGATGGAGAACTCTTAGAACGTCTTGCAACAAAATATAGAGTAAGTGCAAGAGTTATTCTTAGAAGGTTTTATGACAGTGGCAATGTTACTAAGAATTTTTTTGAAAATAAAGACAGAGAGTTAAAGCTATCTTTTCAAGAGTACAAGAAAAGATTAAAGCAAAAGGCAAAAGAAAAGGGTCAAAGTGGAGGTCCTCAACCTTATGTTATGGCTTTAAACGCAAGTGGAAGAAAGCTCACTCAAAGGGTTTTATCTGCTCAAGAAAGTAAGAAAATATCTTATTTCGATATGGTCAGATTTTTTGATATAAAACAAAAGCACATACAAAAAATTGAAAACCAGTTTAGCCAGGCAAATTAAAAGTTATGACAATGAACCTGGCAGAGAATAATAAAATATATAACTTCGATGCTTCTGCTTTGATTGTTTTAAGTCATAATTATCCTATTAAGAGATTTTCACCCCTATGGCTGGAGATAGAAGAGTTGTTTAATCTTGGCAGAGCGTATGTTGTTCGTGAGGTGTATGAAGAGGTTATGAATAAGGATGATGACATGGCGGGGTGGATTAAAGAAAGACAGACCCAGGTAGTTAAGGAATTAAGCGCGGATGATTATAACCAAGCCATATCAATTATTCGTGCTCATCCTACTCTTGAAGATGAGAATAGAGTTAAGACCATAGCGGACCCTTATGTAATAGCTCATTCTCTAAATCATAAGACAGTAGTGGTAACTGCTGAGCGTTCTGTTAGTTCTGGTAAGAATAATAAAAAAGCCAAAATACCAAATGTTTGTAACGATTACAATGTCCTTCATGTTTCAGGAGAAAGATTTGCCATCGACTTATTTGAAGATTTAGATTTAAATCTCTAAAATTAGAAATTGTAATTTTGTTTACAAAAAAAGCTTTATTTTGAGCCGTATCATATTTTGAAATGTTAATTTTAGGGGGGGTAGGGTCAGGAGCGTATAAGGTGGTATAATTCAATGACAATTAAATAAGGAGATGGCCTAACCCTTATGGTTTTCATAAGGTATGGTCAGAAATCGCGTTCAACATAAAAAACCCGTCATTCAGGGCGTTGAACGCGTTATAGGGGGAAACTCCTATAGGGGCTTCGGCCCTCCTGGTGGCGGGCTTTTTGTATCTGCTGTCAGGGTTTATGAGTTTTAAAGGAAAACCATGATAGATAAAATAATTAGAATTTCTAAGTACTCGGCAGGAGGGTTTATCGCTCTAGTCGCCATTCTGGTTGTTATGGTGATAATTTCAAGAGGGGTAAACGAGAAACCGCTACTAGAATATCGGATTGTGGAACAAAGCGACCTATCGTATCTCAACTGTAGGCGTGTAGGCATTCATGTTCTGGTCCCGGATGTGGCTGAGCAAGAAAAGGTCGATTACACGCTAGAACAAATTATTAATGCTAATAAGTCGAATCAGGATTCCGTAACTGTTTGGGCCTATGGATACAGTGAAGAAGATATGGTCGGACAAGGGTTCACTAAAGGGATGAAAGAGTATTCGTTATGTCAGTAAGTGTTGTTTGTTGCTAAAATAAAGCAATGAAGAGTGAGAGATATGGAGATAAGACAATATATCGCGAGAAACTTCTTATTGAGTTTATTACAAAACGACTCAAGGAAGGAGCAACAAGAGAATCTTTTTCTTGTGATATAGACAGAATCAGAGAATATAATGACCTGCTCCTTGACCCATATTTAGCTGAAGAGGCACTCGACTTACTTGTTGCAGAAAGTGATGGGAATCTGGAATACAAAAGTGCAATAGTTCCTTCAGGTGTCACAACTATCATTGACGGTGATGTGATGAGAAAAAGTATTTGGGTCAGAGTTAGGGATTACCAGCAACTACAAGAGCAAGAAAGTTTGTTAGAGGAAAAGATTAAAGAGCTGGAGAATGTTCAACGCTATGTGCTTGAAAAAGACGGTAGCTTCTATCCTGAAGCCAGATTAGACAAGAAGTTTAATTTAGAAACTGACAAGCGGCCGTACGGGGTTCTGAATTACCTCGCAAAGAAGAAACGATTTGTTAAAACACAAAAACTTGCAGAAGAGTTTGAAACAACTGGCGTGGGAATAAGAAAGGTGGCAAACAACTTGAGAGATGTGGTCGAGCGCGAGTTTGGCTTACCCAGGGAAACTCTTTTGGAAAGTGACAACAAATCAGGTTATCGAGTGACCAATGTAAAGCTGAAAAAGTGACTGGGTATACCCTATGAGCAAGTACGTATTCGTACTTGTGGATAGTGTTTCAAATATGTAGCAAATCAAGGGTATTTAAAACATTTCCTATTTCTATCGGACCTAGATTTGGTACGGGGTGATGTTTCTACAATCGAGGCATGTCCTCGAAGTTAGAAAACGACACAACCGCTGTTATCTCGGTCGATGAGTACCGGTCTCTTGTGGATGATTTTGGTTCTTCCGAGGACAAAATTATTCAACGCATAAACTATCTGACTGCTTTTTGTCGAAATGTAGCTAGGGCAGAACTCGATAGATATGTTAACGAGATAAAAAAACATGAGCAAAGCAAGAAAAATTAATTTATACGGCGAACGCAAAGAAGTTTCTTATGATGGACGCGAGGGCATTGTCTATGCCCGAGTATCAAGTAAGCGTCAGGAAACAGAAGGGACAGGTCTGAAGTCGCAAGAAGGGAGGTGCTTGACTGACTTACAAAACATTAAGGTGCCACATGCTGAAACATTTAGAGACAGCGTTACTGGAGGTGGTGATTTTATGAATCGTCCCGCAATGAGGGCCATGCTTGAATACATCGACACTCGTCCTCACAAAAAGTTTGTTGTGGTTTTTGATGACTTAAAACGGTTTGCGAGAGATGTTGAGTTTCATCTCAAGCTAAGGACAGCTTTTGAAATGAGAGACGTCGCTTTACGTTGTCTCAACTACAACTTTGATGATAGCGATGAAGGGCGTTTTGCTGAGTTAATCATGGCCGGCCAAGCCGAACTAGAAAGAAAGCAAAATAAGCGTCAGGTGATACAGAAACAGCGTGCTCGACTATTGCTAGGTTATTGGGCTTTTGGCTCTAAAAAAGGGTACAAAATGACTCGTAGTCCTATACACGGGACCATATCAATGCGTAAGGAGCCGGAAGCTACATACTTGCAAGAAGCATTGGAAGGATACGCCAAGAGTGTCTTTCTGAGAAAAGTAGACGCTTGTCGTTTCTTGGTTGATAAGGGTTTCTGGAAAGCCCAAGCTCCAGAAAGATACATTGATAAGTTTACGGTGATATTACGAGACCCATTCTATGCCGGTTTCATTGAGTACCCCGCATGGGAGGTCAGTATAAGAGAAGGAAAACACGAAGGTTTAATCTCGAAAGAGATTTTTGAACTCAATCAAAAACGATTAACTAACGAAGCAACAGGTCGGAAAGTCAGAATGGATGTAAGGGCAGATTTTCCTATGAGAGGCCTTCTAGTTTGCCCAGAATGTCGCGGACATCTCACTGGCGCTTGGTCTAAAGGTAGGACAAGGCGCTATGCGTATTACAAGTGTCAAAACAAAGATTGTGAGCGATACAGTAAATCACTTTCGGTTGAGGACGCGGAATTACGTTTTAATCAACTACTAAAAAGACACAAGCTAAATCCTCGAGCGGGCCCTCTTATCAAAAAGATATTTGATAAATCTTGGGATATAGAAGTTTCATTGTTGAAAGAAAGGGAGCTAAAAAACTCACAGGCGAGTCAAGAGATAGATGAAAAAATAAAATTGCTTTCTCGGAGAGTTATTGAAACCAAGTCAGAATCACTTGTTCAAGTATACGAAAAAGAGATTGAGGACTTAGTGAGTCAGAGGGAGCAGGAAGACCCAAATATACTTGAGGTCGTGGACTTTGATATTCCTTATGGAACCGCTTTAGATAAAGCGACTGGTATGCTGAAAAGCCCTTATAAAATATGGGCTAAATTAGAAGTTGAAGAAAGGCAAAAGCTATTCTTCTTTATTTTTGATGAGAAATTACCATACTCACTTGATGAGGGTTATGGAACCGCTGAAATACCAAGTGCTGTAAGGTTATTTGAAGATTTTGTCACTACAAAATCCCTAGATGTGGAGATGGGCGGAATCGAACCGCCGTGTGAATAAGTTCAAAATATGATTCTACAAAGTGTAGTGTGTTTTAAGGTTTTAAACATTTGAGATATAAAATACACAAAATTCTCAAACGTCGAGTTTTAATTAATGTCGACCTGAAATCAAAACACTAGCAGGTCTAGTTCGTGTAATAACACGCAATACATTTACTCGAACTCCTCAATGCGTGCGCGTCGCTTAGGCTATTGCGTAAGCGAATGCAAAGTCGTTCGCCTTAAAGAAAGGTGAAGCTACTGACTTTGTTTTTTGTACTAAGTTTGCACTTAGAGTGTTCTGAGCTTTTAAAGAGTTCCCAGAGCTCTACTTTGCACATATGATGGATAGCTTACTCGTCTAGGCCGATCATCCCCAAAGAAAAGGGGAATATGAATTCCTCTACTCTTTATGAATGGTCGGCTTTGCTATTCGTATTTCAAAGATCGTTCGATATCACGCTTGGCAGTTTGTTTCTTCAGGTCTTCTCGTTTGTCGAATTTTTTCTTTCCGCGAACAATTGCAAACTCAAGTTTGATATTCTTTCCTTTATTATACACTGAAAGTGGTACCATTGTCAATCCTTTTTGGGACTCTTTTCCTGTTAAAACAAGAAGTTCTTTTTTTGTGAGTAGTAGTTTTCTGTTGCGATATGGGTCATATCCTTTAGGGGTGTTGGTTGGTTGATATGGGGGGATGTGCATGTTGATTACAAATGCCTCGGCTCCACGTATGGTCACATGAGAGCCTTCCAGTGAACCACTTTTCTGTTTGAGGGCTTTTACCTCAAAACCAAGCAGTTTGATACCTGCTTCAAATGTCTCAAGGACCTCGTAGTTTAAGCGTGCTTTTTTGTTTGCAATTAACATTAGGTCAATGATAGCAACGAATTCATAGAAACAAAAATGTATTTTTCTTTTAATACTCTGATATTTATGTATAATTGCCTCATATGAAAAAAACTCCGAAGAAGAAAAAGAAATATTTTAAACTTGTTGTAAATAAGAAGGGTAAGGGTAAAAAGAATAAAAAAGTGCCATTTTGGATGAATCTTCTTTCTACTGTTCTCATTCTATTTGCACTTATCTCTTTGTATTCTTTTATCTCTGATAATAAAAAGGAAATAGAGCAA
Source organism: Minisyncoccota bacterium (assembly GCA_905478465.1). Lineage (GTDB taxonomy): Bacteria > Patescibacteriota > Minisyncoccia > Phycocordibacterales > CAJQIN01 > CAJQIN01. The sequence goes on along the minus strand of CAJQIN010000002.1, from coordinate 25,922 downwards.
ATAGCTCTGTCTCAACTTGCGCAGGATATTCAGATAGGAAGTGTTGAAAAAATTACAGTTGAAGGTAGTAGTCTGTCTGTTACGTATAGGGGTGAAGAAGGGCAGGAGGTGATTGAAAAAAATTCTAAGAAAGAAGATGAAGCATCTTTATCTGATACTCTGGTGAACTATGGTGTGACTTCAGAACAACTATCTGGTGTTGAAATAAATATCAAAAAAGAGGGAGGTATTCTTTTTTGGATACTTAATTTAGCTCCTGTACTTATCCCTATCATTTTTATTATCTTTATTTTCTGGTACCTCACAAGACAAGTAAAAGGTTCAGGCATGCAAGCCTTTAGTTTCGGACAGTCAAAGGCAAAAATGATTGATCCTGCTGATACTAAAAATCGGGTAACGTTTGATGATGTGGCAGGAGCAAAGGAAGCCAAACAGGAACTTGCTGAGGTTGTGGATTTTCTAAAGAACCCAAAGAAATTTATTGAAATTGGCGCAGATATTCCAAAAGGTATTCTTCTTATGGGTTCTCCTGGAACAGGAAAAACACTTTTGGCGCGTGCTGTTGCTGGAGAAGCAGGTGTTGCATTCTTTTCTATTTCTGGATCAGAGTTTGTGGAAATGTTTGTAGGAGTTGGAGCAAGTCGTGTACGAGATCTATTCAAGCTTGCAAAGTCTATGGGACCCGCAATTATTTTTATTGATGAAATTGATGCTGTTGGACGTGTTCGAGGAACTGGTGTTGGTGGTGGGAATGATGAGCGAGAACAAACACTCAATCAGATACTTGTTGAAATGGATGGATTTGAACCAAATGAGAAACTCATTATAATGGCTGCTACAAACCGTCCTGATGTACTTGATCCAGCCCTTCTTCGACCAGGAAGATTTGATCGTCGAGTTATGATTGACCCGCCAGATAGAAAAGATCGAGAAGCTATTTTGAAAATTCATTCACGAAAGAAACCCCTTACAGAAGATGTTGATCTTGTTGTTATTGCAGAAAGAACTCCTGGGTTCTCTGGGGCAGATTTGTATTCACTTATGAATGAAGGAGCTATTCTTGCTGCACGTGAAGAACGGAAGGAAGTTTCTCAATATGACCTACTCCGTTCAATTGAAAAGGTAATGCTTGGTCCAGAAAGAAAAAGTCATCTACTCTCAAAGAAAGAAAAAGAAATAACTGCATATCATGAAATGGGACATGCTCTTGTTGGCTCTGTGCTTGAGTTCTCTGATCCGGTTCACAAAGTATCCATTATTTCTCGTGGACGTGCAGGTGGATATACTCTGAATCTTCCTTTTGAAGATAAGAGATTGCGAACCAAAAAAGAATTTCTTGATGATATAGCTATGTCACTTGGTGGATATGTGGTTGAGAAGATGATCTTCGGAGATCTTTCAACTGGTCCTTCAAATGACCTTCAGGTATCAACTGCTCTTGCTCGTGATATGGTAACAAAATATGGAATGTCAGAATCTTTGGGTCCTATTGCTTTTGAAGGTTCTGGGGGTAAGGCTCTCTTTGGACAAGGTGTTAGTGGAAAAGAGTATTCTTCAGAAGTTTCTGCCAAGATTGATGCTGAAGTTTCTCGTATTATGAAAGAAGCTCGTGCGAAGGCTGAGGAGGTGTTAACTACGCATAGAAAAGCACTTGATATGATGTCTAAGAAACTAGTTGAGGTAGAAACTCTTGAACGAAAAGAATTTGAAGATCTTCTTATCTTGAACGGTATTGAGCCAAAGAAAAAATAGAGAGAATATTTGTAGATAATAAAATATCGCTCAATGAACTTGGGTTCATTGAGCGATTTTTTCAAGCTTTTGGTTTTTTTCGTGCCAAAACCCCTTTTGTGCTTTTGGGTATAAATTTTTCGTTGAGGGGCTTTCTGTTCACCACTACAACAGGGTGTATAGGAACGCCGTGTGGGTTTTTTATTTGGGGAATTCCTGTGTCCCAGCACTTTGATGGTCCTAGGTTTTCAGTGATTCTCGTGTGCAGCATAGTAGATTCTCCCGTAAAATAAGAAAAACAAAAAACTTCTAAATATTATTATATCATATAAGATTTCAAAGTCAATTATTAGTATTTTTACGTATTGTCTTGGGGGGAGAGATAGATTACTATGGTTGTACTGCTTTTTGAGGCAGTCCAGATATCGGGCGTATAGCTCAGTTGGTAGAGCGCGAAGCTTATACCTTCGTGGTCCCAGGTTCAAGTCCTGGTGCGCCCACCATTAGTATTAAATATAAATCTAATATATAACCACCAGTACCATGGTATTGATGTGTTTTTGTAGATCTTTATTCAAAATGTACTTTATTCTTTCGTTCTAGTTTTTCTTTTAGAGTCGCAAATCTTTTTTGTTTTAAGTCTGGATCAGTTTCTATAATTCGCACAGCTTCATTGCGAGCGGCTTCTACCATTTTTATATTCTGGATTGCCTCCATCGCAAGGTCGGATACGCCCCATTGTTTTTGACCAGAGAGAAGTCCGATACCTCTTTGTTTCATATCAAGTTCAGCTAGTTCAAATCCATTTTTGGCTGTTACCAGGGCATTCAAGCGTTCTTTTGTTTTGGTATTAGCGCTATCGGTAAAGACAAAACAGTGTGCTTGATGCGTGCTTCGTACGACACGTCCTCGAAGTTGATGAAGTTGAGCTAGTCCAAAACGTTCAGCACCTTCAATGATTATGTTAGTGGCATTTGGTACGTTTACTCCCACTTCCACAACAGATGTAGCCACAAGGATATTAATTTCTCCGTCTGCAAAACGTGACATAGTTTCTTCTTTTTCTTTTTTATTCATCTTTCCGTGAAGAATGTCTATATTGAGTCCCGGAAAGATATCTTTTTTGAGACGTTGTGCCTCGGCTTTTACTGATTTGAGGTTTAGGGCATTTTCTTTGTCTGGATCTGGTTCATCAATTCTGGGGCAGATGACATATGCTTGTCGTCCATTTGTGATTTCTTTTTGAATATGCTTGTATGTTTCGTCGCGTCCGTTAGGGAGAACGATTTTTGTGAGGACAGGTTTTCGTCCAGCTGGCATTTCGTCGAGCAGTGTGAGGTCTAGGTCTCCATAGATAGTGAGGGCAAGTGTTCGGGGAATAGGAGTAGCCGTCATTGAGAGAAGGTGTGGTAGCATTTCGTCTTTTTTCTTTCGAAGTTTTTGTCTCTGTTTTGTTCCGAAGCGATGTTGTTCGTCAATAATTACATATGCTAGGTTTTCAAATTCAACAGTTTTTTGGATAAGGGAGTGCGTTCCAATGAGGATTGGTATCTCTCCATTTTTTACCCATTTCAAAAGTTGAGCACGAGAGACGTCTGTCCATTTTGTTGGGTGAACTTTTGAGGGAAACTTCTTGCAGCCACTCGAAGTGATCAGTCCAACCTGGATACCAAGGTATGAGAAATATTGGATGAAAGATTCAAAGTGTTGAGAGGCGAGTATTTCTGTTGGAGCCATGTATGCAACTTGAAGGTTTCCGAAATCTTGGTCTTTTGGTGGAGTGGTGACGACAGCATAGGCGGTAGTTGCCGCTACGGCTGTTTTTCCAGAACCTACGTCTCCTTCAAGAAGTCTAGACATCGCATATTCTTTTCTAAAATCAGAAAGAATTTTGGTAATAGAGTCTTGTTGTGATTTTGTTGGGGTGAAGGGGAAACGTTTTACAAATTCTGCAACATCACTTTCGGGTTTGCTTATCTTAAATGAAGGATTTTGTTTGTGTAGGAGTCTTTCTTTTTGTTTTTCGAGTTGGATAAAAAATATTTCTTCAAAAGCGAAGCGCTTCTTGGCTGAGCGAGCATCTTCTTCTTTGTGAGGAGTATGAATCCATACGAGAGCTGTCTTTAGAGAGGGTAGGTTGTATTCTTTGATGATGTCTGCTGGAATAGCATCTGTGAGTGTTTCAAGTATTCCTTCTTTGAAAAGTTTTTGTATGTGATGAAAAATCCATTTTGAGGTTATACCTCGTGTTTCCCTGTATACGGGAAAAGCGTATGAAATAGTATCTTCTGCAAATAATGAGTCACCAACCCCGGCTGGGATGTTGGCAACTTTCTCTATTTCTGGATTGGTGAAAGTTGGTTTTTCTTTTCGCAGTGTTACTTCTCCCTGAATACGTACAAGATCTCCTTCTGCAAGCATTTTGGCTATATAGGGTTGGCTAAACCAGGTGAGTGGGATCTTGAGTCCGCTAGATGCTTCTTCGAAGCTTGCTTCAGCCATGGGGACACCACCGCGAAAACTTTTTTTGGTTTTGAGTTTTGATATTTTTCCGTATAGCGATACATATTCTCCTTTTTGAAGTGAAGTAGCGTTTGTCACTTTGGCTACATTTCCGTATCGAACAGGGAAGTAGAAAAGGAGATCCTCAGCGGTTTCGATGCCTACTTTTTTGAGGGCTTTTTTTTGAGCGTCATTGAGGCGGAATAGTTTTTCGAGTTTGTCTGTGATATTCATGGCTACAGTATACCCGATAGCTTTTGTTTTTATAAAAGAAATTTAAATTTTTCTACCATCATAAGCCCAGTGCAAAAGAACTTGTCTTTGTCTGGGTCTACAGACTATGTCGCCTATTCGGCAGTTCTTTTGGACTTGAGCCAGATGACGTTTAATAGCTCTCCAGCGCTTTATTTGTTTAGTATCTTCTTCGGGAAGTCTTCTGCCCATGTAATATCTGCAATACCACTGAAACCATCCTCGAGGATCGTGTTTTTCATTGATCCAGCCTTTTTGTCTCCATACTTTTAGAGGCTGTGAGGCATGTTTTTGAAAGTAGTTTAAAGAGTCGTCGTGCTCTTTGGGATTTATTTTTGCTCGAGTAAACCAATCTTTTGGAAATTCTTTTTTACAATCCGTCATGTAGTGTCCTCCAAAAACACCAAGTGCAAGCATTTGTTTTGGTGTAAGTTCTGGTTTAAATTGAGGGTCAAAATTTTTACCAATAGGTTCAGTCAGAATGTATTTATAGCTCTTCTGCATCTTATCTTTTACTGTGATTGTTTTGTTTTGCATAGTATTTATAGTTTTAGTATATAAAATTTTACTAAAAATCACACCGATTAAGTGTGATTTTGTTTAACCATTTTAACGGAGCACAGGCCTTTTCCGTATCTCTTCTTGGGTACTTGAGTCACTAAGTAAAATTCTGTATTTAAGCATTTTGTCACCTTTCGAAGGAATCATTGCTTCATCAACCAGTGTTCCATTGTTAGCTTCAATAATTTTTTTCGAACCAGTATTGTCTCCCATGCAGGTTATGAAAATCTCTCTCAGGCCAAGCTTCCAAGCTTCTTCAAGACCAAGGGATAGTATTTGTTTTCCATAGCCGTTAAGTCGATGCTCTGGAAGGATTTTATAATAAATATGGCTTGCCATTTTCTCGGGAATATCTATACCATGGGAAGTTTTGCCACGAATTTGAATATGTCCGATGATTTGATTCTTGTTAAAAAGATCGTACTCATAAGTTGGTAAATCTCCTAATGTGTTTTTATACTTAAGATGAGTCATGTTTGTAGAGCACATCTGATACCTAGTTTTCTTTGCGGAGGGTGAGGGGTTCGAACCCTCGAAGGGCTATAAACCCTTGCCGCGCTAGCAGTGCGGTGCCTTCAACCTCTCAGCCAACCCTCCATATTTGTATGAGAACTGTAACTCATTTTTGGTTTTTTTTCAATTTAGATAAGACTTTTTTTAATCAAAAAATATAGTATAGTATGGCTCATACGGAGGATTGGGTGAGTGGTTTAAACCAGCAGTTTACTAAACTGCCGGCCCTTTACGGGGCCCGTGAGTTCGAATCTCACATCCTCCGCAGACAGGTTTTAGTATCGGACCTATAACTAAGACCTATAATTTACAACGTATTTTTAGTTCGAATCCCTTCTCGTTTTTGATGGTGGTAAAAATGATATAATCAATCTATGAACAAAATTGAGAAAAAAGTTTGGCCTGAATACTTTCAACAAATTCTTGATGATAAGAAGACTTTTGAGGTGCGCCTTAATGATTTTGAAATAAATGAAGGAGATACTCTTGTTTTGAAAGAATGGGACCCTAAGACTAAAGACTACACTGGTCGTGAGTTGGAAAGAAAGGTTGGCTTTGTTGGTAAGTGGAAAATTGATAACCTGACACAATTTTGGCCACGAGAGGATATTGATGAAAAAGGGATCCAAGTAATTTCGCTTAAAGAATAATGAAGATAATCACACTAAACACTTGGGGAGGAAGAGCTGGAAAGGAGTTACTACTTTCTTTCTTTAAAGAGTATAAGGACGAAACAGATATTTTTTGCCTGCAGGAAATATGGTCAGCTCCGCATACTCACTTAGATGGACACGATGCTGGTGGTGTTCCAATCGATCATAATAATATTATGACTCATGGAATGCAGGAAATCTCAAAAACACTTTCAGATTACGTTGGATATTTTCGTCCACATTTCGGTGACAATTATGGCTTGATGATGTTTGTGAGAAAAGGCTTAGAGGTGGTTGCTGAGGGGGAGATATTTGTATACAAGGAAAAAGGATATATTCCTGATGGAGATCTAGGGAACCATGCTCGCAATATTCAATATGCAACTCTTCTTATAGAAGATAAGCCAGTAACCATTATCAATTTTCACGGACTTTGGAATGGTAAAGGAAAGACAGATACTGAAGACCGTTTAAATCAGTCAAAGAACATAATAAAATTTATAGATTCACTAAATGGAGAATGTGTCTTTTGTGGAGACTTTAATTTACTACCAGATACAAAAAGCATAGCTCTTTTTGAAGAGTATGGTCTGACTAATCTAATTAAAGAAAATGGTATTCAATCGACAAGAACTTCTTTCTATAACAAACCAGAAAAGTATGCCGACTATATTTTTGTATCAAAAGAAATTAATGTGAAAAATTTCAAGGTTATTCCTGATGAGGTTTCTGATCACTTACCACTTTATCTAGAAATTTAACCTATCGGAGATTCGAACTAAATCTTAAAATCAAAAAGCAATATTTAAAGCCCTAGGGCGAAGGGGCGACGATGACAGTTCGAATATCTTCGCCCCCACCGCTAGGGGATTCGAACTTTGGTATACTTCATAGTATGAAATTTTTCAACAAAGTATGCGCATCGGGAAAAACACAACTGCAAAATCCAGAGACACGTTTAGGAATAGGATTGATGGTAGGGATATTTTTTGGTATTGCTGTAGACAATGTTGGCTTAGGTATTGCGCTAGGTGTTGTTTTTGGTGCATCAGACTATGCAGCGCGTAAGAAAAAGAATAAAAAAGAAGACATAGTTAAAAATAACAAAAATATACAGGACTAAATACTTAGTATCGGATGACCCATACTAGTGAGAATTCCTTAGTCCACGCAAATATAAGTAATAGTTTTTTAATATGATAAATAAAAAACCATCCTACGAGGATGGTTGGGAGTGGGCAACGGTGATGTTCTTGTGATTACTGTTTATATAGGAAAATAATTCTTCTTTTGAGGTGAAGGGTTCAGACGGTATATCCCATAGTGTGTAATCAGAAATTATAGATTTTTCATTAACACGGTTTGTGAAATATTCTTCTGAAATTTTTTCCCAAGGTCCAACTATTCCATCTCCAAGATTGTAAATAAAATAGTGAGACTTATTGTGTGTCTTTTTTTCAACTAGAACATATCCGCCCCATTCGTATGAGATTGCTTTCCGTACTATGTATTCGTACATGATAACTCTCCTTACATAAGAAATAACATTCTATTTTGAGAATACTCTTCTCTCGTAAAATTGCAAGAAAGTGTTTTAATGAGCCAGGGTAACAAAAAATACATCTCTTGGGTGGTATTTTTTTATAACATTATATGCTTCTTCGATTGTTGCACCTGTGGTAACAACATCATCAAAAACAATAACAACTTTATTTTTTATTTTCGTACCATCAATAACAGAAAAACATCCTTTGATATTTTTTCGACGTTCTGTAGCAGTTTTTTTTGTTTGAGAAGGTGAGTCTTTTGTGCGCTTGAGTATGTTAGGTACATAGCTAATAGAGTACGGTAGAAATTTCTGTATACGTTCAGCAACAAGTTCTGTTTGACTGTATCCTCGTTTACGTAATCTTCTTGAAGAAATTGGAATAGGTACTAGAGAAACGTCGTTTGGCAGGATGCTATTTTTTTTGAGTACTTGGTCGATACTTTTTGCGGTAAGTTCTGCGCAAGAAAAAGCTAATTGTTTATTTTTTTTATATTTTATTTCCCAGATTATTTTTCGAACTAAAGGGTCTTTGTAGTAAAAAAGTGGTATAAAATTTGCTACTTGTGTTTTGGATCTAGAACATCGTTCTAGTAGTTCATTTGCGCTGAGGTGTTCAATATCCTGAGTTTCCTTCTCTCGTGGAAATAACATGTTAAGGATAGGTTCAAGTATTTTTTGCAACATTCCACTATGATATACTATGCGTATAAATTCGTATATGATAAATATTTTTTCAAAACTATTTGGCGCTGCTAAAAGTACAAGTGTGCTTGGTATAGATGTGGGCTCTTCTTCAATTAAAATAGTTCAAATAAAGCTGAAAAAGGGCAGGGCAATTCTAGAAACATATGGAGCTCTTGCTTTGGGTCCATATGCAGAAAAAGAGGTGGGGCAAGCTACAAATTTACCGATAGAAAAAACTATTGAGGCTTTGAACGACATCATGCGTGAAGCAAAAGTGACCACAAAAGTTAGTGGTCTGGCTATTCCGTTTAGATCAAGTTTGATGTCGGTAATTGAAATGCCAGATGTGCCGGACAAAGAGCTGGCACAAATGGTCCCCATTGAGGCAAGGAAGTATATTCCGGTACCTATTGCTGAAGTTTCACTTGATTGGTCTGTGATACCTCGAGATAAATATGCTGAAGGAGGATCAAATGCAGATGAGGATAAGAAGATATCACGAAAATTTCCAACAAAAGATGTGTTGGTGGTGGCAATTCATAATGATGCTATTACAAAATTTCAAAACCTTGTTGTGCAAAGTGGTTTAGATACAAAATTTTTTGAAATAGAAATATTTAGTACTATGCGTTCCGTCATTTCTTCTCAAGAGAAAGCGCCTATTATGATTTTTGATATGGGAGCGGCTTTTACAAAACTGTATATTGCTGAAAGGGGGATTATTAAGCAATCTCATACTATTAATAAAGGTTCGCAAGATATTACCAATACTATTTCACAGTCATTGCAGATAAGTGTGATTGAGGCAGAAAAATTAAAACGTTCTGTTGGTTTGCTTGAGACGGACGAAGGGAAAAAGATGTCAGATATTGTTGATATTACATTGAGCTATATTTTCTCAGAAGCAAATAGGGTGATTGTTAATTATCAAAAAAAATATAATAAAGCCGTACAGAAAATTGTACTTGTTGGAGGTGGTTCTGCTTTGAAAGGACTGGTACCTTTTGCTGAAAATAAATTTGGTGCAAGTGTTATTTTAGGTAATCCTTTTGAGAAAACAGAAACACCTGCTTTTGTGGAAGATGTATTGCGTAGTGCTGGTCCAGAATTTTCTGTTGCAATGGGTGTTGCACTTAGACGTTTGCAAGAACTTAATTAGACTTCTCCACACATAACATTTCCAACTTACCATTTGCATTGGTATACTAATAGTAATGGAACCAAAATTTCAAAACTCTTTTATTCCAAAACGTCCAGTAGTTTCTGGACAAGGGTCTTCAATACCTACGCGCAGAAAACAAGCAAGTTTTTTTGGTGTGATAGTGACTCTTGTTTTTTTAATTATGCTCGCTGCAGTTGGGGGAGTGTTTGGGTACACTAAATATCTTGAAAGTGACATATCGGTAAAAAAAGATGCGCTCAATGTGGCGGTAGGGGATGTTAATCTTGAGGAGATTCATGCGTTATTGGTTGCAGATACGCAGCTGAAATCTGCCGCATCTCTTCTCCAAGGACATCTTATGCCTACACGATTTTTTGAGCATTTAGAAGATTTAACTTTACACTCTATTCAGTTTACTGATTTTTCATATACAGCATATCCTGGAAAAAATGCACATATACAAATGTCAGGTACTTCAAACAGCTATTCTTCTCTTGCTTTGCAGTCAGATGTGTTTGCGCAAGATGATCAGGTTGTATCCGCTCTTTTCTCCAGTTTTGATTTGTCGGATACTGGGAGGGTAACTTTCGAGGTTGATATGGAAATTAATAATACACTTACTTCTTATATCCAATAATATGAAAGGAATTACCCCAACAATTCTCATAGCTCTTTCAATCGGATTATTTTATTTCTATGTTAATCCTCAGTATTCTGTAATACAAACTTTGCAGGTTGATCAGGAGCGGCATGATACAGCTCTTGTTGCATCTGAGGAGCTTTATACAACAAAGTCTAGTTTGATTCAGAGATATGATAATTTCAATGAGTCAGATGTTTTGCGAATTCAAAAATTTCTTCCGGAACAAACAGATGACGTTAGGGTTGTTTTAGATATCGATACTATGGCTCGAGAGAGTGGTATTGTTATCACTAATGTTGACGTCCGAGATACTCCAGAATCTGACCCGGTTTTAGTTGCAAAAAAAGGGGGTATCGTAACTGATACGAATCCTTACAAGACTCTGTATGTTTCTTTTTCTTTTGACGGTACTTATACAAGTTTCATATCTTTTTTGAAAAAAATGGAGATGAGTTTGAGAATTATTGATATAACAGATATATCTTTTGTTCAAAAAGCTGATGGAACAGGGTATTCGTTCGAGGTTTCCTTACAAACGTATTGGGTAAAATAATGATATGAGAAATTTTCTTACAAAATATAAATCAGCAATTATACTTCTTGTCATAATATTGATAGGCTTTTGGTTGTATTCTATGTTTTTTCCACAAATCAAAGAAGTTTTTAATAAAAAACTAGAACCAGTTGGAGAAGAGGTATTCGCCACACTGCAGACTATTGAAATTTTACGTTTAGACGACAGTATTTTTACAAATAAGGATTATTTGAAGTTACAAGATATGGAAACACCTGTAAATTCTCAGTTATCCGGAAGAGCCAATCCCTTTTCTTCTACAGGACGAGATGTGGGGGGTACTCTTAGAAAGTCTCTGTATGAGAAAACGAATCTTTCGAATATTGAACCTTTCCTTGAGATAGGAAGTACTACGGAGGATACTGCTACAAAAACACAAATAGATATTATAGAAGGTGCAGACATACAATAATTTTGTTTACAATAATATATGACTTTATTAGATATTCTTTTGAAAAAAGAAATCATACAAGAGGCTGATGTTACATTAGTCCAAGAAAAGGTTCTTGCTTCAGGAGGATCTGTTGAAAAAATTCTTGAAGAAATGGGCGTGGCACAAGAGAAAATAATTGAAGCCAAAGGGGAAGCTCTGGGAGTACCTTTGCGTACCTTGGGAGATGTTAAATTATCACAGGAGGTGATGGATTATATTCCAGAAGAATCAGCTTTGCATTATAAATTTGCACCGCTTGGTGTAGTCGATGGGGTGCTTGAGGTTGGTATTGTTGATCCTGAGAATATTGAAGCACGAGATGCACTGAACTTTATATCTTCACGTTCAGGTACTCCGTATAAATTGTTTCTTATTTCAAATGATGACTTTGAAAAAGTATTAAAGGTGTATAAGGGGCTGGGAAGTGAGGTAATTGAAGCTCTTTCCGAATTAGAAACAGATCTTGTCTCAGAGCAGAAGGCACAGCATACACAGGAGGAAAATATTTCAGATAAAGAAAAAAAGAAAGAACTTAGAGATCTTGAGAGATCAGTAAATGGAGACACAACCAATACTCGTATTATTGAAGATGCTCCTGTAACAAAAATTGTGGCAACTATTTTGCGCTATGCAACAGAAGGGGGAGCGTCGGATATTCATTTGGAACATACCAGAGATAGTGTGCGAGTTCGGTTTCGAGTTGACGGTATTCTAATGACATCTCTAGTACTTCCTCATAAAGTACAGTCTGCTGTTATCGCTCGTATTAAAATTTTGGCTAATATGCGTTTGGATGAAAAACGAAAACCTCAAGACGGACGTTTCTCTGCAAAAATTGATGGAAGTCGGATTGATTTTCGTGTATCAACTTTCCCTACATATTATGGTGAGAAAGTAGTGATGCGTATTCTGGATCATGATAAGGGTGTCAAAAAGTTGGATGATTTAGGTTTAAGTAAAAAGAATCTCAAAGCAGTAAAAGATGCATTGAAGCGTCCATACGGTTTGGTTCTTGTTTCAGGACCTACTGGTTCTGGAAAATCAACAACTCTTTATGCGATGCTGCAAGAGATTGATCGGGAGAAATATAATGTTTTAAGTCTAGAAGATCCTGTTGAGTATAATATTGAGGGAGTAAACCAGTCACAGGTTCATCCTGAAATTGGGTACACCTTTGCTAATGGTTTGCGTACCACGCTTAGACAAGACCCTGACATTATTATGGTAGGTGAGATTCGTGATGCTGAGACGGCTAAGCTTGCCATCCAGGCTGCTCTTACAGGACATCTTGTTCTTTCAACTATTCACACAAACAATGCTATTGGAGTTATTCCGCGCCTTCTTGATATGGGTGTCGATTCATATCTTATTGCTCCTACTCTTATATTAACAATGGCACAACGTCTTGTTGCTAAAATGTGTGGAGCGGGTACAGAACATCCAGTGGATGAGAGTCTGCAGATTATGTTCGACAAGCAGTTTGAGGATTTGCCTGAAGAATTTAAAAAAGATCTTCCTTTTACAAATAAGGTTTATGACAAGAAAGCAAGTCCTGAATGTCCCGAAGGTGTTTCGGGTCGAGTGGCAGTAACAGAAGTTCTGCAGATGACAAAAGAGATAGAAGCTATTACTTTGAAAACTCCTACAGAGCAGGAGATTTATAAAATAGCTCGAGCACAGGGAATGGTTACTATGAAAGAAGACGCATTATTAAAAGCGATGAACGGAGAAATACCTTTTGACGAGGCTAATTTATTGTAGAATAAGATACATAGGTTCTAATTAAAAAAAGTGTATAATATAGTTATTATGACAGAAGCAGAAAAACAAAATTACAAAATTCTTATCATTGATGACGACAAGTTTCTGCAGACAATGTACAGTATTAAATTTCAAAAAATGGGATTTATTACTGAAACAATGGGCAGTACGGTTGAAGCTCTTGAGAAGATAAAAGAAGGTTATACACCTGATATTTTATTAGTAGATGTTATTTTACCAACCATGACAGGTTTGGAGTTTGTAAAAAAACTTCGAGAGGAGAAGCTTCTTGAGGATTCTATTATCATTATGCTTACAAATCAAAGTGATAATGAAAATATCAAAGAAGCTCAGGCTCTTAATGTTGAGGGGTACATTGTAAAAGCAACTACTATTCCATCCGAAGTTGTTAAAGAAGTAACAGAAATTACAGAAAAGAGTCCTAAGCGAAAAAAATAAATTATATGTTTGATGAACTTATCCAGACAGTTGTGAGAGAGGGAGGATCAGACCTGCATCTTGCAGAAGGTCGTGTTCCAATGATTAGAGTTGCCGGACAACTAATACCTCTTGCTAATAGCCCTGCGCTTACATCTCCAAATATTGATGAATTTACAAATATCCTTTTGTCAGGAGATAAAAAGGTTATTTTTAATGATAAAAAACAGGTTGATTTTTCATATGAGCACAGTAAAGAGATTCGTTTTAGAGGGAACATGTTTATGCGTCGAGGGGAAGTAAGTATTGCCTTGCGTCATATTCCACACTACATAAGAAACCTCCAAGAATTAGGGCTTCCTGATATTCTGGAAACATTTACACAGAAGAAACAAGGATTTTTCTTGGTAGTAGGTCCTACTGGAAATGGAAAAACGACAACACTTGCTGCAATGATAGAGATGATTAATCAAACACGTCTAGAACATATTGTGACCATCGAAGATCCTATTGAATATATTTTTGATCAAAAAAAATCTATTATTGATCAGCGAGAAGTGCGCGATGATACTCCAGATTTTTCAACAGCTTTGCATGGTTTGTTTCGTCAGGATATTGACGTGGTGATGGTGGGTGAAATGCGTACTCCAGAGACTATGTCTATGGCAGTGACTGCAGCAGAGACGGGGCACTTGGTTTTTTCTACTCTGCATACAAATAATGCTGCGCAGACTATTGATCGAATTATAGATTCATTTCCTGCAAGTCAGCAAGGTCAAATTCGTTTGCAGTTAGCAGAGAGTTTAGCCGGGATATTTTCTATACGACTTATACCAAAAATTTCTGGTGGTTTAGTTCCTGCGTATGAATTACTCATTGCTAATACTGCTGTGAGTAACCTTATTAGAGAGAAAAGAACACATGAAATAAGTTCGGTTATTGAAACAAGTTCAAGTGAAGGAATGATAGATATGAATCGTGTGTTATCTAGTCTTGTTCAGAATGGTGATATAACAGTAGAGAATGCTTATTTGCATAGTGTTAGCCCAAAAACATTGCAGAAGATGTTATAGGGTTGAGGTTTTTAAAAGATATATGTCAATATTTAATTACGTTGCAATAAATAAAAGAGGAGAGCATGAAAAAGGTATTATTGATGCTGTTAATATTGATGTTGCGATAAGTTCTCTGCAAAGAAGAAGTCTTACTATATCTTCGATTACTCCTCAAAAAGAAAAGGGGTCTGGTTTTTTTACCGAGATTACATTTTTTTCTAGAATATCAAATAAAGATATTGTTATTTTGTCTCGACAAATTGCTACCATGTTCGAGGCACAGGTTTCGGCTTTGCGGGTCTTTAAACTTATTGCTGCTGAAATAGAGAATCCAAAACTTCGTGCAATTCTGGAGGAAGTTGGTACGGACCTTCAGGGAGGAAAAACGATCTCAGCTGCACTTGAGAAACATCCAACAGTTTTTTCAGATTTTTATGTAAGTATGGTTAAGGCTGGTGAAGAGTCAGGAAAACTTGATCAGACTTTTTCATATCTTGCGGACTATCTGGATCGTACTTATGAGGTAACCTCAAAAGCAAAGGGAGCTCTTATCTATCCTGCTTTTGTTATCATGACTTTTGTAACTGTGATGATTTTGATGCTTACTGTTGTAATTCCTCGTATTACACAGATTATTATTGAATCAGGACAAGAGATTCCTATATATACCAAAATAGTTATTGGGTTAAGTGATTTTTTTGTAAAATATGGAATATTTCTTGGGGTAGCGATTGTTATTATTGGTTTTGTTTTGTATAGGTATGTGAGCAAAAGTGAGGAGGGTAAAGTGGCATTTTCTCAGTTTAGATTGGATATACCGTATGTAGGGGATTTATATAGGAAGTTTTATTTATCTCGTATTTCAGACAATATGCATACTATGGTTCTCTCTGGCATTCCGATGATTCAAGCTTTAGAGGTTACAGCTGATGTTGTAGGAGATAAAGTATATGAGGACATTTTGAATGAAGTTATAGATGCTGTGCGTGGAGGAAGTACCATATCAAAAGCTTTTGAAGGGTATGAGGAAATACCGGGAATTTTGGTACAAATGATGCGTGTTGGAGAAGAGACTGGAGAGCTTGGAAAGATTTTAAAAACGATGGCTAAGTTTTATCGAAGAGAAGTAGAAAATGCAGTAGATACTCTCGTGGACTTGATTGAGCCAGTGATGATCGTAATGCTTGGTGCTGGTGTGGGAGTTCTCTTAGCTGCAGTTCTATTACCGATTTACAATATTAGTTCAGCATTTTAGGATTACTGTTTAGTTTTTCGGATAGAATTATTGGAAATTAATCCAGTCTTATCCACAGTTGTTTTCTGTGAGTTTTGTATTGTGTTATATAATACAAATACCTGAGAATATATGTTCAAAGGTTGATATTCTTTTTTCCGTTCGATTACTATGCTTTGATAATTGGACGGGGTAAAGAATAGATACAACTTTCTTGTTTCTTACCTACGTTTGCGAGAGAAAATGAAATATTCGTTTCTTGTCGCAAATGTGGGTACGGAAACTTTGATTATTTATAAATTATTTAATGTATTAAATTAGACATTATGTCAAAAAATAAAGGTTTTACATTGATTGAGCTTTTGGTTGTTATTGCAATCATCGGTATTCTTTCATCAATCGTTCTTGCTTCACTTAATACTGCTCGAACAAAAGCAAAGACTGCTGCGTTTAAAGCAGAGATGACAGGCTTGCTTCCTGCAGCAATTGTTGCTTGTGAAGATGCTGATCTAGTTGTTGGGGACTTCCCAGGAGGTAGTTCATATGATGCTCTTACTGCGTTCGCAACAGGAGATGATTCAGATTGTTATCCTGACGGAACTTTCTCAATCACTATTACTGCAAATAATGGGGCAGATGCAGCTGAAGATGTTGCTACTATCACAGAATCAAGAGTTACTTTTGAGTAAGTATTTCTGAGATAATAAAAAACCACCCTTGGAGGTGGTTTTTTATTATCTCAGAATCATCTTTGAAATGTTATAATATTTTAATGAATATATTTGCACCACTTTTTGTATTAATTATTGGTTTACTCGTGGGTAGTTTTTTAAACGTTGTGATACTTCGGTGGGGCACAGCACTTCCTTTTTGGAGGGGGCGTTCGGTGTGTGCACATACAGGGAAGGTTCTTCCTTGGTATGATCTTGTTCCTGTATTTAGTTTCATAGCTCTTCGTGGAAGATCTAGGTTTAATGGCGAGTCTCTTTCTATGCAGTATCCTTTTGTAGAACTTCTAACAGGACTTCTGTTCTTTGGAACGTATACGGTTTTTGCAAAAGAGAATATATTTTTCTTTCTTGATAGTATAAGTATGCTGCAATTTTTGATTACGCTAGCTATTGTGTCAGTACTTATTGTTATTGGTGTGTACGATATGCGTACAAAGATTATCCCTGATGAGCTTTCATTTACTTTTGCGGCACTGTCTTTGGTGAATATTTTTCTTCTATATGGAACTCGTATTTTTTCGAGTGATTCTTTGTGGCACTTGGCAGCTGGTCCTATTTTGGCATTTCCTTTTGCTTTTTTGTGGTTTGTCTCTCGTGGCACATGGATGGGTTTTGGTGATGCAAAGCTTTCTTGGGGTATTGGGTGGTTTCTGGGCCTTGTTGCAGGTACCTCGGCTATAATGCTTTCTTTTTGGATTGGGGCTGTTATAGGTATATTGCTAATATTGGTGGGGAAGGTGGGTTCATGGTTACCGGTATCTAAAAAGTTGTCCCTTAAGAGTGAAATACCTTTTGCTCCTTTTTTGATTTTGGGGACACTTTTGGTGTTTTTGTGGAATATCAATGCTTTCGCTTTTTTCTAATTCTTGAGTAGTATGGGTAATATGAAATCATCTGTAGCAAAAGATATTCAAGAGAGGTATGAGAAACTCAAAAAGACGGTTGATACACACCGGTATAATTATCATGTTCTCAACAAACAGGATATATCAGATGAAGCACTGGACTCTTTGAAACAAGAATTAGTAGATATCGAGACACAGTATCCTGTGCTTATAACTCCAGATTCTCCTACTCAGCGTGTGGCAGGAAAGCCTCTGAAAGGCTTTTTGAAAGTTAAGCATAAAATAGCTCAGTGGTCTTTTAATGATGCTTTTACTGAAGAGGATATACGGAATTTTGATATACGTGTGCGAAAAGTTCTTGCACAAAAATATGGAAAGGAAGTTGTTCCTTCTTATACATGTGAGTTAAAAATTGATGGGTTAAAAATTGTATGTGAGTATGAGAATGGAATCTTGGTAACTGCGGCTACTAGAGGAGATGGCGAAATTGGTGAGGATGTTACTAATAATGTGAAAACAATTGAATCTATTCCTCTTTCTATTCCAGAAAAACAAAATATTATTGTTGAGGGTGAGGTGTGGCTTTCAAAAAAACACTTTGAAGAATTAAATATAATTCAAAAAAAGAAAGGAGAGTCTTTGTATGCAAATCCTCGTAATGTTGCTGCAGGTACGATTCGTCAGCTTGATCCAAAGATTGTAGCAGAGCGAAAGCTTGATGTGTTTATCTATGACATAGCACGTTTCGATGGTGACACACCTCAAACTCAGGTAGAAGAATTAAAAAAATTGCAGGTATATGGATTTAAGGTGAATCAGCACTTTGTACATATGAATTCTGTTGAAGAGATATGTTTGTTTTGGAAGAAGTGGCAAAAGAAAAAGGATAAAGAGGATTACTGGATTGACGGGGTTGTGATAAAGGTAAATGAAAGAGAATATCAAGAAGCTCTTGGGTATACCGGGAAGGCTCCGCGTTTTGCTGTTGCTCTCAAATTTCCTGCTGAGCAGGTTACAACTGTAGTTGAGGACATTGTGCTTCAGGTGGGTAGAACGGGTGTTTTGACGCCCGTGGCGCATCTAAGGCCCGTACTTGTAGCAGGAAGTACTGTATCTAGGGCAACGCTTCATAATGAGGATGAGATAAAAAGACTTGATGTTCGTGTTGGAGATACTGTTGTATTACAAAAAGCTGGAGATATAATTCCTGATATCGTGCAGGTGTTGAAAGAAATGCGTACAGGGAAAGAGAAAAAATATGTTTTTCCTAAAACTGTTTTAGAGTGCGGGGGAGATGGGAGTGTGGAGCGTATTCCTGGGCAAGCTGCTTGGCGTTGCGTAGCAAAAAATTCATTTGCTCAACAAAAAAGAAAATTTCATCATTTTGTTTCTAAAAAAGCCTATGATATTGAAGGTTGTGGTCCTAAGGTAATTGATCAGCTTTTGAAAGATGGACTTGTCGGTACATATAGTGACATTTTTACATTAAAAAAAGGAGACTTATTGTTACTTCCTCGTTTTGCTGAAACATCAGTAGATAATCTTTTGGAATCTATTGAGAAAGCTTCGCGTGTGAGTTTTCCACGTTTTATTATTGGACTTTCTATTCCTCAAGTTGGAGAAGAGACAGCGTATGATTTGGCTGAACATTTTAAAACTTTAAACAAACTTCGCTTGGCAAATGTTGAGGAGTTAAGGGAAATAGAGGGTGTGGGAGATATTGTGGCGCAAGAAATAGTGGCTTGGTTTGAGAATAAAGATAATAAAAAAGTAGTAGATAATCTCCTCGAGCATGTTGATATTTCGGTAGAGAATGTAAAAAATAATGCCTTTGCAGGAAAAACTTTTGTGTTAACAGGAACTTTACCAACCCTCTCTAGAGATGGTGCAAAAAAGATAATTCGTGATCATGGAGGAGATATTGTCTCTACGGTTTCAAAAGCTACATCTTATGTATTAGCAGGAGAAAATGCTGGAACAAAACTTTCGAAAGCTCAAGATCTTGGTGTGGAGATTATTTCTGAGGAAGAATTCTTAAAGATGGTTAACTAGACATAGGTGTTATTTGTCCGTAGACTATTGTATATGATTGAACGAAAAGAAATTGAACATCTTGCAAAATTATCACATATATCTTTCTCTGAAGAAGAATTAGGTGGTTTTGCTACTGATATAGGTTCTATATTGGAATATGTGGATCAATTAAAAGAAATTAGTGATGTGGATACAGGTGTGCCTTCTGTGGGTGCTGTACATAACATCCTTCGTGAGGATGGTAATTCGTATGTAGGAGGAGAGAGTCGAGATGAGATTATTAATAGTTTTCCTGAAAAAGAGGGTGATTATTTGAAGGTGAAGAAAATACTATAAGATGAAGATTGAAATGATTGATACAAAAACATTAACAATTACAGAACTTCGAAAAAAACTCTCTGCAAAAGAGGTGACTGTGCGAGAAGTTGCTGAGGTTTATCTTGAGAACATTAAAAAGACTGATGGGGGTATTCATGCATATCTTGAGGTTTTTGATGATGTTTTGGAACAAGCTGATTTACTGCAGAAAAAAGTAGATGCAGGAGAAGATCTGCCACTTTTAGGCGTGCCTATGGCAATGAAAGATAATATTCTGCTCAAAGGTCGTATTGCAAGTGCTGCCTCAAAAATGCTTGAGAAATATACTGCTGTATATGATGCAACTGCTGTGGTGAAATTGAAAGAGGCAGGAGCACTTTTTCTAGGACGAACAAATATGGATGAATTTGCTATGGGAGGGTCAACTGAAAATTCAGCATATGGTCCAACAAAAAATCCGTGTGATACTACACGTGTTCCTGGTGGTTCGTCAGGTGGATCAGCAGCTTCTGTTGCGGGTGATATGGCTCTTGTGGCTATTGGTTCTGATACTGGTGGGTCAATCAGACAACCCGCAAGTTTTTGTGGATGTGTTGGTTTGAAGCCTACCTATGGTCGTGTTTCTAGATATGGGCTTATGGCCATGGGGTCTTCTCTTGATCAGATCGGACCTCTTACAAAAACAGTTGCAGATACGGAGGTTTTGTACAACGTTCTCAAAGGACAAGATCCTATGGATAGCACTAGTATTTCTGAAGATACATATTCTGTATCACCGGAGGTAAAGACTGTAGGTGTTCCAATAGACCTTTTAGATATGGAAGGTCTTGATCCTGTGGTGCTTGAGAATTTTCAAGAGACACTTAAGAAGCTCGAAGGTGAGGGGTATATATTAAAAGATGTTTCTTTCAAGAATCTTTCATACGCACTTGCTGCGTATTATGTAATTATGCCGGCAGAGGTTTCTTCAAATATGGCTCGTTTTGATGGGGTGAAATATGGATTGCGTGTTGAGGGAAAAGACCTGAATGAGACATATTGTCTTTCACGTGCCGAAGGGTTTGGAAAAGAAGTAAAGCGAAGAATTATGCTGGGTACATATGTTCTATCAAGTGGATATTATGATGCCTATTATAGTAAAGCTTTGTCTGTTAAAACTCTTATCCAAAATGATCTTGAAAAAATGTTTGCAGATGTGGATGTAATTGCTACACCAACAGCTCCAACTCCGGCATTCAAATTAGGAGAAAAAACAAATGATCCGTTGCAAATGTACTTGGAAGATATTTTTACGGTACCCGCAAATATTGCCGGTATACCAGCAATCTCTGTTCCTTCAGGTTTTGCTTCTATTGAAGGAAAAGAGTTACCTCTTGGTATTCAATTTTTTGCACCACATGGCGGAGAAGAAAGATTGTTTTCAATAGGAAGGATTTGTACAGGTGAGTAGGGCAAGGGAGTGTTATAATAAATATATCTATGAAGGATGAAAATAATAATGGTATTCCAGATGATTTTGAAGTTCTTGCGAAACTAGCAGCCATCTTTTTGGTCTTATTGTTTGTTGGGGCTATTGTTGCGAGAGTAAGTGTTTTTGGGGAATTGTTTCGTATAGGAGGTTATACCGTTAGTGCATTTATTGATGTATTTTCAGCTACATATTTACCCATACTACGCTTGATGTCCGTGGCCTTATCTACGGCATTACTAATTTTTATTATTTTCATTATTCGTGAGACTAATAAAATCATTGCCTCAGAGAAAAATAAAGTAAAGTGTCCAGATTCTGAAGATCAAGTTGTGTCTGTTAATAATGATGAGGAAGAGTTTGTGGTAGATAAAGATAATGAAAGGTGGGTTCGTGTTATGGAGCTTATATCTTCTGAATACGCACGGGATTGGAAAACTGCTATTCTCGAAGCTGATATTATGCTGGGAGAATTGTTAACAAAAATAGGCTACAGGGGTGACTCAATGGGTGAACAGCTAAAACAGGTTGAGAGAAGTGATTTTCTTTCAATTAATCAAGCATGGGAAGCGCATAAAATGAGAAACTCTATTGCGCATGAAGGTGAAGAGTTTATTCTTTCTCAGCGTGAAGCTGAGCGAATTATACGTCTTTTTGAAGAAGTTTTTAAAGAATTTCGTTATATCTAGTTGGCACTATGTAGAGAATGTGGTAGTGTTTTAAACACATAGCGGGATGGAGCAGTAGTAGCTCGAGAGGCTCATAACCTCTAGGCCCAGGTGCAAATCCTGGTCCCGCAACAATATATTTAGAATACCGCGCTATGTCGCGGTATTCTTATGGAAGAAATGGTAAAAATATGATATTCTCATTTTATCTCTCAATATATTTTGAGGATGTGAGAATGTTATATCCCATGCCGGGGTAGCTCAGCTGGTTAGAGCGGGCGCTTCATAAGCGTCAGGTCGACGGTTCAAGTCCGTCCTTCGGCACATTATGCAATGTGTAATTTTAGCTGGAGGAAGGGGATTAAGGATGATGCCTCTTACCGAGGATGTTCCAAAACCTCTTTTGAAAGTTCGTGGAAAAACACTTATTCAGTATGTGTATGATGCTTTACCTAAAGATATTGATGAAATAATTATTGTTGTAAAATACAAAGGTCAAGAAATTGAAAAGTATTGCCAAGAGAATTTTTTGGATAGAAAAATTAGTTTTGTATATCAGGAGAGTTTTTCTGGTACCGGAGGAGCGTTAGAACTTTGTGCTGATGTCCTAGAAGATAAATTTTTAGTTATGTTGGCGGATGATATTCATGGTGCTATTTCTCTGGGAAAAGCTATACAACATCCTGCATGTATTGTGGTTGCGGAAAGTGATACGCCAGAGTGTTTTGGTGTTGTGGAGCATGAAAATGGTTCGCTTGTGAGTATTGTAGAGAAGCCCGAACATCCCAAGGGTAACTTGGTAAGTACAGGTGCTATGGTTTTGACAAAAGATATTTTTAAGTTTAAAGCTCCTGTTCTTGCTTCAGGAGAACAGTATTTACCTGATATGTTGCAGCAATATGCAAAAAAATACCCTGTGTCTGTTGAAGTTCAGGAGATGTGGATTCCTTTAGGATATCCTAAAGATATAGAGAAGGCGGAGGAAATATTGCAGGAGGATAAGTAATAGTGGTTAGGAACATATCCTGTCATGATTTATTATAAGTATGTGCCAACAAGAAAGAATGTAAATAAAGATTTTTTTAAAACATGGACACCGGACATGGCTTACGTGTTAGGGTTTTTTGCGGCAGATGGAAGTATGTTGAAAAATAAAAGAGGTGCTTGTTTTATTGAATTTCAAATTACAGACATTTGTGTGTTAAAGAAAATAAAAAAAGCTCTCGGTTCGGATCATAAAATATCTTCTCGTCAGAGTAAGAAAAATCCAAAATGGAAAACTTTGTATCGTTTGCAAATAGGTAGTAAAGAAATATTTAATGACCTTGTAGGACTTGGTTTTACTCAGGCTAAAACAAAGACAATTAAAGTTCCTGATATTCCTGTGAAAGTAACATCTCATTTTATTCGTGGTTACTTTGACGGGGATGGTTGTGTCTATTTTAAAAGACATCGAAGGTCGGATAATGGAAAACTCTCGTGGTTTTTTAGTACACATTTTACATCAGGATGTGAAGGTTTTTTGAAAACATTATGGAAAATCTTAAATAAGAGTGGTATAGAAGGTGGATATCTATATAAAAAAGAAAGAGGACATGAATTGGTTTTCAGTCGTAGAGATAGTCTTGCATTATATGGGTTTATGTATAATAATAGCGGTTATCTGTGCTTGAGGCGTAAGAAAGATATTTTTGAAAAAGCGTTTAAAACATTAGGATATAAAAATGCGGTCGTGGTGTAGTTTGGTTAACATATCCCCCTGTCACGGGGAAGATCGAGGGTTCAAGTCCCTTCGACCGCGCTAAATTTAAAATAGCCCGTTAGGGCTATTTTTATTATTGGTATGGTAGAATTTTTGTATGGAAATAAAACCAATGGATAGGAATGATGTTGTGGAAGTCTGCGGTATATGCCTTGAGGTTAAAGAATTTCATACTACTAACACCCCAGAATTTTGGTCAAAGGAAGCCTTAGAAAAATGGTCGGAAAGTAGTTCCGATATAACTTTAGTTTGCAAAGAAAATGGAAAGATAATTGGTTTAGCTTTAGTATCTGTCCATGTTCCGACATCAAAGGCGACATTCGAGAATTTGTGGGTTGATGAAAATTACAGAAAACAAGGCGTCTCTAAAAAATTGTTTAATGAGGTATTAAGACAACTAGAAGAAAAAGGCATTAAATTTATTATGAGCTTAACTCAAGAGGGTAATAATTTATCACAGAAAGCCATGGACTCATTTGGATTTGTTAGAGGTAAAAAGTTTTATTGGTATGAGAAATACCTATAATTTTAGTTCCAACATCCTCTACAAATCTGCGCCAAAGTTAAAATAGCCCTAAGGGGCTATTTTAGTTTAGTATGTGGTAAAATTTTTGTATGAATGAAGAACTAGGAAATCAATCTATCGGAGTCGATGAAGAAAAAATACTAAAAAGAAAATGGCTACTCATTATTGGCATAGTTCTAATTTTATTTGCCGTTATCTACGGTGCTCTTGTTGTTCTTTCTCACTATAACAGGAGGGTAAATACATTTATAAGAAATATATCTCCCACATGCCAACAGTGGGATGTTCTTGATTCAGGCGAGAACGAGAAATGTGCTTGTTTGGGGGCTATGGTAGACAACCATTTTATTTATTCCCAGGGAGGAACTATAGATTGTTTTGGACTAGTTATTTCTCCTATGAAGAAAAAGATACCCGATTCTGGAGTGGGCGCTTTAAATTGGGATGGGGCTAAGATAAATTTTGGCCAACATTCTATTTTGACTACCCGCATTCCTCCAATGCAGGTTTCTGACGGGGCTGCCTTTGGTCATAGGATTGGTGAATCAGGATACTTTAAAACAGTTTTAATCTCACCAGATGCTACAAAAATTGCCTTCTCTACTTCAAATGGGGTTCATGATTTTGCCTGGGTGTACGATTTTGATAATGAAGAGTTTATTCCACTATCTTTCCAATATGGCGGTGGTGCAAGCGTTATTAGGTGGGAGGACAATAACAGTGTAACTTTTGAATTAAAAACTCCTAAGTCATCCACAGAGATAAAAACATTTGACCTCAATAATCTATCAGACTATCCAAGAGTTGTTACCAAAGGAGAATTTTCATATGAATTATATGAGCCATATTCAGAAGCGCGCACGCGTTTGATTCAAAATGGATGGGATTACTATGATTCGGAAGGATTTAAACGTGCTGGTATTTCAGGGTATCCAGAAATAGATGATTGTGGTCTAGGTGTTGATGCTGTTTGTCACGTGAATTTTGTACAAGATGGTTCTGTCCGTCATCTTAATGTACAAGTTGGAGGAAGAAGAGAGTATCAGGTTTGGACTGTTGTTGGGGATGAGTAGGGTTTTTGCATATCTTAGTTCCAACATCCTCTACAAATCTGCGCATTATAAAACTGGCTTAGGCCAGTTTTTTGTTTTAAATATTTTAATAATTGTAGATTGTTACTGTGTTAAAATAGGGTTTGATTATAATATAACTATATATTTCATATGAATAATGTTTATGTTGGAAATATTGAGAAAGAAACACTTGAGAATGAGAATTTTCGTAAGGTTCTTTTTACTTCTCATTACAGTCAGTTGGTTGTTATGTCTTTAAAACCTGGGGAAGACATTGGAAAAGAGACGCACGGGCTTGATCAGTTTATTCGAATTGAAAAGGGTACAGGAAAAGCTGTTCTTGATGGAAAAGAGTATGAGATTGAAGATGATTGGGCAATTGTTATTCCGTCTGGCACAGAACATAATGTTGTTAATACTTCAGATACTGAAGTAATGAAAATATATACCATATATACACCGCCAGAGCATAATATGAATACGGTGCATGCTACAAAATCTGATGCTGAAGAGGAGCATTTTGATGGAAAAACGTCAGTGTAATTAATTGTTAGTATTCAAAATGTTTTTTAAAAACTACACTAATTTTTTAGTGTAGTTTTTAATTTATGGTACTAACAACCTCAGTTAATTCTTGCTATAATTTCCCTATGTCTCTCAGAGAAACTATTTTTGGTGTATTAGGTATGGGAATACTTTCCTCTGTATACTTCCTATCATCTTTCTCTCTCGTATCAGCCACCACCATCACC
>CAJQIN010000001.1 GCA_905478465.1 Minisyncoccota bacterium | reverse complement strand
CCATTTCGAATACTCATCGACTTGTTAAATTCTCTTACTACACTCTTTCCAGATTCCAAGGATGCATGTGTTTTCGGCTTTTCAATCAATGAAACTATATCCGATAATGTTATATCTTCCTCTTTCTTTCCCAGTGACGTTAATGTCACATTCCTATCATCATACTTTGTATATAATCCATACTTGCCACTATATACCTTTATCTCATGTCCATTATATGTTCCCACTGGTTCTTTATTACTGTTTATAATTACATCATAGAGAGAATATCCCCCAGAATCTAATTTTTTTATATCCAATCCCTCTTTCACCTTTAGCCATGTCGTCACACCATCTTTCTCTTTTTTTACAATCGGTCCATATTTCCCTACCATATATGTATGCTCATCATCTAGTTTTATATGACCCGATTTCTTTCCTTCTTTTCCTTCTATCTCAACTACATTTTTTATATTATCTAATATAGCCCGGTCACAATCAATGCATAATGTTTCTGATTTAATATTACCCAATGCCACATTATCTAAATTATTTTCCATTTCGCGGGTATAACCATAATCTACAAAGGTCTCAAAATTTTTCATTAAAAACTCAATTACCATTTTGCCAGTATCTTGTATTAATAATTTATTCTTCTCGCCTCCTACCTTTGTATCTTTTTGTGTTTCTGTAATTTCATTTTCAACCAATTCTAATCTTTTACATGCTACCATTTTGCCTTCTATGTTGCCGAGAGTCACATAACCTCGCGTTTGAATCTTCTCTATAATACTACTATATGTTGAAGGTCTACCGATTCCTTGTTTTTCTAATAGGTCTACCAATTTTGCCTCTGTATAATGCAGCTTCACATTTTTAATTGTTTCTACTGCATTTATTTGTTTATACTCAATCGTTTGATTTTCACTAAGAGACTTTAAATAGTCATAATATTCATCGTCTAATTGACCACCCTTTATTATTTTCCAACCGGGAAATATATTCTTCTCAGTTGTATATTTATATTTATATCCATCGCATCCATCAATTAATGCATTAAACGTATTATATTGAGCTGGTGTCATACAACTTTCCATTGTATTTTCCCATATTAATTTATACATTTTATTCTCTCTCCCTTCAAGTTTAGGATACATATTTGAAGGGTCAGTTACTCTAATTGCTTCATGTGCTCCTTTGGATTCCTTCATTGTTTTGGATACATATGTATCGCCCCAATTTGATTTTATATATGATTCTGCTCGTTTTGTAAAATCATTACTATAGGTATTATTATCTGTTCTCATATAAGTAATTAATCCTGCTTCATATAACTTTTGACATGTACTCATTGTGTTTTTTGGCGATGAATTTAGTACAGAATTCGCCCGTTGCTGTAAACTACTTGTTGTAAATGGGACAGGCGGTTTATGTTCGCTTCTACGAATTTGTGTAACATTAAAAAAATGCGAATGATTTACAGAATCTCCCAAATATTTCTCTGCATCTTTATATGTCTTAAAATCATTGTTTAGAGAGAAAGTAATACATCGTGATGTAAACATTCCTGTAACTGTATAAATATTCTCTCTAATACTATTATCTATGTCTTGCTGATTTTCATATAATATCCGTAGTGCTGGCGATTGACATCTACCAGCAGACAATCCTTTATTTCTACTCACATGTTTCCACAATACTGGGGATAATTGATATCCAACCAATAGGTCTAATGTCTGTCTTGATAATTGAGCATTAACCTTGTTCATGTCTAGATGTGTTGGGTTATTTATTGCCCATTGTAAAGCCGGTTTAGTAATTTCATTAAAAATTATTCTCTTTGTGACAAGATGATTTAGAGAGAATACTTCACATATATGCCACCCAATACCCTCTCCCTCTCTATCATCATCTGTCGCTATAATAACTTCATCACTTTTTTTTATTAATCCACGAATTTTCTGTATTTGTTTTGATTTAGACTCTTTAAATGTCAATGCATAATTATTTTCCTTATCAATACAATCTAAATCTGTTAACTCCCGAATATGGCCAAAACTAGCTACACATTTATAATCCTCTCCCAAATAACCTTCTATTGTTGTACATTTAGCAGGTGATTCTACAATAACTAATCGCATATATATAACTTTATAAATTATATCTAAACCTGTTATGCTATTACAATATGCTATTATGCTAATATGCTATTACACTATTCCGTTAAAAACTTAGTTTTATATGACTCCCATGTGATATTTTTTACTTTTCGATGGACTTGTTTGTCTTTATTACGACGGTCCGGCTTATTATTAAGAGCACTATCTATGTAAATCTTCTTCAATATACTTCCTACCTTAAATGATCCATCATGTTCATCAATAGTGCCATCTTCAATATCTTTTAGGACTACCAAAAACTCCGCTAAAAGCCCCAAGTCTATTTGGTCCTTCCTCACCTTATTGTAAATATCAGTATAATTATCATATAAAAAACTGCATTTAGACTTGCACATCATATCAAATTCTGCCGGATTGCTTTTTGATAATCTAGCATATTTCGCCTTCATTGAAGAGAGAATACCAACCTGTTCTTTAATCATATTACTATGTTTAACTTTTCGTATTAAATCAGTTGATGCCTTTTCCTCATTTGTGCCAATCAATTTTTTTAGATTTATTCGTTCTTCATCATTCATTATATAATTATATTATTTATATTATTTATATATGAATTTTAAAAATGTATTTAAAAAATTAAATCCAAAATCTTTTACACAAAGGGTAATTATTTTATTGGTCATTATTGTAGGGTTACATTTAATGCTGGCACATTTTAATAATAAATGTACCATCGAAAATTTGTCTTTACCCATTACAGAACGCGAAAAGCAGGAAGAAATTAACAAAAAATTATTGAGTGATATTAACACATCGCAAAAAACTCAAGAACAGCTCTCAAAAAAACTGGGTGCCGAATAAAAATTTATCTCGTGTATTTATAATGAATACACGAGATGTTTTATATACCATCTTAATTTTTGCAGCCTTTATTTATATGTATGTTAAGGGATTTTTAGAGATCCAAAAAAAACATATACAAGATAGATGGGCAGAAGAGTACAAATGTAAACCTGCAATTATTCCATTTGCTAGTTATTATGGCCCACCTGGTACTTCAACCGCAGATAATTTTCAAGAATGTTTAATCGCAATGAGTGAATCTAATATGTTTGACCTCCTCGCCCCTTTTGGTCTTTTATTTAAAGGCCTCACTGCACAATCTGATAATTTAACGGACAATGTTGGTGGATTAAATGACCTTATGAATAATATGACAACTTCTTCGAATAACATGTTTAGTATGCATTCAAATCTTCTTATAAATGTAATATCTGGTGTATATAAAATTTTAGCTAATATGAAAGACACGACCGAACGTACTGTGACAATAAATGAATACCTTCAAGCCCTTCTAGACGAACAGAGTAACATGATAATTGCCATTTCGAAAATTGAAGCTCAGTAAAATAGTGAAATAATTCATATAAATAATTATAAAGATATTATATATGGCTGATCAAAATACAGCAGTTAAGATTTCATTATTATTCAAAGATACATCAAATGATAATTATTTTACAAAATATTCGAGTCATATTTTAGCAACAATTATTATTTTATTTATTATTATTGGTTTAATAACTTACTATAAAATTAAGAGTGAACTAGGTAGTTATAAATATAGGAAAGATATCAAGACCGGGAAATTATTATGGCCTACCGAAAAATGTAAACCACATATATTACCCATTGCCGGACACATTAGTCGGTCGCCTGGTGAAACCGCCGACGAAGCCACCTTCCGAAATTTTGAAGAATGTGTAGAATCTATGGTAAAAGATAAAAATAATGAATATATTAATCCTTTTAATGAAATCGTCGCTGCCGCATTAGCAATGAGTGGTACAGTAATGGCTGGGTTTGGATTTGTTCTTAATAGTGTGATTGGACTCGCAGATTATATTAAAAATCAATTCGGTGGGTTAGGTAATATTTTAGCTAGGATGCAAAATGAAATTAAATCTATTTTAGAGAAGGAAATTTATATTAAATTAGGGGAATCGTATGACAGAGTGTATCAAAGCGCCTGGAAACATATTGCCTATCTTAAAACAATAATTGATGCTTTAATTGCGTCCGCCCGAATAGAATTTTTTAAACTATCCCTCTATTATATTTATTTTACAATATTGAGCAAAGCATATGAAATTGGATCGGGATTGAATTGGATGAACAAGAAGCTGTTTGGTGGTAGCACAGCCACGGAAACAGGTACTGGGTATTATTATAGAATATACTCGAAGGCCGCCAAAGAACTTTCAGACAAACTCGGCGTACAGCAAGCATTTTTTACAGGGTTTGGAACAGATATCGGACCTAATATCGTAGGTGATGATGCCGATACTGTCAAATTAATGGACCAAAATTATACATTATTTTCAAGTAGTGTGTATAGTGACGGTTGGCATGATTATAGTGATACCCAAAACATAGAATTTATACAACCAATGTGTATAGCTGATTTTAACAAATACTTCCATGGGGTCAGAGGCGGGTTGGTAGGGGGGAAAGAGTATGAGTGGAGTATAGGGAGGAAAAAACGATTCGATAATGTGACGGATCAGATGGATGCACACATCGCCCTGTGGAACGTCCCGGCGGTGGAAGATCATGGTGGTGAGCCCAACAGCGCCATGGGGCCAAAGCAGTTCAGCCCGTTTTTTTATAAGGATTTTTATTTTACAGAAGATTGGCGGAAACCACACCCAGATTGGCCACAGGTGTATTCCCTCAAGTGGATTTTTGAAGAAAGGTATAAGATGGGGGCTGAGAAAGGTGCCGTGATGTCCCCTGGCTCGAAGGCAGAACGAAGTCTCTCTTATGAGCGTATTTATTTGCCAATGGAGAGCGACCACCCCGGCCAATTCAAAGGTACTTACAACCAGTTGAAGACAATTCCTGGACCAAATGGTGAAGCTGGTTATTATGCAGAGAGACGCGATATGACATTGGGACTCATTAAACAACAATATACGAATGCGTTGGAGGCGAAGAAGGAAATCGAGAGAATGAAGAATCCGGACACAGG
The DNA here is from genome assembly GCA_905478465.1 of Minisyncoccota bacterium. Classification (GTDB taxonomy): domain Bacteria; phylum Patescibacteriota; class Minisyncoccia; order Phycocordibacterales; family CAJQIN01; genus CAJQIN01. The sequence goes on along the minus strand of CAJQIN010000001.1, from coordinate 8,546 downwards.
GGTATGGTCATATTATAAATTAATGAATAAATGTATTACAATTACATACGTAGATAAAGATGTACCCAAGAGAGTCAGCGAGCGACTTCGCCAATTAAGAGGAGGAGATAATAGCGATAAAAGTAACCAATGGATTGATGTCGATGTTGAAAATAGGAAAATACACATTAGTAAAGTCGAATGGGACGGAGTGGAGCCACCACGTGCACCAGAATCGTGGGAAATAATGGATGTTGATAGATTTACTACCCCATCGTCGTTTTTTAGGGGAGTGGACCCATGGTTAAATGCGAAGGGCAACAAAGGGACCACTGACAATCCATTCAAAAACGACCCAATATGGTGGTCGGAAGTCGGTGCTGCCGGGACGTATGGCGAAAGGACTGCATTTTTATTTGATAGAAGTAAAAATAAGATTGAAGTAAAATTACCAGATAAGAAGATGGGTGACGAAAAACCCAGAGGATATCATTCCGGTCAGGTGAGATTTAAATTACAACGATATGACTTTACAACATTCTGGTTCGGGGGGAAGAAAGTTGCAATCGAGAAGGACACAAATGGGGACCTCATGGTATATGACAAGAAGGGAAGAGCAGTGAATGGACGAGTCGCGTATGAAAAAAAATGTCCGGAGGCGCCGGGTTGGGCCTTCGCTGATGGGATGGTTGCAGCGTCTGCAAATTCACCTTTTTGTAGAGTTTTTGGGCGCACTACCATTGGAACTGGGTACTCAGGGACGGCCGAGATGGCGGATGCGGATAGTGAGAAGAGTCATCACAACCAGCCAGGTGCTTTTGACGATATTGGTAAACACAAGAACATTTTCAAGAAACAGCGGATTCTCCATCCAGGTGTTGGGGAGCTGGATCTGGACGTCCTCCCCCCAAGCGATTTTACTTTTGACCGAAAAAATGCGCGTGGCCTGACAGCTTGGGAAATGGAAGATGCAGACTATGCCTTGGTGACAGACTCTACGACAGGAATGGATGCATCCATAGTAAAAGTTATATCAGACATCGTCCTAGAATTGAGATGGGGACAAGGTGGGGGCGCACATAAAAAAACAACATTTCAGGCTTTTCCTAGTGCACCCGCGATATCACCCAGGGTCGGGGGGAAGCACCCCGGGAAAAAGTATGTCGGAAAGGCGTGCATAACAACTGGTGGAGATGGAACGCGGAACAGTGAAGACAATTCAGGTCGGAAACCGGAACTAGACAAACTAGCGGAGGTGCGGGATAGCTTCGGTATGGTTCGAAAGGAGGCGGAGGGCGACAAACCCTGGGGTGGTGGCGATGCATCGGAATCGACAGAGTGGAAGATGGGGAAGGAGGTAGAATTTCTGAAAAAGGGATGGGCGACTGGAGTGCCTGTATTTCCAACGGTTTGGTCCAAACAAAGTGAAAAAAAAGAAGCTGGTGCAACCCAGCCACAATTATTTGATGTAGGTGGGACAAATGTATGTGAGCCAGGTTGGGAATTTAATATAGGACCATATGAACAGACAAAAAAAGTTAAAATAGAAAATCGCCATAAAACACATCCATGTGTGATGAAAAATCTTACCCTGTATTCTAAACTGCAATTCTGCTTTGGCATAGATTCGCCAATCTTCCTTAGTGATGGCAAGAAAATTAATATCCAAGATGTACAATTAGGTGATATTTTAGCTGACGGTTCTGTCGTCACATCCAGCGCAATCAGTGAAATTGGAGAAAATATCGTATATATGATGCCGTCATCTGATCAGCCTATATTAGTGTCAAATCAACATAAAGTCGAACTAATAACATTTGATGAAAACGGTTTGCGGCAGAAACAATTTATAAAATCAGAAGAACATCCTGATGCTATAAAATATGACGATTATAAACACGATCTATTATATTGCATATCCACAAATACCAGTCGCATCGTTATCAATGATTATGTATTCCAAGACTGGAATGAAATAGGTGTATTGGACTATTATGAATTATTTAATTTTTTCAACCAATCCACCTATTTCAAACATCTAAATAAATTTGGTATATTCCTTGATGATGCCGTTAGAGAAATGATCCATACACAACTTGCTAGCGGTCTTTGGGGCAAGACTCCCATAAGACTATATGACAAGTCTGTATGTAATTTAGATGAAGTTAAAATTGGAGATTTTTTAACATCAGGAGAGAAAATATTATCTATCATTAAGACAAAATGTGATGATGTGACAATTTATAAACATAAAATACAAGGCAAGACGTTTTATGGTAGTAAAAATATATCATATTATCCCAAACACCAAGAAACACCGGTGGCAATTAATCTTCTAATGGATCCGGGGTCTATAAAACAGGATGCGTTGCCAGACGGGGATAAGGTTTTATACCATTTTATAACAAATTCTGGAGTAGTGTCAATTAATGGAGTTGATATTGCGTACCATAATCATGCCTTGCAACATATTCTCTCTATTTAAGATAATTGTAATCTTCTTGTCTCATAAGATATATATTAATAAGGTCGCGCACTAATTCATTAAATTGTACAAATTCAACATGTGGGTGCGTTAATTTGATAAAATTCACAACTGGTTGCGTTGAAATTATCTTCAATACTATTTCTAATAGGTCATCATGATATTCCATTATAATAGGGTCTGTATCATGTAATAATTGTCTAATAAATCTGACAATGAATAAGTCCCATTGTGTTAATTTATCTATTTTTTTAATATAATTAATAAACCACAGTTTTTCTTCTATTATCATATAACTTAAAAAAACATTATATATATATATAATGTTTGAAAATTTGGATCGCGGTTTTAAATCAAAAGTCGTAATTGGTACATGTTTTGTAGGTGCCGGAATTTTTTTATATAAGAATCACCCCAAATATTTTGATGTCCCACAGGACTGGTCTTATTTTAACAAAAGCATTTGGCCTTGGACTGCACCAGTGCCCGCTGCTGATGCCAGTGCTGCTGATGCCAGTGCTGCTGATGCCAGTGCTGCTGATGACGAGACCACTAATTAAATATTAATAATTGATATAAAATATAAAATATAGTAATATATAATGACTTCTCGACAGAATATATATTCAAAAAGTATTTTAACAAAAAGAATAAATCTGCCGATAAAAAGTATTAATCGAAAATTAGATGAAACTTTGAAAAAAAAAATAGTCGAGACATGTGAAGGAAAATGTGTCTCGGAGGGTTATATTAAAACAGATTCATATAAATTTATTTCAAAAAGCTGTGGAGTGATTCAAGGCAATACTATTAACATTAATGTTGTATTTGAGTGTGAGATTTGTCTTCCGGTCGAAGGAATGATTTTTAGCTGCATCATTAAAAATAAAACAAAGGCAGGTATCCGAGCCGAAATAGATGAAGACCCATCACCGGTAATTATATTTATTGCACGAGACCACCACAACAATAATCAAACATTTATCAAGGCAAATGAAGGAGATACTATTAATGTGTCTGTTATTGGACAACGGTATGAATTAAATGACAAATATATATCAGTGATTGGTGAGATTAAAAGTGGAGAGATTACACAACCGAAATTGTCAATTAATTAGCATATAAATTAAATTAGCATATAAATATTTTCTTTGGGGATAGTATAATGAATGCCGATGCTATTAATAAGGGATTAAGCTCAATTGAAGTTCAGTTATCTAATGGTATTTCTAATACGATTAGTAATGTAAAAACTAATGTTAGACGTGTGTCAAAATATGCTGAAGAACTAAAAAATTATTTAGAATCTAAATACCCCAATGGTTTTAATCTAGAAAATATGTTGGAAGTTGTTGTTGAATGTATTCAATATTTATCAACAGTTAAAAATTTATCGGGGCACCAGAAACGCCAGGTAATTATAGATGCAATCCTATTATTATTGGATGAGACAAATAGTGGTGAATTAGAAGTATATGAACCAATTATTAAATCAATGATACCTGCGACGATTAATGTATTAATAGATGTTGAAAAAAAGAAGATAAAGTTGAATAAAAAGGTTGGTTGGAAATGTTGTTGTTAAAAATATATAAAAACAATTTATTTTTATATATATTAAATGCCGTATGAATTGGCTAAGATGCGAGATACAATAGAAAATTTAAATAAAGAACAACAAATACAAATACTACGTTTATTTAAAGAAAATAAAATTCCAATTAATGAAAATAAGAATGGAGTCTTCATAAATCTGACTGGGATGTCAGATGATATTCTCTCTAAGTTAGATACACATCTTGAACATATTATTTCGCAAGAAAATCTTCTCAAAACAACAGAAGATGTTAAAAAAACATACAAAGATAATTATTTTGATAAAGATATTAAAGATAATTTAATAGATACTATTAACAATGGAAACATTTAATCTCGATAATCTTAATAAGTATTCTCTTACAAATGATTTATTTAACAATCTTATTGATAAATCATTTGAGACCTTCTCTTCAAAAGCTAATATACCCAAATCACAGGCGGTTAAACGTGATCGATTTATTAATATTCCTAAATCACAAGACCAACTATTTTGGTGTTTTTTCATATTTCATAAAGGAATCGATGAATACAATATGGTTCAAAATAATATTTTTTCGGTTGAAAAACAAATGAAATTTGAGTTTGTTGATATTATTCGTAGCAATAAACCGCTCCTAAAAGAACTTAAACTAACCAGAATTGGAGTCGAAAGTGAGCTTGTGAATGATAAGAGAATATCTATTGATGTATTTTTTTTGCTATGTATTTATCATAAAATCGATATTGTTTATATTCACAATGCATTCTATTTTGAAACGGGTGATGCAACTAAGACACCCAACATTGTTGTGTTTAATAAAGGTGAATATATGATTGATACAAATAAGAATGATATCGATTATTATAGATTGAATCTATGTAAAATGGATAGTATTAAAAGATTTATTAAACCAGTCAGTGCATATAAACTTGATGACTTACATAATTATGCCATTAAGCTAAATATTGCATTAGAAGATTCTAATGGAAAACGGCGTAAGAAACAAGATTTATATGATACGATATTAAGTATTATTAATAATTGAATAAATAATAATAACATTATATATATATAATGGAACCAATCATAGCAAACTATTTAGAAAATAGTGGTTCAACTAATCCTAATACAGAACATGAACTGGAAATACGGTTCGGAACAAAATATGGTAAAATTACCAAAATTAATTACGATAATGTAATCAAAAAATTACGTTCAATTGGATTCAAACTGGTAAGCAACCACACTGAGAACCGGTTGAGAATCATGAGCTCTAATATGAAAAATGTTAGATGTGATATCTATGGTACAGAAAATATTTCAACCTATTGTAAAACAAACAATCTATCTAAAATACCAGCCGAGCGGTATTCATTTTTAGAAAAATCTAAACCTTTGGGAATTCATCCATATGATAATAGTGAATTTCAATTTCGTCTATCTTACCAAATTGAACGCAATGTTGAAGATATGGATAAAATTAATGGCTACCTTTCTACATGGAAAGATATGTCTAAACGGTTTCGTTATATTAGTCGCATCACTTTGGTTCACGAATCAATGCCTAATGTAAAGGTGGATATGACAATTACTAAGTCATCTAAAATTCAGGGTGGGCAATATACCCCTGAATATACAATCGAAGCGGCAAATGTATTTAATAATCCTGAAAATTATGAAATAGAATTCGAAATCTTGCCGAATGACTGGGATATGCAGACGGTAATTAGTGTTATAAAAAAAATGGTTAAATATATATCGTCTGGGTTACAAGAAACTAATTATCCAATACCACAAACGATGCAATCTTATGTTCTAACAAATTACTATAATATCGTCAACGGTAATCCGCCTATCGATACATATCAAAAATACATGAAAAAACCTGAGCAAATTGTGATGAACTCACGTAATTTTATAGGACCAAATTCTATTACATTGCAACTTGTCAATATTGTTAAAACCGATAATGAACAAATTGGTCCAAATATTACTAAGAATTATACTGTGACTGATAAAGCCGATGGTTTGCGCAAGTTACTAATAATTAACAGCGATGGTAATATTTATCTTATTAGTACCAATATGGAAGTTCAATTTACTGGTATGAAATGCAATAATAAAACATGTTTTAACTCTATATTAGATGGCGAGCATATTCTATATGGTAAATCGAGTGATTATATAAATCTTTATGCAAGCTTTGATATTTATTTCTCAAATGGTATTGATGTTAGACATCTTCCATTTCACGACAAGGACCGGTCAAGATATCAATTGCTTATTGAATTGACAAAAATGGTCGACGACTCTACACGTAATATTGTTGATAATCTTAGTAATATTTTGAAAATTAAATGTAAAACATTTTATGCCAGTGATAACATATTTGCTTCTTGTAAAAAAATTATCGACAATGCACATGGTGGAAATCTTGAATACGAAACAGACGGTTTGATTTTTACACCTAGTGATTTAGGTGTTGGTATTAATGAAAAGAAAGACAAAATTGTAAATAAAAAGAAAACATGGACTAGAAGTTTCAAATGGAAACCACCTGAACATAATACTGTCGATTTCTTAGTAACTACTATCAAAAACCAGGCTAGTAGTGATGCTATTTATGATATGATTGGCCCAAATATCGAACGTTATAAAACACTTACATTGCGTTGTGGATTTTCGGAACAATTTGTTAATCCCTGTCAAAATGTCATTGATGATAATATCATCATTCCTAAACGTTCGAATATTTATAAACCGGCACCATTTCATCCTACAAATCCCAGTGATGATGAAGCACATATTTGTAACATTAAACTTCAAAAAGATGCAGTTGGAACGTTGCAAATGATGACCGAAGACGGAGATATATTTACAGACAAAGCTATTGTTGAATTTAAATATATTAGAGACAATAAAAGCAAATGGCGATGGATCCCCATTAAAGTGAGATATGATAAAACTGCTCAATATTTATCCGGTGAAAAAGTATATGGTAATTCATATGATGTTGCAAATAGTAATTGGAAATCAATTCATGAGCCTATCACATTAGAGATGATTATAACAGGTCAAAATATTCCAGAAGATTTTGATAGTGGTGTTTATTATACCGGCGATAAATCCAAAAGCAAAACCAAGTCTATGAGAAATTTTCACAACTTATATGTTAAAAATAGTCTTATTATGAATTTAAGTAATCCTGGTGATACACTTATTGATTATGCTGTTGGTAAAGCGGGTGATCTAAATAAATGGAAAATGGCTAAATTATCATTTGTATTAGGGGTTGATGTATCACAGGATAATATTGAAAATAAACAAGACGGTGCTTGTGTAAGATATATCGAAATGAAGAATCAAACTAATTCTCAATTAACTGCGCTCTTTACTATTTGTAATTCGAAATATAATTTAAAGGAAGGAACTGGCTTTAACAGCGAACGCGATAAAATGATCTATAATTCAACCATCGGGAGAGGACCAAACGATGAGAAACAAATTGGGAAGGGACTTGCACGTCATTATGGTAGAGTTAGTGCGGGGTTTAATATATCTTCATGTCAATTTGCCCTGCATTATTTCTTTGAAGATATGGTTTCACTTAGAGGATTTATTCGGAATGTGGCCGAAAATACAAAGATTGGTGGTTATTTTGTTGGAACATGTTATGATGGTACCGAAATCTTTAATAAATTGGCCTCTCTTTCCAAGGGAGAAAGTTTTGTTATTGGAGAGAATGACCATAAATTGTTAGAAGTTACCAAACAATATGATAACACCTCATTTGATAATGATAGCTCCTGTTTAGGATATGCTATTGACGTGCTACAAGAAACTATAGGCAAAAAATTTAGAGAATATCTTGTAAATTTTAATTATCTAAATAGAGTTATGGAAAATTATGGATTTGAATTACTTTCACAACAAGAAGCCAATGCATTAGATATGCCAGTTTCATCTGGTAATTTTAGCATACTATTTACGAAAATGTTGGCAGAAAAACAAACCTATGGACAATCTCATAAAATGAGTGAAAATGAAAAAGCTATTTCATTTCTAAACCGGTTCTTCATTTACAAAAAGATACGCACTGTTGATGCAGCAACCGTTGTTCTTGATGATGTAGAATCTACTACTACTCCATTCCAAAAAATAAACTTTTCATCAGCAATACCCGAAGAAGATGTTCTTGATACAGAACTTGGCTCAGAACTTGGCTCAGAACTTGACGCAAATGAAGACGCAGAAGAAGACGCAGAGCCAGACGCTGCAGACGCAGACGCCGCAGAGCCAGACGCTGCAGACGCAGACGCCGCAGACGCAGACGCAGAAGAAGACGCAGAAGAAGACGCAGACGCAGACGCAGAAGCAGACGCAGCAGACGACGCAGCAGACGAAGGCGCACCAGAAGAAGAAGGTATTTCAATAACAGACCCGCGGGTTCTAGGTAAGCGGGCACGTGATGCAAGAGGGGAGCCATCCATGGTTGATATTACA